>JABDLC010000085.1 GCA_013001905.1 Gammaproteobacteria bacterium | reverse complement strand
GGCGACTGTCGCACGGCCGAACCCGGTTGCGCCGGCGCGGGCTGACCGCCTCCCAGTGCCGATGCCTCGGCATGCTGATACTGCATGTTGCCTGACACCGCGCGCTGTTGTGCTGCCTTGACGTCTTCTTCGCCGCGCACCCGCACCTGCGACAGGAACGAGATCAGTTCGTATTTCACCCGATCGAGCATCGCGCCGAACATCTCGAACGCTTCGCGCTTGTATTCCTGCTTTGGGTTTTTCTGCGCGTAGCTGCGCAGACCAATACCCTGTCGCAGGTAATCAAGCGCGCCCAGATGCTCGCGCCAGTGCATATCAATAAACTTGAGCATGTACTCTTTTTCGATCATACGCATGATCTCGGTGCCGACCTGCTCAGTCTTCGCTTCGTACTCTGCTTCCAGCGCGGCTACGATCCGCTCACGCAGATCCTCTTCCGTAACGTTCTCATCATCTAGCCAGCTCTGAATATCGAGATCACTGCCGAACTCGCGTTCCAGTACCTGATGCAAGCCGGCGACATCCCACTGCTCTTCCATCGACTGTCGCGGAATGTACTCATCGACCAGATTGTCGATCACCTCGTAACGGATGCCGGCAATGGAGTCAGCAATATCATCTGCGCCCATGAGGTCGTTGCGCTGCTCATAAATCGCCGTGCGTTGTTCGTTTGCAACGTCGTCGTACTCGAGTAGCTGTTTGCGGGCGTCAAAGTTGTGCGCTTCCACCTTGCGCTGGGCCCGCTCAATTTGCCGCGTCAGCAAGCCGCTCTCAATCGCCTCGCCTTCGCGCATGCCCACTCGCGACAGCAGCGCTTTGGTGCGGTCGGGATCGCCGAAGATCCGCATCAGGCTGTCTTCCATCGACAGATAAAAGCGGCTCGAGCCGGGATCGCCCTGACGACCTGAGCGGCCACGCAGCTGATTGTCGATACGACGCGATTCATGACGCTCAGTGCCGATAATGTGCAGACCGCCACTCTCAAGCACCCGCGCATGGCGCTGTTCCCAGTCTGCACGATGCGCGGCAATGGCCGCCTCATCGGCATCATCACCCAGATCAGCCAGTTCGGAGTCCAGACTGCCGCCGAGCACGATATCGGTGCCGCGACCGGCCATGTTGGTGGCAATGGTCACTGCGCCCGGCCGGCCCGCTTCCGCCACGATATGCGCTTCGCGCTCATGCTGCTTGGCGTTCAGCACTTCATGCTTAACTTTCGCCTTCTTCAGCTCATTCGACAGCAGCTCCGACGCTTCGATCGATGTGGTGCCCACCAGCACCGGCTGTTCGCGTTCGACACAGTCTTTGATGTCTTCGATGATGGCGTTGAACTTGTCGCGCTGGGTGAGGTAGACCAGATCCGACTGGTCATCGCGCACCATGGGACGATGTGTCGGAACGACCACCACCTCCAGACCGTAAATCGTCTGAAACTCAAACGCCTCAGTATCCGCAGTACCGGTCATACCCGACAGCTTGTTGTACATGCGGAAGTAGTTCTGGAAGGTGATCGACGCAACCGTCTGGTTTTCTTCTTTGACCTTCAGCCCTTCTTTCGCCTCAACCGCCTGATGCAGACCATCAGACCAGCGCCGGCCCGGCATGGTGCGGCCCGTGAATTCGTCAACAATGACGACTTCGCCATCGGCGACGATGTAGTCGACATCTTTGGCGAACAGCGAGTGGGCACGGATCGCCGCCGTAACGTGGTGCATGAGGCGGATATTGGCAGCGTCATAGAGACTACCGCCCTCCTCAAGCAGACCGTCTTGGGTCAGCAGTTTTTCAACCTTGTCGTGACCGTCTTCAGTAAGGTACGCCTGCTTCGTTTTCTCATCGACCGTGTAATCACCGGCCTGGAAGAATCGACACGGCGGCACGCTGGCGTTCGGGTCGAGCTGCACGAGGTCATAGCCCGCATCGGCGGCGGCCTGTATGGCCTCGGCCAGCGGCATAGTACCGAGCGCTTCACCCTTGTGATCGGTGACTTTCACTTTGCCGGCGCTAATCTGTTGATTGCGCGCCGCATTGTCATCACCAAACTGCTGCTTGAGCTTGGGTATGAACTTGTTGATCTGCACGTACAACTCGGTGCTTTCTTCGGAAGGACCCGAGATGATCAGCGGCGTGCGCGCCTCATCGATCAGAATGGAATCCACTTCATCGACAATCGCAAACGCGAGCCTGCGTTGTGCCTGACCTTCCTTGCGGTACTCAAGATTGTCGCGCAGGTAATCAAAGCCAAATTCGTTATTGGTGCCGTAGACGATGTCGCAGGCATACGCTTCGATCTTCTCTTCCTTGGTCTGCCCGGCCCGGATGACACCGACCGTCATGCCCAGAAATTCGTAAACCGGCCGCATCCAGTCAGCGTCACGACTGGCCAGGTAGTCGTTAACCGTAACGATGTGCACACTGTCGCCGCCGAGCGCGTTGACATACGCCGGTAGCGTGGCGACAAGCGTTTTACCCTCACCGGTGCGCATCTCCGCAATCTTGCCTTCGTGCAGGGTCAGGCCACCGAGCATCTGCTCGTCATAGTGACGCAGCCCGAGCGTGCGCACTGAAGCTTCGCGCACCGCCGCGAATGCCTCCGGAATCAGCGCGTCGAGCTCCTCGCCGGCAGCAAGCCGCTCACGAAACTCAGCGGTTTTAGCCCGCAGGTCATCGTCCGACAGCTCCTTCAGGGCGGCTTCATGTGTGCCGGCAGCAGCTACGGCCTTACCGTAGCCGCGCAGAATCCGTTGATTGCGGCTGCCAAACAGCCGCGTAAATATATTTGCCATCAGCTAAAAGATTGTCCTGTCGCGATATCCGTACCGCGATTGTGCTCCGGCGGGTTGATCACCAGCCATGCGTCGCGAAAGCGCGCATTTTACTCGGGTTAGAGCGAGACGGCTATGACGGAGATGCCCGCGGGCGGGAGATTAGCGGTTGCGGATGTATTTGGCCGGGTCAACGGCCTGACCGTTACGGTGCACTTCAAAATGCACGTGCGGGCCGGTGGAGCGACCGGTCGAGCCGATCAGCGCAATCGTCTGGCCCTGCGTCACCACATCACCCACGGCCACCAGATTCTGCTGGTTATGGGCGTAACGGGTCACGTAGCCGTTGCCGTGGCGGACCTCAACGAGGTTGCCGTAGCCGTAGCGGTCGCCGGAAAAGGTCACCACACCGTCACTGACTGCGATGATGTCGTCACCTCGTTTACCGGCGAAATCGACACCTTTGTGCCAGGATGATTTACCGGTCAGGGGGTCGCTGCGCTTACCGAAATACGATGACTGCCAGCCTTTGCGCACGGGCCGACCGCTCGGGCGGGCGCGATTCGAGAGCTTGCTGTCGAGCATCAGGCCTTCGAGCGCTGTGAGCTGCTGCAGCTGATTGTCGAGCGTGCTTTCCAGCGATTCCAGATCGGCGAGCAGATTCGGCAGCTGACCGCTGTCGTCTATGTTGCCGTCGTCGTCGGCCGGACCACCCATGGCGGGTGCATTGGCAAAATCGAATTCTCCGTCTTCCAGATCAGCCATGCCGGTCAACCGGCTGCCGAGCGCATTTAGGCGAATAACGTGCGCGTTCAGTTCACCGGCGCGCAGCGCCAGTGCATCGATATGTTCGTCGGCAGATGTGCCCAGCGCCTGCAGTTCTTCGCGCTGTGCCGCGAGCTCGGCTCGCAGGGTTTGCAGCTCAGACAGCTGCGGGTTGGCCGCACCGGCACCGCCCAGCGCGTAACCGCCTGTTGCAGCCACGGCGACCACCGCTGCAACAGCAAGGCCGGCAATCCAGGCGTGCCCGGACGCAATGTCCAGACAGCGCGCTGCTCGCGAGCCGCGATTCAGAATAATCAGTTTCATTTCTGCCGAACATCCTCCGCTGACAAACAACGCCCTGTGGCGGAACCCTTTTTAGGATGGGTTCTCGGAATCTTGCGCGCACAAATAGCCGCACGTGAACAGTTGTTTGCCATCATTGTCGGTAACCCCGCTATCATAGGCCGACGGCCGGAAGCCGCTGCGATGCCCGTAGATCGGTAGCTTTGCGTCCGTACTTTTCAGCACGTTTGCCCTTATCGCTGGCGTAGAATAGGGAGAAAGCGCTTTGCAAACAAGGAACTGGTCACAGAATCGGGGCAATTTCGACAGAATTTATGTCAAAAAGTGAAGCTAAGTCACTGTCTGAGTTGATCGGCGCCAGCGGATCAGGTCTGGCTGGTCTGGCCAGAGAGGCCCGCAAAAGAGCCAGCCTGACCGACCATCTGCGCAGCAACATCAGCGCACCCCTCGGGGACGGGATACAGCACTGCGATTTCCGCCCTGACGGCACCCTCGTGGTGGCGGCCACCAGCCCCGAATGGGCGGCGAAACTGCGTTACGCCGAGGCGGAATTGCGGTCGCTGTGCACGGATATCGGCCAGACGCCGATGTCAGTCAAGGTCCGGGTCGCGAGCTAGCGATCAGACTGCCGCGGCAGCTGCTGCGCTTTTGTAGCAGATCGGCGCGCCGGCATCGTCATTGAAGGTCACTTCTTCGTACGCATCGGGCTGCGCCCAGAGTTCACGCAACAACATATTGTTGAGCTCGTGACCTGATTTGTAGCCGGTATAGGCGCCGATGAAGCTGTGGCCTGCCAGGTACAAATCACCGATGGCATCGAGAATCTTGTGGCGCACAAACTCGTCTTCGTAACGCAGGCCGTCTTCGTTCAGCACGCGGAAGTCGTCAAGCACCACGGCGTTGTCGATACTGCCGCCAAGCGCGAGTCGATTTGAGCGCAGCATTTCGATGTCGCGCATAAATCCAAAGGTGCGCGCGCGGCTGACTTCACGGAGGAATGAGGTCGTCGAAAAATCGATGGTGGATTCCTGCAGATGATTCTTAAACACCGGATGATCGAAATCGATTTTGAAGTTGACGCGGAAGCCGTCGTAAGGCTGGAATTCGGCCCACTTGTCGCCGTGCTCGACCCGCACCGGCTTCTTGATGCGCAGGAACTTCTTGGGTGAAGTCTGTTCCGTCACACCCGCCGACTGCAGCAGGAACACGAAGGGGGCTGCGCTGCCGTCCATGATCGGCACTTCCGGTGCGCTCAGATCGACGAAGGCATTATCGATACCGAGGCCCGCAAGTGCCGACATCAGATGCTCAACGGTCGCAACTTTGACGTCACCCTTAATCAGGGTGGTGCCGAGCTGCGTCTCACCAACAATCTTGCTGTCGGCCGGCACATCGACGGGCGGATCGAGGTCGACCCGACGGAACACGATGCCGGTATTGTCCGCCGCCGGGCGCAGGGTCATAAAGACCTTGCGGCCGGTGTGCAGACCGACGCCGGTGGCGCGTATCGCGTTCTTGAGTGTCCGTTGTCTGAGCATAAATAAAGCCCGCCAAGAGTTAAGCTGGCTCCTTAGGTTCGTCCTGCAAGTACCGGCTGCTAATCCACTTTTACAGCCGCGCGCACATCGGGGTAGTGACTGCGGCGAAAAGTACCACAGCCCCCCGAGTGCCGCAACAAATCAAGCCCTGCGGACTAGTCCGCCTGGCGGCGCAGAAACGCAGGAATATCAAGCATTTCATGGTCTTCCAGTGGATCCGGGAGGTCATCCCCGACCGCTTTCTGACGCTGCTGCTCTCTAATACCGGGCGGAACTTCGTAATCCACGTAATTGGGCGTTCCGGCCGCCGGGACACCGGCTTCTTCGAGCTCTTTCGTCGCTGCACGAGTACCGCGAACGCCAATCGGCTCAATTTCACCGGTCGTGTTAACCGCGCCCATGATTCCCTTACCCAGACCCGTTGCCACCACCGTCACCCGGATGGTATTGGCCATGTCCGGGTCGATCACGGTACCGACCACAACCGTCGCGTCTTCCGAGGCGTACTCCTTCACCGTCTCACCAATCGTGCTGAACTCGCCGATCGCCAGATCCGGACCTGCCGTGACGTTCACCAGAATGCCGTTGGCGCCGGACAAATTGATGTCTTCCAGCAGCGGGCTCGACACTGCGGCTTCAGCCGCTTCGCGCGCCCGGTCATCACCTGACGCAACGCCGGTACCCATCATCGCCATGCCCATTTCGGACATCACGGTGCGCACATCAGCAAAGTCGACGTTGATCAGGCCCTCGCGGGTGATCAGTTCGGCAATGCCCTGGACCGCGCCCTGCAGCACTTCGTTGGCTGACTTGAACGCATCGAGCAGCGTGACATCGGTGCCCAGCACGGTCAGCAGCTTTTCGTTGGGAATGGTGATCAGCGAATCCACACTCTTCGCCAACTCATGCATGCCCTCGTCTGCAATGCCGCCGCGCTTGCCGCCTTCCATGTCGAAAGGCTTGGTTACCACGGCTACGGTCAGGATGCCGAGCTCTTTCGCAATCTGCGCGATCACCGGCGCTGCACCGGTGCCGGTGCCACCGCCAAGACCCGCAGTAATAAAGAGCATATCCGCGCCTTCGATCAGTTCCTGCAAGCGGTCACGATCTTCCATCGCCGCTTTGTAACCGACCTCAGGATTGGCGCCTGCACCCAGGCCCTTCGTGATGTTGCAACCGATCTGCAGGGTCGTTTTAACCTCGGCATTCAATAACGCCTGCCGGTCTGTATTCGCACAAATGAAATCGACACCTTCGATTCCGCACGCCGCCATGTGCTTGACGGCATTGCCACCGCCACCACCGACGCCGATTACCTTGATTACAGCACTCTGGCTGTATGCATCCATGAGTTCAAACATTGCCTTCACTCCTCATCCTTAAAGGAAAATATAATTATCTATTCGCCTGAAACCAGGCCTTCATCCGCGACCAAACTTCCCGCAAACCGCCCCCGGCCATTGCGTCTGCACCACCCTCGCCCTTGTCCCTGGCGTACAGGAGAATGCCCACACCTGTGGCATGAATCGGATTACGGACCACTTCACCCAAACCCTTCACGTACTGCGGCAACCCGAGCCGCACGGGCATGTGGAACACTTCTTCAGCGAGCTCCACTGCCCCTTCCATCTTCGAACTGCCCCCGGTCAGCACAATGCCGGCCGCGATCAACTCTTCGAAATTACTGCGCCGCAGTTCCGCCGCAATCAGCTGGAACAACTCTTCGTAGCGCGGTTCAACCACCTCGCCCAGTGTCTGGCGAGCGAGTCGCCGCGGCGGCCGGTCACCGACACTCGGCACTTCAATCGTTTCATCACGATTCGCCAGCTGCGACAGCGCGCAGGCATATTTGATCTTGATCTCTTCCGCGTACTGCGTCGGTGTGCGCAGCGAGATCGCAATATCGTTAGTGACCTGATCACCGGCGATCGGAATGACCGCGGTGTGTTTGATCGCACCGTCATGAAACACCGCGATATCGGTGGTACCGCCGCCGATATCAACAATGCAGGCGCCGAGCTCTTTCTCGTCCTCTGTCAGCACTGCATAACTGGATGCCAGCTGCTCGAGCACGATGTCTTCCACTTCGAGGCCGCAACGTTGCACACACTTGACGATATTCTGTGCGGCAGAAGCTGCGCCGGTCACCATGTGCACCCGCGCTTCAAGCCGCACACCGCTCATGCCGATCGGATCACGTATGCCTTCCTGACCGTCGATGATGAATTCCTGCGGCAGCACGTGCAGGATGCGCTGGTCCGCCGGGATCGGCACCGCACGCGCGGCTTCGATCACGCGATCCACATCACCCTGATTCACTTCGCGATCACGAATTCCCACGATACCGTGCGAATTCAGGCTGCGGATATGGCTGCCGGCGATGCCGGTGTACACCGACTGGATGTCGCAACCGGCCATCAACTCGGCTTCTTCAACCGCGCGTTGTATGGAGTTGACCGTCGCTTCAATATTATTGACCACGCCCTTTTTCAGGCCACGCGACGGATGCGAGCCGAAACCGATCACTTCAAGCTCACCGTCGTCCTGCAACTCGCCGACAATAGCGACGATCTTCGACGTGCCGATGTCGAGCGCAACGACGAGTTCTTTTTCGGTCTTACCAGGCATCCGGGCGTACTTCCCCTGTTTCTGCCAGCTGGGAACTAACCGACGCGGGGCCGGCGTTTTCTTTCCAGCCCACAGCAAAGCCATTGGTGTATCGCATATCGATGTAGTTAATCTGCTCGGTCAACGGAGCCAGCACTGAATCAAGGGCGGTAAAGAAACGATGGGCACGATCGTCTACAGCCACAGCACCCAGCCGCACCTGCACACCATTGTTCAGCCCCAGTTGCCAGGAGCCGCGCGCGTCCAGCTGCAGCGAGACAGCCGTAAGGCCACGCTGTTGCAAACGTGCGTTCAGATCGAAAAAGCGCTTCGCCACCTGTAGTTGCGTGCCGTCCGGACCGCTCAGCTGCGGCAACTCGGCAGGCACGTGCTTCGCCTCCTGGACGAACAACTCCCCGTAAACATTCAACAACCCGTTTTTGCCCCAGCGTGCCGCCGCCCGTTGCTCCACCAGCTCGACGTTCAGCGCGGCGGGCCAGCTCCTGCGGATACCAGCCCGTTCCACCCAGGGCAGACGCTCAACAGCGCTCTGCACGTCGCCGATATCAAGACTCAGAAAACCCTCATCCAGATACGGCGACATGGCCGCTTCGACCTGCACTGCAGTCACCCGTTCGAAGCGCCCTTCTATACGTACGGAGTTTATAGGTCTATCCATTAACCATAAAGTCCCGGAGTACGTCAGAAGCGAAAAAAACGCTAAAAAAACAACGTTTCCCAACAATCCCCAGTTGATTTCCGGGAACCGCGGAAAATCCGGCAGTTTTGGCAACCCGAAGCGCTTTTTCCGGCGCGTCGTCTGGCGGCGGCGATTGACGCGTTTACGTGCCATGCGCCACCTCCTCAGCTGACAACCGGTCAAAACTCGTTTCGAGAATGCGCCAGACCAGCCCGCCGAAATCGATGCCGGCCTGCGCCGCTGCCATTGGCACCAAACTGTGACTGGTCATCCCCGGGACAGTATTGACCTCCAGAATCAGCGGCTCACCGGCCTCATTCAGCATGAAATCGACCCGGCCCCAACCGTCACACCCCACGGCCATGAAGGCCTGCATGGCGAGCGCGGCGAATTGCGCCTCGGCCTCGGCCGATAAGCCGGCGGGACAGTGGTAGCCGGTCTCGTCGCTGAAATATTTGGCCTCGTAGTCGTAGAAGCCGCCCTGCACCTCAATACGTATCAGCGGCAACACCTCGCCCTGCAGAATCGCGGCCGTGTATTCACCGCCGCTGATCCAGGCCTCCGCCATCACTGGCGAATCAGCCGCTGCAGCGTTTTGCCAGGCGCTGGCAATATCGCTGATTGTGTTCACCTTGCTCATGCCGATGCTTGACCCCTCAAGCGCCGGCTTAACGATCAGTGGCAAGCCGAGCGTGTCGGCTGCGGCCGCGAGCTCCTCAGCCGAACGAACTTCCTGCCACGGCGCGGTTGGTAACCCTGCGTCGAGCAGCGCCTGCTTACTGGCAAGCTTGTCCATCGCCAGCGCCGCGCTGTCAGGCCCGCTGCCGGTGTAAGGCAGGTGCATCTCGTCCAGCCGCCGCTGCAAGGTTCCGTCCTCACCGCCGCGACCATGCAGCGCGATCCAGACGCGATTAAAGCCAGCGTCCGTCAGTTGCGGCAGATAGTCACCGGCCGCATCGAGGAGGTGAGCATCAACGCCGCGCTCAATGAGCGCTGCATGCACGGCTTTGCCGGTCATGAGCGAGATTTCACGCTCCGCGGAATCGCCTCCGTAGAGCACGGCTACTTTGCCGAAATCGCCGGCCTGCGAGATTTTCGGAAACTCACTGCCCGGCAATTCACGCGTGCGCGATGTGCCGGTCATGCCGCCTCTCCGATGATGTGCACTTCACGCACCAGTTCGACGTCGAATTCACGCTTGACCGTGGCCTGCACGTGCTTAATCAGATTCTCAATATCTGCTGCGGTTGCCGTGCCGGTATTGATAATAAAATTGGCATGCTTGTCTGATACGACTGCGCCACCGATGACATGACCCTTCAGACCGGCCGCCTCGATCAGCCGCGCGGCGTGATCACCCGGCGGGTTGCGAAACACCGACCCGCAGCTCGGCAGACCCAGCGGTTGCGACTCCTTACGCTGATTGACCAGCGCCTTCACTTTCTCCGGGCTCGTGTCGTAATTCTCTGTAAACCGGAAAGTACCGCCGATAAACCACTCTTCGCGTGGCTCGATCAGACTCACCTCACGGTAAGCAACCTGATACTCATCGGGGTAACGCACCGTGACTTCGCCCTGACGGTTGATCACCTCAACCGACTCCACCTGATTCCAGGTTTCGCCGCCGAACGCACCGGCATTCATGGTCAGCGCGCCACCGACCGTGCCGGGAATACCGGCAAAAAATTCAGCAGGGCCCAGTCGATTGCGCACACAACGCCGGGCGACCAGCGCACAGGCCAGACCGGCACCCGCGTAAATACGGCCGTCGCCGAGCTCTTCGAAATCCGTAAGCGCGTCGTGCACCGCAATCAGCGCAGCAGCCACACCCCCGTCGCGCACCAGCAGATTGCTACCGCGGCCGATAAAGTGAATGGGCACACCGGCACCAACTGACTGCAAACATTCGATCAACTCATCACGACTGCCCGGCTTGCAGTAATACTCTGCCGGGCCGCCCACACGCCAGGACGTATGCTGTGCCATCGAAACGTGACGTTCAGCCATCACCGCGCCGCCACCTTCTGCCCGCCGAGCCGGGCGGGCAATTCCTGAGCTATGGCGCCGATGCTGCCGGCACCAAGCGTCAGCACCAGGTCGCCGTCCTCCAGAACGGCTGATAAATCGTCGGCGACATGACTGAGGTCGGGAACAAAAACCGGTTCGACCTGACCACGGGTGCGAACTGCACGGCAAATTGAGCGGCCATCAGCACCGGCGATGGGCTGTTCCCCCGCCGCATGCACCTCGGCAATGAACAGCCGGTCGGCACCGGTCAGCACCTCGGCAAAGTCATCCATCAGATCACGCGTGCGGCTGTAACGATGCGGCTGAAAAACAACCACAACCCGGCGTCCCGGCCAGCCCTGCCGCACAGCATCCAGTGTCGCTGCGATTTCAGTCGGGTGATGTGCGTAGTCATCGATAAACAACACACGGCGCGTCGAGATCATATGCTCGCCGACAACCTGCAGGCGTCGGTCTATGCCTTCGAAATGCAGCAGCGCAGTCTGCAATGCCGCATCATCCAGTTCGAGTTCGTGCGCCACCGCCACTGCCGCCAGCGAGTTCAGTACGTTGTGATGCCCCGGCATGCTGAGCTCAAGCTGCAACAAATTTTCATGGCCCGGGCGTGCGACCTTAATGAACGATGTCGTGCCGGTGCGGCTGACCTCGACCGCACGGATATCGGCGCCTTCGTCCACACCATAGGTGAGCGTCGTACGCTTCAGCTGCGGCAGAATATGCTGCACACCGGCATCGTCACTGCAGAGTATCGCGAGTCCGTAAAAAGGCAGGTTGTGCACAAACTCCTCGAAGCTCGCGTACAAACGGTCCGGGTCTCCGTCATAGGTTTCCATGTGATCAAAATCGATATTCGTCACAACGGCAATCATCGGTTGCAGGTGCGTGAACGAAGCGTCGCTTTCGTCGGCTTCGGCGACCAGATACTTGCCGGCACCGAGCCGCGCATTGGAGTCGGCGCTGACGAGCCGGCCACCGATCACAAAAGTCGGATCTTCGCCGGCCTCGGCCAGAACGCTGGCCACCAGACTGGTAACCGTGGTTTTGCCGTGGGTGCCGGCGATGGCGATGCCGTGACGGAAGCGCATCAGTTCCGCCAGCATCTCGGCACGTCGTACCACGGGTATACGCTGCTCGCGAGCCGCATCGGTCTCCGGGTTACCGGTATCAATCGCGGTCGACACCACAACGACGTCCGCACCTTGTATATGGGTCGCGTCATGTCCCAGAAAAATGTTGGCGCCCCGTGCAGCCAGCCGCGCGGTCACCCGTGACTCGCGCAGGTCTGACCCCTGCACCTCGTACCCGAGATTCAGTAATACCTCCGCGATACCACCCATACCGACACCGCCGATGCCAACCAGATGTATGCGGGTAATTTCGCGCATGCGGTCTTTCATGCCGCTGCCTCCAGCGCCAGACAGGCGTCTGCCAGATCCGCCGTGGCCCGGGGAAGAGCCAGGCTGCGCGCCCGGCGGGCGCGCTCCAGCACGAGGGTACGGTCATCGGCACAGCGCTGCAATTCCGCCGCCAGCCTGGTTGCCGTGAGTTCTGCCTGGGGCAGTAGTACTGCCGCACCGGCATCGGACAGATAGCGCGCGTTGAGGGTCTGATGATCGTCAACCGCCGCGGGATAGGGCACCAGCAAACTACCGAGCCCCGCGGCAGCCAGCTCGGCGACCGTCAGCGCACCGGAACGGCATACGACCACGTCTGCCCAGTCGTAGGCAGCCGCCATGTCGTCAATAAAGGCGCTCACGTCTGCCGCAATGCCCAGCTGCCGGTATGCATCCACGGCATTGCTAAGCGTTTGTTCGCCGGCCTGATGCCGCACGCGGACGCGCTGGGGTTCGCTCAACAAACTCACGGCCTCCGGCACTAGTTTATTCAGGGCGAGCGCGCCTTGACTGCCACCGATCACCAGCACCCGCAGCTCATCGTGACCGTGCCTGTCAGCAAAGCGCTCATCGGGAGCGGCAATCGCAAAGATCTCCGCACGCACCGGGTTACCGATCGTTCGCGCACGGACGCCGGCAGAAAAACTGCCCGGGAAGGCTTGCAGCACTTCCCGGGCGATTCCAGCCAGAAGTCGATTGGTCAGCCCTGCGGCCGCGTTTTGTTCGTGAATCAGCAGCGGGCAGCGGAGCATCCAGGCCGCGAGCCCGCCCGGGCCGGAGGCAAATCCACCCATGCCCAATACCACCGACGGACGCAAACGGCGCACAATGCGCAGTGCGTCCCAGAGCGCCAGCAGCAATTTGAAGGGAGCCAGCAACCAGCTGAGCAAACCCTTGCCACGCAGTCCCGCTACACGCACCCGGTGCAAGGGGATGCCGGCAGCAGGAATCAGCCGGTTCTCTATACCGCGCGGACTGCCGAGCCAGACAACCGGGCGCCCGCGTGCCTGCAATTCATCTGCAACCGCCAGCGCCGGAAACACATGCCCGCCCGTACCGCCTGCCATGATGAGCACCGGCGCCTGCGATGTCGTCGCGGCGTTCACCGGCGGCGCCCTCCGGCTTTGGTTGTGTTGCGCCGCTTGCTGCGTTCTTTCGGCGCACCGGCGCGGTTCTCCATGTCGATCCGCAATAACAGCGCCAGCGCGATTATCGTGATGATCAGGCTGCTGCGGCCGTAACTGACCAGCGGCAACGTCAGCCCCTTGGTCGGCAGTACCCCCATATTGACGCCGATGTTGATAAACACCTGCGCGCCCTGCCAGACAGCGATACCAAAGGCGAGATAAGCCTGGTAATAGCGCTCTTTCAGTGCGGCCGTATTGGCAATCTGCACCGCGTACCAGACGAGTGCTGCAAATAAACCCAGCAACGCGAAGGTGCCAAAGACACCAAACTCTTCAGCAAACACCGCAAAGACAAAATCCGTGTGAGCCTCCGGCAGGTAGAACAGCTTCTGCACGCTGTTGCCGAGCCCCGCCCCGAACCACTCACCACTGCCGATGGCGATCAGCGACTGAGTCAATTGAAAGCCGCTGCCGTAGGGATCCGCCCAGGGATCGAGGAAAGCAATCAGTCGCTGCACCCGATAGGGCTCGATAATCACCGCCAGCGTGAGCACGACCGCAACCGCAAGCGCCATGCCGATGAAATAGCGCAGCGGTACGCCGGCGACAAATAAAACCGACAGCGAGATCAACAACATCACCGCGGTTGCGCCGAAGTCCGGTTCCATAATGAGCAAGCCGCAAACGACGCTCACCACTGCCATGGGCTTCAGCAATTCACGAAAGCCATTGCTCAGGTCATCACGATGACGCACGGCATACCCGGCGAGGTACATCAACACCATCAGTCGGGCCGGCTCTGACACCTGCAGGTTGATACCGGCGACGCTTATCCAACGGGTTGAACCGTTAACGGTACGCCCGACACCGGGCAGCAAAACGGCGGCAAGCAACAGCACGGCACCAATCAGCAAATAGGGCCCGAATTTTTCCCAGTAGTCAGTGGGCGTGCGAATGATCACCGCGGCGCAGGCCAGGCCAATGGCGACGGCGACCAATTGTTGAATCAGGTAGTAGAACGGTTTGCCCGTGTTGTTCTCGGCCAGCGATATCGATGCCGACGTCAGCAGGATCAGGCCGATACCGAGCAGCGCCAGCATGAGCACCAGCAGATTACCGTTGATGTGTTCGAAACCGGCGTGTTTGCGAGCACTCATTTCTGCACACCGGCCACAGCGCTGGCGAACGATTCGCCACGCTGTTCGAAATTCACATACATATCGAGACTGCTGCAAGCGGGAGCAAGCAGCACGGTGTCGCCGGCCGTCACGTGACTAGCCGCAAGCGACACCGCTTCGGCCATGGTGTCCGCATCGAGCGTTTTGCACACGCTATCCAGACGCTCGTGCAACAGGTCGCGGTCTTTGCCGAGCAAAATAACGAGGACATCCTTGTCCTCCAAACAAAGAGCTAAATCCTTTAGCTCTGCACTCTTGGCATCTCCGCCTGCAATCAGCACCAGTCGCCCGCTCAGTCCGTCAAAGACGGACTCGATGCTGGCGATAGCAGCGGCTTCATTGGTCGCTTTGGAATCGTTTATCCATATGATTCCATCGTCACTTGCAACCCGCTGCATCCGGTGAGGCAAACCCGGAAACACCTGCGCACCCGCGACCAATCCGTCGAGCGGCAGCTCCAGTGTGTCGGCCAGCGCGAAGGCAGCAAGTGCGTTCGCGAGGTTATGCCGCCCTGCAATCTGCAGCGCCGACACCGGCATAACCGTATAGGTGCCCCGGGCAATCCATTGCCCGTCATCTTTGACGACGACCCCCCACTCCTCGGGGGCGGGCTGACTCAGCGTGAATCCGCGTTGCCGGGTGCATGACTCTGCACTCACGGCAAGCTCAGGTTCATCGCGATTAACAACGGCAAAACGACAGTTTTGATAGATGCGCGCTTTCGCCGCACCGTAGGACTGCATGTCACCGTGGTGATCGAGATGATCGTTGGACAAATTAAGAACGACTGCCGCATGCAGCGGCAGTTCATCACTGCGTTCCAGCTGAAAGCTGGACAGCTCGAGCACATAAAAATCGGCTTCGGCTGTCAGCAGATCCAGTGCGGCAGCACCAAGATTACCGCCGACCGCCGCGTTCATACCTGCGGCCCGCAGCATCTCCCCGAGCATACTGGTCACCGTGCTCTTGCCATTGGAGCCGGTGATCCCGATAACCGGCTGCTTGCAATCGCTGAAAAAGAGGTCGATATCACTGTGCACGGCAATGCCTGCCCGGGCAGCCGCATCGAGTAACGGCAGGTCGAGCGGTAGACCTGGTGACAAAATGATCTCGCTGATGCCGTCCGGCAAGACATGCGGCAAATCGCCGCACCGGATGTCCGCATCGGGCAACAGCGCAGCAATATCATTAGCGCCCGGCGCAGCATCGCGACTGTCAACAAACATGGCCGCAACATCGTTACGCGCACACCAGCGGGCAACCGATAAGCCCGTCACGCCCATGCCCATAACCAGCAGTTTGCGCTGGTTCGGTGCGACGGATGCGTGTGGCTGATTCATGACGATTCCGATACTCACTAACGCAGCTTCAGACTCGCGAGTCCGATCAACACAAGAATCACTGTGATGATCCAGAAGCGAACGATGACTTTCGGCTCGGCCCAGCCCTTGAGTTCATAGTGATGATGCAACGGCGCCATGCGAAACACGCGTTTGCCGGTCAGTTTGAAGGAGGCCACCTGCAGAATGACCGAAACAGTTTCGATCACGAACAACCCGCCCATAATAAAGAGCACGAGTTCCTGACGGACTATGACGGCAACAGTGCCGAGAGCAGCGCCCAGTGCCAGCGCGCCGATATCACCCATGAAGACCTGCGCGGGATAGGTGTTGAACCAGAGAAAGCCCAGACCCGCGCCGCTCAGCGCCGCACAGAAGACCATGATCTCGCCGGCACCGGCGACATAGGGAATGCTGAGATAGTCGGCAAAAATCACGTTGCCTGCCGCGTAGGCAAAAATACCGAGCGCACCGCCGACCATAACCGAGGGCATGACGGCCAGGCCATCGAGGCCGTCGGTCAGATTCACCGCATTACTGGTACCGACGATGACAAGATACGTCAGCACGACGAAACCGGCGCCCAGCGGAATGGCGAGGTCCTTGAAGTAAGGAATGAGCAACGCGGTTTCGACCGGTGTATCAGCCAGGCCGTAAAGGACCACGGCTGCCGTTAACCCGGCAACCGACTGCAGGAAAAACTTCCAGCGTGCCGGCATGCCCTCGGGATCCTGCAAAATCAGCTTGCGGTAATCATCAATCCAGCCGATCACACCGAAAGCGGTCGTGACGCCCAGCACGATCCAGATGTACGGACTATTGAGATCCGCCCAAAGAAGCGTGCTGATAATAATGGCGGCGAGTATCAGTGCCCCGCCCATCGTCGGCGTACCGGCTTTCGGCAAATGACTTTCAGGGCCGTCTTGCCGCACGGTCTGACCAATCTGTCGTGTGATCAAACGACGTATAACCACGGGCCCCAATACGAATGACATGACCAGTGCCGTCAGTGCCCCCATGATTGCCCGCGTCGTGATGTACGTGAACGCATTGAATCCGGAATAGATGTCTTTAAGGTAGTCGGCCAGAAACAACAACATCGTTATGCCTCTCCTTCGTTGCCTTCCGGCGTTTCTTCAAGCGCAGCAACAAGCCGGTCGAGAGCCATAAATCGCGACCCCTTGATCAACACGTTGCGCCCCGGTACGAGTTCGTCACGAAGCTCACGCTCCAGCTCATCCATCGACTTCATCCAACGGGCTCCCGGACCAAAGCCGGCGCCAATTTCCCTGCCGAGTTCACCGATGCAGAACAGCGCTTCCGCGCCCGACTCACGCGCGAGCCGACCGGTTTCTCTGTGCATTTCCACCGCCTCATCACCGAGCTCACCCATGTCTCCGAGTACGAGCCAGGCCTTGCCTTTGAACTCCGCAAGCGTGCGGATCGCGGCGGCGACTGAATCCGGGTTAGCGTTGTAGGCATCATCGAAAATCATGGCGCCGGAGGAATGACGGAAGGCACGCATCCGGCCGGGCACACTTCTGGCCGTCGCCAGACCTGCGGTCACATCGTCAAGCGACGCACCCACCGCCATCGCGGCCGCGGCCGCGGCGAGCGCATTGCTGACGTTGTGACGGCCTGCCAGAGGCAGCGCAACAGCTGCGCGGCCGTCCGGCGTCACCAGGTCGAAACTGAAAGCGGGCGCACCGCGACGAACGACTGGCTGGATATTCTCTGCACGGACATCCGCCGATTCGTGGTGGCCGAAACTAACGATCGTTGCCGCCCCCGCGCGTGCGCTCCAGTCCGCAAAGAACGCATCATCACGATTGAGTACAGCAGTGCCCTCGGCGCCGAGATTGTCGAGCAGCTGACCCTTGGTCTGCGCAACGGCTTCAATGCTGCCGAAGCCTTCGATGTGGGCACGTGCGACGTTGTTAACGATGGCGACATCAGGCGCGGCGATGCCGGCGAGAAAAGCGATTTCGTCAGGGCGGTTGGCGCCCATTTCGACCACTGCCACCGCGTGGTTGTCGCGCAGGTTTAGCAGTGTCAGCGGCAACCCGATGTCGTTATTCAGATTACCCTGCGTTGCCAGCACGCGATCTTCACCAAAAGCCACGCGACAAATGGCTGCGGTCAGTTCCTTCACAGTGGTCTTGCCGTTGGAGCCGGTGATGCCAATCAGCTTGCTGTCACTTTGAGCGCGCCATGCACGTGCAAAGTCCGCCAAAGCGATACGGGTATCGGCCACCTGTATCTGCGGCACCGGGATGTCGACAGGGGCATCAACCACGACGCCCGCGGCACCTTTTTCTGCAGCCTGAGCGACGAAATCCGCAGCATTAAAACGCTCGCCACGCAGCGCGAAAAACACGTCGCCCGGATTAATCGTGCGGGTATCAGTACTGACTGCAGCGAACGTAGCGTCCTCACCTTGCAGCTGGCCTTTTACAACCTCACTCAACTCGCTTAAAGCCATCACGATTGCAGGCCCCGCATATACTGCGACGCCACCGCAACATCGGAAAACGCTTCGGTGCGTTCGCCAATGATCTGATAGTCCTCGCTGCCCTTACCGGCGATCAGCACAATCCCGCTCGGGTCGGTGGCATCAATCGCTTTGCGGATGGCGAGACGCCGGTCGGTTTCGACACGCACCTGACCGGCGTCGGCAATTCCGGCCCGAATGTCATCGATGATGGCAGCCGGATCTTCAGAACGCGGATTGTCGCTGGTCAGCACGACGAAGTCCGCGCTCGCGGCTGCCGCGCGCCCCATTTCGGCACGCTTACCCTGATCTCTGTCACCGCCGCAACCAAACACGACGATCAAAGGCGCTTCGTCACTGATGTGATCCCGCGCCGCCTGCAGCGCTTTCGTCAGTGCATCCGGCGTGTGCGCAAAATCAACAATCACCAGCGGTTTATGCGGCACCCGTATGCACTGCATCCGGCCGGGTGGCGGCGTGCACTGACCCAGCGCCGTAGCGGCTTCTTCAAGTGAGTAACCGTTTGCCACCACGATGCCGGTGGCCACCAGCAGATTTTCGGCGTTGAATGCGCCGAGCATTTCACTGTGCAGCTCGGCGGTGCCGGATCTATCGCGCAACGTCACGACCATACCGCCGTGAACCTCTGCTGTTCGTGCGGCAACGATGTCCGCATCGGTGGCGCCCGGTGTGCCGTCCATGGCAACTGTCAGCAGATTCATTTCTGCACCGAACATAGAAGCGAAACGACGACCGTACTCATCGCCGGTATTAATGACTGCAGAGCCGAGTGAGTCGATGGCAAACAACTTTGCCTTGGCTGCTGCGTAACTCTCGATATCACCGTGGTAGTCCAGGTGATCACGACTCAAGTTGGTAAATGCTGCGGTGTCGACACGCACCGCATCAATGCGCCCCTGATCCAGGCCGTGCGACGACACCTCCATGACTAATGCTTCGGCGCCATCGTCTGCCAGTTCCCGCAAACGGCGATGCACCGCGATCACACCCGGCGTCGTCAGCGCACTGCTCTTTAAATGAGCGCTGACGCCGTAACCCAGCGTGCCCATGTAGCCGGTACGCGTGCCCAACACGTTCAGTGCCCGGCTGGCCAGCCAGGCGGTGGTGGTCTTGCCGTTAGTGCCGGTTATACCGGTGATGCGCAGCGACGCCGACGGCGTCGAAAAAAAGCGATCGGCGATGCCGGCAACCTGATTGCCCAGATCGGGTACGCAAATGCCGGCAATCTCAGCCGGCAGGTCAGGCTCGCTGTAACCCTCGGTCGGCTCCCAGGCGACGGCTGCCGGCCGCGCGTCCAGTGCTTCTGTCAGATGATCAAGCCCGTGACCACCGTAGCCCTGAATTGCAAGGAACAACCCGCCCGCAGCGACCCGCCCGCTGTGGCTGGTGATATCGTTTACGCTGATATCCGGCAATTGTGCGGCTTCGTTTTGCAACATCTCACTCGATATCAATGCACTCAGCTTTACGGCACGTGTCATGTCCGTCGTCGTCACTCACGCGCAGCAACAGTGAGCTCGCCCTGCCGGTCGCGCATATCGTCCGGGGGGATCGCCAGAATTCGCGTCGCGCCGGCCACAATATTCGCGAACACCGGCGCGGCAACTTTGCCGCCGTAGTACTCACCGTTGGCCGGTTCATCAATAACAACAACAACTGCGAGTCGGGGATTACCCGCGGGCGCCAACCCGACAAAGGTCGCTGTGTAGCGCTCCGCCGAATAACCGCCTGCGGTTGCTTTCTGTGTGGTGCCGGTTTTGCCGGCTATGCGATAACCCGGCACCGCTGCGCGATACCCGGTGCCGTCAGGTGCCACAACGTTTTCCATGAGATCGAGTACAGCGCGCGCATTGCGTTCACTCAGCACACGCCGCGGGAACTGCGGCTCGTTGAGACGCAGCAGCGAGACCGGTCGCAACAGACCGCCCGAGCCGATAGCAGCGTAGGCCTGCGCCAGCTGCAGAGGCGTAACTGACAGGCCGTAACCGTAAGCGAGCGTGGCCCGGCTGATATCCCGCCAGTTACCGAAGTGACTCAGGATGCCTGCAGACTCACCGGGGAAACCGCTGCCGGTCGGACGCCCAAGGCCAAATTCGTCGAGCACGCCCCACAATTGTTCCGGCTCCAGCGACAGCGCAATTTTTGAGGCGGCGACATTGCTTGACCTGGCGAGCACGGTGCCCAGATTGATGCGGCCCAGATTTTCGCTGTCTTCAATCTTCTTGATGCCGACCTGCAGGTAGCCCGGGTTAGTGTCCACGCGGCTGTCGGGCCGATACTCTCCGGACTCCAGCGCGGCGGCAATAACCAGTGGCTTCAGGCTCGAACCCGGTTCAAAAATATCGGTGATCGCACGATTGCGATACCGCGCCGGCACCTTGTCAGCACCGTCGTTCGGGTTATAGGTGGGCTGATTGACCAGCGCCAGCACTTCACCGGTGGTCACGTCGACCACGACCGCTGAGCCGGAGCGTGCTTTGTGCTGCTGCACCGCTCGTGTCAACTCTCGGTAGGCGAGATACTGAATGCGCAGGTCGATACTGGTCGCGATGTCCTGACCCGGTTCCGGCGCGGCACGACGCTCCACGACATCCACCACCCTGCCGAGCCTGTCCTTCAGAATCAGGGCCTTGCCGGGTTTTCCGGCAAGGCGATGATCGAACGCGAGCTCGATACCTTCCTGCCCGATATCATCGATGTTAGTGAAACCGATCAGGTGCCCGGTTACCTGTCCGACCGGGTAATAGCGACGATACTCGCGCTGCAGATGCACGCCCGGGATACCCGCAGTAACGACTTTCGCCGCAACCGACGGGTTAATACGCCGCTTCAGATACAGAAAATTCTTGTCTGCATTGCGGCTGATTCGCGCTTTCAGATCATTGGCGTTTTCGTTTAGCAGCCGGGCCAGGCGAGGTATTTCGTCAGGGACATTGAGCAAGTCACCCGGGTCGACCCATAAACTGTCGACGGGTGTGCTGACAGCAAGCGCTTCACCGTTGCGGTCCGTGATCGTGCCGCGATGCGAGGACAATTCGATGTTACGAAGCTGACGCGCATCGGCCTGATGATTGAGAAAATCCTGATCGACCAATTGCAACTGGACTGCCCGGCCCATCAGCACGGCACACGCGACAGCCATCAAACCCAGCGCCAGATAACTGCGCGCCGCAAAACTCTGCTGCCTGCCCCGCTTGGTCAGCTTGCGGCCCTTCCGTCGCGTCACTGTATTACTACCTCTACTTCGGTCATGTCAGGAGTGCGCATGCCGATACGCTTGCGCGCCAGCTCTTCGACATGCGACAAATTCGATTGGGTACTCTGTTCCAGCTGCAATTTTCCCCACTCAACTTCAAGCTCATCGCGCTCCGCGGTGAGTTGCTGCAATTCTGCAAACTGCTTGCGCGACTCATGCCGCGCATAAACGCTGAGAACCGCAGACAGCAATGCAAAAATTGCCAGAACCGCGGCGGCTGCCGTGTATCTGGCCTGCCCGGTCATCGCAGCCGCTCCGCCGTGCGCAACACCGCACTCCGTGCCCGCGCATTGCGCTCTGTTTCAGCAGCACCCGGTCGGATCGCACGGGCCGGCAATGTCATTACCGGCTGCGCTGATTCGGGGACGACCGGCATGCGCGCAAGCGCCGGATCCACACGTGATCCATCACGCATGAATCTTTTGACCATCCGGTCTTCAAGTGAGTGAAAACTGATAACACACAACCGGCCGCCCACTCGCAGCACGGTCAGTACGTTGTCGAGAAACGTCTGCAATTCGCCGAGCTCATTATTTATATGTATCCGTACCGCCTGAAACGTTTTGGTGGCCGGATGTTTTGCCTTCCCCCGCCGCGGGCTGACTGTCTCGATGAGATCAGCCAGTTGTCGCGTGCGGCTTATTTTTTGTTGCGTTCTTTCGTTACAGATGGCCCGCGCGATCCGTCGCGCTGATTTTTCCTCTCCGTAGCGGGCAATTACCCTGGCCATGTCATTTTCAGCAGCAGTGTTGAGCCATTCCTCGGCCGACACTCCCGCTTCCGGATCCATGCGCATGTCCAACGGACCGTCGCGCATGAAACTAAAACCACGTTCCGGATCATCAAGCTGCGGCGAAGAAACGCCGAGGTCGAGGAGTATTCCGTCGACGTCGCCGCAAACACCGTGGGCAGCCGCAATGGCATTGATTTCTCCGAAACTTCCCGCAACCGCCGTAACGCGCTCGTCTGCGGCCGCCAGCTCAGCTGCCGTCTGCAATGCACGCGGGTCGCGGTCCACCACCAACAACCTGCCGCCGGTACCGAGTTTCTCGAGGATTGCGCGGCTGTGTCCGCCGCGTCCGAACGTGCCGTCGATGTACGTGCCGTCTGCACGAACCTCCAGCTGCTCCAGTACTTCATCCTTCAGTACCGGAACATGCTGGTCTTCACCGGCGCTCATCCACACGCTCCGCGGTGTTACCCGCTGTCTTCCTCGCCCCCGTAACCCGGCTATGCCGGGCACCGGTCCTTACATCCGGAACGATTCGAGCTCTTCCGGCATTTCCGCAATGCCGCCTGCGCTCGCATCCATCCAATCGTTCCAGCGTCCTTCATCCCACAACTCAAACTTGTTGCCCTGGCCGATCAGCATCGCCTGACGCTCCAGACCGGCGACCTCGCGCAACTCTTTCGAGATCAGAATCCTGCCGTGGCTGTCCATCTCCGCTTCCACTGCATGACCGACGAGGCGACGCTGAAACGCGCGCACAGCCGGCTTGTTTGCCGGCAGCCGCATCAGGCGACGCTCGACGTCTTCCCAGTCAGGCAACGGATAGAGCAGAAGGCACGGGTCACGATCGATGGTGGCAACAAAACGGCCTTCACAACGGGCCATGACCGCCTCGCGATAGCGAGTCGGGATAGCCAGACGCCCCTTGTCATCAAGGGCGAGTTTTGCAGGACCGCGGAACATGTTGCTGTGGACGTGACGCCCATTTTCCCCCACTTTTTTGCCACTTTTTTACTACTTGGCGACACTATAATTACGTCACGCGCTGCGTGTCAACATATCTGCGCGATTAATTCTTTACTGACAGTGACTTAGGAGTGGTATTCCGCACACAGCCGGGGGCCGCAAACGAGCGAAATCAGGCGCTTATCATGTGTTGTTTGTGCAACCTCGGAATCGGGGCCGCGAAAGAAAAAAGGAGTCGGCCGATAAGCCGGGTTCTGTCGAGGGCAATCATTCATCTGGGATCACCGTCGCCGGTGACCTCAAGCGACCTACCCGGAAGCACCCGCGGGCGGGGCATACGCTTCCCTATTTGGTCTTGCTCCGGATGGGGTTTACCGTGCCGCGGCGTGTTGCCACCCGCGCGGTGCGCTCTTACCGCACCATTTCACCCTTACCTGGCGCCTCAAAGAGGAGATCAGGCGGTATCTTTTCTGTGGCACTTTCCGTGGGCTCGCGCCCCCCAGGCGTTACCTGGCACCCTGCCCGCCGGAGCCCGGACTTTCCTCCCGCCTAAGCGAGCGATTGCCTGGCCGACTCCGCGGGGGAGCCTAGCGCTAGACTATTGAATTGGCAACTATTTCGGTCATCGGCCGCGCATCAGTGTCTTGCTCCAAACCCCAAGTCGCTGCGCCACTAATCCCCGGCCGATGACCGCAGCATCTCGTCAATACTGGTCGTCCGAGCCCTCGCGGAGCTGCAGCGCCCGCTTGTAGGCGTCGTTCTTGCGCACATCCAGAAGCTTCGCAGCCGCTTCCGCGGCCTGCCGCACGCCCAGATAGCCCAGCAGTACGCGCAGCGCCCGGTCCAGTTCCGCATCTCCGGTGGGCTGCTCATCCGCACCGGCGATTACGAGGGTGTACTCGCCCTTCGCGGCCCCGGGGTCAGCGGCAAGTTGGGTCGCGAGCTCCGCCAGGGAGCCGCGATAGAGGGTCTCATGCAGTTTGGTGAGCTCGCGAGCGGCGACGGCTTGTCGCTCGCCACCCATGGCTGCGATCAGATCGGCAACCGTATCAGTGATGCGATGAACCGATTCGTATAGCACCAACGTCTCCGCCCGGTCTGCCAGTGCGGCCAGTTGCGTGCGGCGCTTACCCTGCGTAGCCGGCAGGAAGCCGGCAAACAGAATCGCATCCGTCGGCAGACCGGCGACTGACACTGCGGCGGCTAACGCACTCGGACCAGGTATCGGGCTGACACGGAAACCCGCTGCGGCGACCGCCTTGACGACGCGGTAACCCGGATCACTCAGCAACGGCGTTCCCGCATCGCTGACCAGTGCGACGTCACCACCGTCAGTGAGCACACCGATCACCGCCTCGCTGCGCTCGCTTTCGTTATGTTCGTGACAGGAGATCAGCTTGTTACGAATGCCGAGCAGGTCCAGCAGCTTGCCCGTACGCCGCGTATCCTCAGCCGCGACCAGTGCAACCGAGCCGAGCACTTCGCGCGCTCTAACACTGATATCATCGAGATTGCCGATCGGCGTGGCGACAACGAAAAGTGTTCCGGATCCGGTCTGCATGATTCTTCTTTTATTCTTAAATTAAGAAACTAGACTGCATATGCTGCACAAGAGCCGCACGTTATCACAGCTCCCGGTTGCCACCCTGTTGGCAGGCATCCTGCTACTGTCTGGCTGTGCGTCGTTACAGCAGGGCTCGATGGGCACCGGCTCAGCTCAGGAATATGCCCGCAGTGGTGACCATGTTGCGGCGAGTCGCGCCTACCTCGATCTGGCGGTCAACGCCGAGGGCGCACAACGGCAGCGCTATCTGATTTTTGCCGCCGGTGAACTCTACCTTGCCAATGATCTTGTCGATGCCGAACGGGTGCTGGAGGAGGCGGGTAACAATATTGCGGATGAGAATCTGGCTATCTGGGCCGAAGTTGCTGCCGAGCTGCGTCTGGCACGCAACCAGCCGGAGGCGGCGCTGCGCGCGCTGAATCGCGTCGGCAGCACCGACCGGCAAAGCGCAGCCAGCCGGATCCTGTTGCTTCGCTCGGAAGCGCTGTTCAGGCTGGGTCGGCCCGAAAGTGCGGTCAGCACACTGCTTAAGCGCGAATCCGTATTGAGAAGTCGCCGCGAGATAGAAGAGAACCGTCGCCTGATCTGGAGCGGCCTGCAGTCCAGCGGCGCGTCAATACCGCCGAACCCGGTGGCACGAAACGATGACCCCGTGCTGACCGGCTGGCTGGAACTCGGCCATATTGCCTACCGCGACCGCACGTCGCTGAATTCACTCTACGCGTCACTGGACACCTGGCGACGCGCCAACAGCGACCACCCTGCCAGCGGGACCTTGCTTAACGACGTGCTGCAAAACCTGCAGGCGCTGTCCAGCTATCCGCATCAGGTGGCATTGTTGCTGCCGCTATCCGGCAAACAAAAACTTCTGGGCGAAGCGATACGTGATGGCTTCATGGCAGCCCATTTCGAACTGGGTAATGATTCGCGGCGCCCCGCTGTGCGCATCTACGATACCGACAAGGAAGACCCCGCGGCGGTGTACCAGCGCGCGCTGCTTGACGGCGCGGCATTCGTCGTCGGGCCGTTGATGAAATCGAATGTCAATGCAGTCGCGCCACTGGTTGACGGCGTTACGACGCTGGCACTCAATACGCTGCCGGCAGGCGCGGTCAGTCCTCGCGATCTGTACCAGTTCGCGTTGTCACCGGAGGATGAGGCGCGAGCGGCCGCGCTGCGCGCCATCGCTGACGGGCACAGCAATGCCGTCGCGCTGATCGAAAATTCCGCCTGGGGGAAGCGGATTCAGGAGGCGTTTGCGGCGGAGCTTCAGGCACGCGGCGGCACCTTGCTTGCCGCCAACACCTATGACCCTAATGACACCGATCACTCTGCAGCGATACAACGCATGCTGCTGCTTGACCAGAGTATTGCGCGCCGCGATCGACTTGCTGCGAATCTCGGCAAAAAGCTCGAATTCGAACCGCGCCGGCGACAGGATGTGGACTTTATATTTGTAGCCAGCAGACCGAAGAGCGCCAAGGCGATCAAACCCGCACTGCGTTTTCACTACGCCGGCGACCTCCCGACCTACGCCACTTCGGCCATCTATCAACCTGGCACGACCGACAACACAGATCTCAATGGCATTTATTTTCCAGATGTCCCGTGGCTGCTGGAACCGACGCAAAACGTTGCGGATCATCGCGCCGCCCTGCTGCGCAACTGGGGGCCCGGTTCAGAGCGCATGGCACGTTTCTACGCACTCGGTTATGACAGCTATCACCTCAGTGCGATGCTGCATAACCGCGCCGGGCGCAATTCTCTGAATATGAACGGGATGACCGGCACTTTGTGGGCAGACAGCGACGGCGTGGTGCATCGTGCCCTCAAATGGGCACGCATCGAGGACGGCACGACCCGCACATTACCGGATGCACCGCGGGGCCTGACGCAAGACGCCGAGATCGTGTTGTCACAGCAGTAGTGCCTGAATCCGGCCGTCCGGCCGACCGCCCCGGCTCACCGCCGGAGCATTTGATCAGCGGCAGTCGGGCAGAAGGTCTGGTCCGACGCAAACTGATCGCACACGGTTTGGTGCACGTACACAGCAATTTCCGCTGCCGGGCCGGCGAACTCGATCTTGTCATGCGAGATGATGACTGTATTGTCATTGTCGAGGTGAGGTACCGGCGCACGGTGAGTCACGGCGGCGCACTCGGATCAGTATCGAGACGTAAACAACAGCGAATCATTCAGGCCACACGGTATCTGTTACGACGCTACCCTGCTCTTGCCGGTTACGCATTGCGATTTGATGTCGTGGCCGTGAGTGGCCCCTTGCACTCCGCAACGATTGACTGGCGTCGACGCGCCTTCGACTGCAGCCCTGTTTAAATCAGTTCCGGCAACTGCGGTCGCCGGCCTGATTACGCTGATTGTAGCGTTCGTGTATATTCGCAACAGTTGTTTAACCGTAAGAACCGGCCAGGAAATCAACACGGTATGTCCGTCGACACGATCATCCGCGAACACTTTGAAGGCAGTATTGCCACCAAACAGCGTGCGCTGGAGGTCTTGCTCCCTGCGGTAACCGCTGGCGCAAATCTGCTATGCGCTGCCCTGCACAACGATGCCAAGGTGCTCAGCTGTGGCAACGGCGGTTCAGCTGCCGATGCACAGCATTTCTCGGCAGAATTACTCAACCGTTTTGAAACTGAGCGTCGACCACTGGCAGCCGTCGCGCTGACTACGGACTCATCGACGCTGACGTCGATCAGCAACGACTACAGTTTCGACGATGTATTTTCGAAGCAGGTTGAAGCACTGGGCACGTCCGGTGATGTCTTGCTTGCCATCTCCACCTCAGGCAATTCTGCCAACGTCAGCAAAGCGATTGCCGCGGCTCACCAGCAACGGATGAGCGTCGTAGCACTGACGGGGCGGGACGGCGGCCAGATTGCCGGGCAACTCACTGACAGCGATGTTGAAATTCGAGTGCCGGACGAACGCACTGCCCGTATCCAGGAAGTGCACCTGCTGGTGATTCATGCACTGTGCGCGGTGATAGACAGCAACTTTTCATAACTGAAGCTGGCTGTTACTTGACGATACGCAGGCCCGGTCGACCGGGCTTTTTCTTGCCGGGGCCGCTGTCAGGTGCCGGGTCATTCGACGACTTGTCAGACGAACGGGGCCCGGCCGTACTTTTTTGCGTGACAGGCTCATCCTGAAACATCATGCCCTGCCCGGACTCGCGCGCGTAAATGCCTTTCACGGCGGACACCGGCACACTGACAAAGTGCGGTGAACCCGAAAAGCGCGCCTCAAAACTGATGAGTTCGTTCTCAAGTTGCAGATTGCGGGTGGCGGACCAGGACACGTTCAGCACAATGTGATCGTCCTCGACAAAACCCTCAGGCACCTGCACGTCGGATTGCATTGCATCGACAAGCAACAAAGGCGTCTGCCCGTTATCGCTCATCCACTCGTGCATCGCCCGCAGCAGATAGGGGCGGGTCGATGTCAGTTCGGTATCGTTATCGGAATCAGTCATCAGAATCACGCACGGATGGGTTCAGGCAAACGCCCGAACGCCTGCCTACTGACGCATTTCCAGCTCGAGCTCTGTCAGGCTGAGCTGGAACGAAGGCCGGCTGAAGACTTCATCCATGTACTTCTGAATGGCCTTCGCTGATTCATCCAGCTCAATACCGTAAACGGGCAAGCGCCAAAGTATCGGTGCGATGCTGCAGTCGACCAGAGAGAACTCGTCGCTCAGGAAGTATTTCTTCATCGCGAACACCTGTGCGCTGGCAAGGATACTCTCGGTAAGCACCTTACGCGCACGGGTAGCCGAGCGCTTGTCCGGCGCGTTTTCAATATGCTCGGCCTGCGAATACCAGTCTTTCTCAATACGAAACAGAGCCAGACGAAATTGCGCACGTGTCACGGGGTCTACCGGCATGAGCGGCGGATGCGGGAAGCGTTCGTCCAGATAGTCGATGATGACCCGCGAGTCGTAGAGCACCAGGTCACGATCTACCAGTGTCGGGAGCGTGTGATACGGGTTCAGGTCCATCAGGTCTTCCGGCAGGTTAACGCCGTCGACATCAACGATATCGATGCTGATGCTTTTTTCCGCCATCACAAGGCGGGCACGGTGACTCAGAAAACAAGTCGGGTTTGAAAACAGCGTCATTTTACGTCCTTCCAGATCTCAACCTTGAGCAGGTACGCAAAGATCAGGAACACTAATAGGAAAATCAGTACCCAAATACCCAGCGTACGGCGCTCTAACTGCTCGGGTGTGCCGGCCCAGTCGAGAAAATTCACTAAATCGCGCACAAACTGGTCATATTCTGCGGCGGACATGGTGCCCTCGGTTTCCTGCGTGAAGGCTTCGAAGTACGCCGGATCACCGAAGTGATTCACAGTTTCACCGGTATTCGGATCCTCTGAGGTTCTGAACTCTGCCGACTGCAGACCCTGCAACTCCCATAACACGTGCGGCATGCTGGCATTCGGCAGCACCAGGTTATTGGTGCCCGTCATGGTCTGATCGTCGAGGTAAAAACTCTTCAGAAACGTGTATACCCAATCGGTACCGCGACTGCGGGAGACCAGCGTCAGGTCAGGCGGTGCCTGACCAAACCAACGCGCCGCATCATTGGCAGGCATTGCGATGGTCATGGTCTCGTCAACCTTCTCCGCCGCAAACATCAGGTTTTCTTTAAGCTGCTCTTCGCTCAGCTGCAGCACTTCCTGCAGCTTGTTGTAGCGAATGTATTTCGCAGAGTGGCAACCCATGCAGTAGTTTACAAAGTTGCGTGCACCGCGCTGCAAAGAGGCCACATCTGACACGTCGTTGCCGGCCGGCATCAGCCCGATACCGCCACCTGCGGCCTGTGCGGCAAATGGCGCCGACAGCAGCAACGTGGCAACGACAGCTGAAGGGATTCGAGTCATTAATTGCATCATTTTCTCTGCGCCTCGCTTCAGCCGTGATACGTCAGCCGGTCAGGAACAGGTTTACCCTGCTCTGAACCGGTATAGATATACAGATAAACAAAGAACCCGAAATACAGCACCGTGCAGACGCGCGCGACCAGTGTGTAGATTTCGGTCGCCGGCTGCATGCCAAGGAAGCCCAGCACTACAAAACTAATGGCAAATACCATTAGAGCGCCTTTGTATCCCCAGCCACGATAACGAATCGACTTGACCGGGCTGCGATCGATCCACGGCAACAGGAACAAGACGACAATGGCGCCGCCCATCAGCAGCACCCCGCCAAGCTTGTCGGGCACCGCACGCAGAATCGCGTAGAACGGCGTGAAGTACCACACCGGCGCGATATGTTCCGGCGTCTTCAGAGAATTCGCCGGCTCGAAATTGGCATGCTCCAGAAAGTAGCCACCCATCTCCGGTGCAAAGAACACGACCGCACTGAACGCCATCAGGAAAATAATAATCGCGACCAGATCCTTCGACGTGTAGAAGGGGTGGAACGCAATGCCGTCGACGGGAATACCGTCGGGACCCTTATTTTCTTTGATCTCGACACCGTCGGGATTGTTTGAGCCGACTTCATGCAGCGCCAGTATGTGCATGACGACGAGCATCACCAGCGCCAGCGGCACCGCGATTACATGCAGCGCAAAGAAACGATTCAACGTGATATCCGAGATGTTGTAGTCACCCCGGATCCATTCCACGAGCGGATCGCCGATTACGGGTAGCGCACCGAACAGGGAGATAATCACCTGGGCGCCCCAGTAGGACATCTGCCCCCAGGGCAGGAGGTAGCCCATAAACGCTTCGGCCATGAGCGCTACGTAGATCACCATGCCGATCAGCCACAGCAGCTCGCGCGGCTTTTTATAAGAGCCGTAAAGCATGGCGCGGAACATGTGCAGATATACAACGATGAAAAACGCGGATGCACCGGTGGAATGCATGTAGCGAATCAGCCACCCCCACTCCACGTCGCGCATGATGTATTCGACTGATGCAAACGCATCCTCAGCCGACGGCTTGTAATTCATCGTAAGGAAAATGCCGGTGATGAGCTGAATGATGAGCACCACCATTGCGAGCACGCCAAACACATACCAAACATTGAAGTTCTTGCCGGCGTAGTACTCGGTCGCATGCTCCCGCATCATTTTGCTGAGCGGGAACCGGGCATCGATCCACGCCAGCAACTGCGACCCCCGGCCCTGATTTACTTGTGCCTCGCTCACGCTGCCACCTCCGCATCAACACCGATCAATAGTGTGTTGTCGCCGACAAAACTGTAGGGCGGAACTTCCAGATTGGTCGGTGCCGGAACGCCTGCGTAGACGCGACCGGCGAGATCAAACTTGGAACCGTGACAGGGGCAGAAAAAACCACCTACCCAGTCCGGGCCAAGATCCGCCGGCGCCACTTCGAAGCGATTCACCGGTACGCAACCCAAATGCGTACAGTTACTGACGACCACCAGATACTCCGGCTTAATCGAGCGTGTCGGGTTCGCCGCGTAGGCCGGCTGTTGATCCGCCACTTCGGAATCCGGGTCGCGCAAGTCTGCGTTGCTGTTGGCCAGTCGTTCCAGCATTTCCGGCGAACGTCGCAGAATTGAAACCGGCTTGCCGCGCCAGATAACACGCAGCATCGAGCCCATTTCAAGTTTACTCAGATCAACTTCCACCGGCGCGCCCAGTGCACGTGCGCGCGCGCTCGGCTGCCAGGAAGAAAGAAAAGGAATGGCAGCAGCGACTGCACCCACAGCACCGGTAATACCGGTCGCTACGGTGAGAAAACGTCGCCGGCTCAGACCGCTGTCTTCGCTCATAGGGTTGTACCTGTCAATCGGTTGTTGAACTTCATCCGCCCGAACAGACGCAACGCCGGTCCGGCCATTTGAAGCTCAGGATGTCATAAAAATTATTCGGAATCGGGCTGCGAAAGGCCGAGCCGCCAAACCGTTGCCCGGCGGGCGGGGATTATACACACGGCTAGTCGGAGTTGCCTACCACCCCGACCGTCGAAAACGCCTGAGAGTCAGGCCAGACGCCGGATTTCCGCGCCGATATTGCGCAGCTTCTCTTCGATGCACTCGTAGCCGCGATCAATGTGGTAGATGCGGTCCACCACGGTCTCCCCGGCCGCGACCAGCCCGGCCAGAACGAGTCCCGCTGAAGCGCGCAGATCCGTTGCCATCACCGGCGCCGCTCGCATTTCGGCGACGCCGCGGATGATGGCGGTATTGCCCTGCAGGCCGATATCGGCGCCCATGCGCTGCAGTTCCGGCACGTGCATGAAGCGGTTCTCGAAAATAGTCTCCGTCACTGCCCCGGTGCCCTCAGCGATGCAGTTAAGCGCGACAAACTGCGCCTGCATGTCGGTCGGAAATCCCGGGTAAGGATCAGTGCTGATGTCCACGGCAGACAGCGTCCGGCCCCGCATATCCAGCTCTATCCAGTCATCGCCGCTGGTGATCCCGGCGCCCGCATCACGCAGCTTCTGCAACACTGCTTCCATATGAAGCGGTTCGACTTTGCGCAGTCTGACCCGGCCACCCGTCATCGCCGCGGCGACCAGAAATGTGCCGGCCTCGATACGGTCGGGCAACACCTGATAACTGGTGCCGGTGAGCCGCTCGACACCCTGAATAACGATGCGATTCGTGCCGGCCCCTTCAATCTGCGCGCCCATTGAGCTCAGAAAATCAGCCAGATCAGTGACCTCCGGCTCGCGGGCTGCGTTTTCGAGCACCGTTTCGCCGTCAGCCAGTACCGCCGCCATGAGCAGGTTCTCGGTGCCGGTCACCGATACGGCATCGAAGAACACATGGCCGCCGCGCAAGCGATCCGAGCGAGCCTTGATGTAGCCGTCATCGATCTTGATGTCCGCACCCAGCGCCTGCAGTCCTTTGACATGCAGGTCCACCGGTCGCGCGCCGATCGCGCAACCGCCGGGAAGGGACACATCAGCCTGCCCGAATCGTGCCAGCAGAGGCCCCAGTACGAGTATGGAAGCGCGCATGGTCTTGACGAGATCGTAGGGCGCGGCAAACGAGTTGATGGTTGATGCGTCAACCTCGACCTCCATCGAGTCGTGCACGAGCACGTCGACACCCATCCGCCCGAGCAGCTGCACCATCGTGGTGACGTCGCGCAGGTGCGGCACATTTGCGATGCGCACCTTGCCCTCAGAAAGCAGTGCACCGGCGAGTATCGGCAACGTCGCGTTTTTCGCGCCCGAAATCACGATGTCGCCGTCCAGCGGCTGCCCGCCGGTAATCGCCAGTTTTTCCATGCTTTGCAGTGCGCCTCAGGCGCCCTGTTCCTCCGGCGTCAGCGCCTGAATCGACAGCGCATGAATCTCTCCGCCCATCAGATCGCCCAGAGTCCTGTAAACCATCTGGTGGCGCTGCAGTGCTCGCTTGCCGGCAAACTCATCGCTGATCACCACCGCTTCAAAATGGGTGTCATCGTCGGACAGCACCTGCACCTGACAACCGGGCAAACCGGTTGCGATTAATTTTTCAATGTCTGCTGGTTTCATAGGGGCGAATTGTAGAGACAATGGTCGCGCGTCTCTACAGTACAGTGTGGTGCAGGTATGATTGCCCACCATGCTTACTGACCTGCTGTATACCTTCGCCGGATTCGGACTGCTAGTCTGGGGTGCTGACCGATTTTCCAGCGGCGCCGGCGCGATCGCACGCCTGCTCGGCGTCAGGCCGGTTGTCATCGGCCTGACGGTCGTGGCATTCGCCACCTCAGCACCGGAAGTGATGGTGTCGATCTCAGCGGCGACCGACGGCCTGACCGGTATGGCGGTCGGCAACGCGCTCGGGTCGAACATCGCCAATGTCGGGCTGGTGCTGGGCGGGTCCGTGCTGCTCAAGCCGCTGGTGCTGAACGGCTCCAACACACTGCGCGCCGAAATTCTGTTGCTGATCGCCATCAGCATCGGCAGTGCGCTGCTGTTTCTGGACGGCTCGCTCGACTTCTTCGATGGCATCGCCCTCGTCGCAGCACTCGCAATGTTTTTGTACTGGGTTGCGCGCAAAGGCAAAGAGTTGCCTCCGAACGATCCGCTGGCAGAGGAAGCAATGCACGAGTTACCGCCTGAAATGCCGCGCTGGCGGGCGGTGACGACACTGCTGATAGGCTTCGTGACGCTGCTGTTGGGCGCGGAACTATTGGTCACCGGGGCCGAGAACCTGGCCCGCGCGATGGGCGTGTCTGACCTGGTGATCGGTCTCACGATCGTGGCAATCGGTACGAGTTTGCCGGAGTTCGCGGTGTCGGTGGTCAGCGCGCTGCGTGGTGAATCAGGCATCGCAATAGGCAACGTGGTCGGCTCCAACGTCTTCAACCTGCTGGCAGTGATCGGCGCCGCCGGTCTGGCCGGCCCCGGCCCGGTGGATGCCACGGTATTAACAGTGCACTACCCCATCATGTTGTTGTTTACGCTCACTTTGCTGCGATTGGCGTACAATCCCTTCGGTAAACCGGGCATGGGCAGAGGCACGGGCTTCCTGTTGCTGGCCGGTTTCGTGGGTTATCAGATCCTGCTGCTGACCGGCAGCCTCTGAGGAGAGACGCACAATGACCAAATCGTCCGCCCCGACTGACCTCGGTGCTGCCGGGCGCCGCGTTCTCGACATCGAGGCGCGCGCGCTGCAGGAACTGGTGCCGCGCATCGGGAGCGAGTTCGCGCACGCCTGCCAGCTGTGCCTCGACTGCACGGGACGCGTTGTGGTGACGGGGATGGGCAAATCCGGCCATATCGCCGGCAAGATCGCCGCAACACTGGCCAGCACCGGCACCCCGGCCTTCTTTGTTCACCCGGGCGAAGCCAACCACGGTGACCTCGGCATGATTACCCGCGATGACGTGGTCATCGCACTGTCGAATTCCGGCGAGACCACCGAAGTCTTGACGCTCTTGCCGCTGCTCAAGCGCCTCGACGTCCAACTGATTTCACTGACGGGCAAGGTCGACTCAACGCTCGGCGCGGCATCAGATGTTGCGCTCGACCTGTCGATCAGTGAAGAAGCCTGCCCGCTGAACCTCGCGCCCACGACCAGCACGACCGTCGCGTTGGCGATGGGTGATGCGCTGGCGGTCGCGTTGCTGGAGGCCCGTGGGTTTACTGCGGAAGATTTTGCGCTGTCACACCCGGGTGGCGCATTGGGGCGCAAACTCCTGCTGCGAGTCTCCGATCTCATGCACACCGGCGATGAAATACCCGTCGTCAGCGAACAGACCAGCCTGTCAGACGGCCTGCTGGAGATGACCGGTAAAGGCCTGGGCATGACCGGAGTTTGCGCGACCGATGGCACGCTGCTGGGTGTGTTTACTGACGGTGATCTGCGGCGAACTTTGGATCAGGGCTCAGATATTCGTGGCGTCAGCATGGCTGATGTCATGACCACCGGCGGCAAAACCGCGACGCCTGACATGTTGGCGGCCGAAGCGGTGCATATTCTTGAGCAACACAAGATCAGCGCATTGCTGGTCGTTGATGATGAAAACAAGGTGGTGGGCGCACTCAACATTCACGATCTGTTCCGTGCGGGCGTCATGTAGACAGTAAAGCAGAGGCCTATATACAAGTGGTAGATACAAAAGCCGACCCGGAGAGAGTTCGCCAGCAAGCTGCCGCAATACAGCTGCTGGTGCTTGACGTTGACGGTGTGCTGACTGACGGCAGCATTCAGCTGGATGCCGACGGGCGGGAGTGCAAAACCTTCAATGTGAAAGACGGTTATGGAATTCGGCGTGTTCTGGATGCCGGAATAGAGGTTGCAATTATTTCCGGGCGTCAGTCGACACCGGTGGAAAAGCGCGCGGCCGATCTGGGAATCCGCCACGTGCACCTTGGCATTCGCAACAAAATTGCCGTTTTTCATGACCTGCTGGAACAACTGAGCGTTACTGCAGACGCTGTTGCCTGCGTGGGCGATGACACGCCGGATGCAGAATGCATGAGCGTTGCGGGCCTGGCCATCGCTGTTGCTGATGCACATTCTGACCTGGACGCCGTGGCTGATTGGCGCACTACCAGGAACGGCGGCCGGGGCGCGGTGCGCGAAGTGTGCGATTTGTTACTGAGCGCGCGCAGCTGAGTCACTGTAATGACGATGCCTGATTTGCGTACCGTGATGGTCTTGCTGCTGCTTGGCGCAATCGCCGCGGTTACCAGCTTTGTCGTCTACGTGAACAACGAAGATGACGATGTCGCGGAACGACCCGAACTGCAGTTGGCCTATTATCTGGACTCCGCAACGCTGACCGGCACCGGGCCTGACGGACAGGTGCGCTATTCAATGACCACCCGGCGCGCGCAACAACGCAACGACGCTCAGGAAATCGCACTGGACGATATCCGCATGGATTATGGCGCGCCGCAGGGTCTGCCCTGGAAGGTTCGCGCCGATCGCGGGCGCATTCCTCAGGGCGAGAGTGTGATCGTGCTGGAAGGCAACATCATTGCGATATCAGGCGCGGACCATCCGAATCGCACCGAAATTCGTACACAAATACTCAGCATCGATCAGAATACGATGCTCGCGCGAACCAATGAAAAGGTTACTCTGTTATTTGAAGAGCGCCGGCTCAACGCAACCGGCATGGAAGCCGACTTCGCAACCAATAACCTCAAGCTGCTGTCGAACGTTAATGGCAAATTTATTCCCTGAATCCAGAATCCTGCTGGCAGCACTCGTCGTGACGCTGGCGGCTGCCGCTAACGTCGTCGCTCAGGATGCGCCTGCGCTGCAACCGGACATGCCCATCACTATCGATGCGGAATCCTCTGAATTCGATTACGCCAGCAGTCGACTCGTCTTTCGCGGCCTGCGTCTTGATCAGGGCAATCTGGGCATACGTGCCGATGTCGTAGAGACCGACAAGCTCGACTTTGCTCAGGGAGAATGGCATTTCAGAGGCAACGTTCTCGTTGAAGCAGATACGACCCGGCTGCAATGCGCTGATGCGCGGCTGCGGTTCCGCGACCACCAACTGCTCAGCGCAACCCTGACCGGCACTCCCGCCAGTTTTGCTCAACCCGCACCCGACTCCGATCGTGTTAACACCGGTGCGGCAAACGAAATCATGTATGACATGCAGAACGGTACACTGCAGCTGGTCGGCGCGGCGCGCTTTAGCGACGGAATCAATGAAGTCTCCGGCGACCTGATAACCTATGACCTGACCCGCGGCAGACTGACTGCCGGTTCCAGCGATAACGGCCCGGTCAGAATACTGATCGAGCCACCCGCCCGCGAAGAAGGAGCAACCGCGAGCCCGTGAGCATTCTGAGTGCCGAGACCCTGAGCAAATCGTTCAAGCTCCGGGAAGTCGTCAAAAACATATCGTTCGAATTGCGCAGTGGCGAGGTCGTAGGCTTGCTGGGACCGAACGGCGCCGGCAAGACAACTGCATTCTATATGGTGGTCGGGCTCGTGAAGGCCGACAAGGGTCGCGTCATGCTGGATGGCAAAGACCTCACTGCGCTGCCCATGTACATGCGCGCCCGGCACGGAGTCGGCTACCTGCCGCAGGAAGCTTCAATATTCCGCAAACTGACCGTTGCGCGGAACATCATGGCGATACTCGAAACGCGCGAAGAACTGACCCGCGCGGACCGCGAGCGCCTGCTGGAGCAGCTGCTGGACGAACTGCATATCGGCCATGTCCGCAACAGCCTGGGTATCGCGCTCTCCGGCGGCGAACGCCGCCGCGTTGAGATTGCCCGCGCGCTGGCTGTCGAGCCACGCTTTATACTGTTGGACGAGCCGTTCGCGGGTGTCGATCCGATCTCGATTCTCGACATACAGCGCATCATCAAGCATCTGTCAGAACGGGATATCGGCGTACTGATAACCGACCATAATGTGAGGGAGACCCTTGGAATCTGCTCCCGTGCATATATCGTTAATGAAGGAGCGGTTATAGCTTCAGGCGCTCCGGCAGAAATACTGGAAAACCAGCACGTGCGGGAGGTCTACCTCGGCGAAGACTTCGAGCTCTGACCGCACGGGCATCGCACGAGACCATGGCAAAACTATCGCTGCAGCTAAAACTTGGTCAGTCACTGACCATGACACCCCAGTTACAGCAGGCAATCCGCCTGCTGCAGTTGCCGGTACTCGACCTCAATACGCAGCTTGAGGAAGCCCTGGAAACCAACCTGATGCTCGAGCAGGACGAACCTGCTGAGCAGCCCGCACAAGAGTCGGACAACGAGAGTGACTCCACTGAGGTTGTCGCGGGCGAAGACTTTGATTCAAGCGACTGGGAAGATATTTACGGCTCGGGCCGCAAGGGAGAAGCCGCGCCGGTCGGCGGCCAGTTACCACAGATTGATTTGCCCGATACCAGCGGGCAGTCATTGCAGGAGCACCTGCTGTGGCAGCTGCAGATGGACGACTTCTCGCCACGCGAAGCCGCGATAGGCGAGACGCTGGTCGATTACATCAATGACGACGGCTATCTGATCGAAAGTCTGGAAAGCATTCTGAGCAGCATGCCGGTTGATACCGGTGTGCAACTCGACGAGCTCGAAGCCGTGCTGGCACGCGTTCAGCAACTCGATCCGGCGGGCATCGGCGGGCGTTCGCCCGGTGAATGCATTGCGATCCAGTTGCGGCAGTTCGACCCGTCGGAGCGTGCGAGGGATATCGCGATCCGTATTGCCGAGAACGACCTCGAATTGCTGGCCGCTGGCGATCTGGTCGCACTGCGCCGCAAACTCGGCGTTTCAGACGCTGACCTCGACACCGCCATCGTCCTGATTAAGTCGTGTCATCCGCGACCCGGCTCCACGATTCAGGCGAGCACGGCGCAGTACGTGATTCCGGACGTCTATGTGCGCAAACAGGACGGTCGCTGGATCGTTGAGGTCAACCGCGGCGGCTCACCGCAACTGAAGGTGAATCAGGCCTATGCAGACCTGCTGCGCGGCAATGGCGAACACTCCACGCTGCGCACACAACTGCAGGAGGCACGCTGGCTGATCCGCAGCCTCGAAATCCGGCATGACACGCTGCTCAAAGTTGCGATGTCCATCGTGGAACGGCAGACCGATTTTCTGGAACATGGCGAGGAAGCCATGAAACCCATGATCCTGAAAGACATCGCGGAAATGTTGCAGATGCACGAATCGACCATTTCCCGCGTCACGACCAACAAATTTATGCACACGCCGCGGGGCGTTTTCGAGTTTCGGTACTTTTTCTCCAGCCAGCTCAAGGGCAAAGACGGCGACAGTCAGTCCAGCACCGCCATACGGGCACGCATTAAGCGCTTGATTGGTAAGGAAAACCCGGCGAAACCGCTGAGCGACAGCAAAATTGTCAAATTGCTGCAGGACGAAGGAATTAAGGTCGCACGCCGGACCGTGGCAAAATACAGGGAAGGCATGAATATCGCGCCTTCCAATGAACGCCGGGCGCGCCCGGCGCATCATTAACACTAACAAAAGGGAGCCAGTCACGATGCAAGTCAATATCTCGGGCCATCACGTTGAAATCACCCCTGCTCTGCGCGACTACCTGAACGAAAAGCTCACCCGCATAGAGCGTCATTTTGAAAACGTAACCGACGTCAACTGCATCCTTACTGTAGAAAAACTTGAACACCGCGCCGAAGCCACAGTTCACGTGAGCGGCAACAGCCTGCACGCGCACTCGGTCGAAGAAGACATGTACGCGGCGATCGACGCGCTGGCCGACAAACTGGATCGCCAGGTGCGTAAACACAAAGAGAAGATTACCGACCACCACGCACGCGAAGCCGACAAGCGCAACTACTCCTGATATGCGGCTGATTATTGTCAGCGGATTATCAGGTTCTGGAAAATCTGTCGCGCTGGATGTACTCGAAGATCTCGGTTTCTACTGCATCGACAACGTGCCGGCCGCCCTGCTGGGCGGGCTGATCACGGAAACCATCGAGGCGCGTGACGCGCTCTATGACAACATGGCCGTTGGCGTTGACGCGCGCAATCGCGCGGCCGATTTGCAATCACTGCCCGAACTTCTGAATACGCTGCATGATCAGGGCGTAACCTGCGAAATCGTTTTCCTGCATGCGGAAGATCAGGTGTTATTGCAGCGCTATCGCGAAACGCGCCGCCGGCATCCGCTACGCAATGACAGTATGAGTCTTCAGGATGCGATTTCCGAGGAGCGTGATTTGCTGGGCCCGGTGA
>JABDLC010000077.1 GCA_013001905.1 Gammaproteobacteria bacterium | reverse complement strand
TGAGAACAAGCACCCTGCGGGACCCGGATGGGTTTCTGGTGGAGCTCAATCAGTTGCTCAGTGAGATCGACAATACAGGGCGCTAGGTCGCAGCCCGCTTTCAGTCGTTAATGCGCGGGGCGTCGACAAGTAGCACTTCCACATCGGCGACACCGTTACGAAGCTGTTTGGCTGCTGCGTATTCCGCTGAGTTCCAGAATGCTTCGGCTGCCGCTTTGTCCGGCCATTCCGAGATTACAACCGAGCCATTGGGCTCTACTGAGCCTTCCAGCACGTCAGCGCCCGGCGCGCGCAGTACGTAGCGGCCACCGAATTTTTCCACCAGCGCGGCTGCGGCCGGCGCATACTCGGATATGAACTTGTCGCGATCATGGATTCGCGCATAAATAATCATGTAGGCGGCCATAGCTCTCCCGGACGCGCAGCCGTTTGTGATGGCCCACGCTCGTTCATGCAAGGCGCACAACGCGTTCGCGATAGCGGCGCAGCGTTCCCCGGAGCGTAAACAGTAATGGCAGTCCGTAGATAACAGCGACCAGACTCACAGCGTAGCGAATATTGTCAGTGCCGACTACGCTGTCACTGAGCACGCCGACGGTTGTCGGCCCGAGCATGAGTCCCGTGACGCTGATGATCACGTAGTACAGCGCGGTTACCTGACTCCGGACCTCACCCGCCGTGATGTTCATGAGCGCGGTCGCCCCGGAGGTTGTGAGTGACGCGATCATGGCCAGATTCAGTGCCAAAAGTGCAAACGCCAGATTGCCGTTCGGCATCAGCGGCGCGAGGGCATGGGTGGGCAACATGATCAGTGTCGCCGCAATCATCAGACGAATAGGGGCATCGATAACGCCCTGACCGTGCAGTCGATCGATATACCAGCCGGTGGCGAACACACTGGCCGGACCAACGGCCAGCATCATGATGCCTTGGTAGAGCGCATATTTTTCCGCGGGCCAACCCCAGGTACGCTCGAACATCGCCGCGAACCAGCCCTGACTGTATGCAATGATTGTCATGACGCATACCATCGCGACAAAACCACCGAACATTTTCCAGTCGCGACGAAGGTAGCGCAGCGCATCGCCTAAACCAGCGTCGTCGTCTGCGGTCAGCCCCACCTGCCCCTGACGTGCCGGTTCGTGCAGCAGGAACATCAGGACGGCGAGCATGATGCCGGGCAGACCGACCGCCACAAAGGCGAATTGCCAGGGTGCGAGTTGACCGAGCAGAGGCAGCGTGACCGAACCAGCCGATTTAGACCAGACGATCACGCTCGCGCCGGCGAGGGCGGCGATACCGCCCCCGAGAGACAAGGCGGTTGAATACACTGCGATAGGCTTGCCACGCTTATCCGGCGGAAAGCTGTCGGCGATCATGGGTAGTGCACACGGACTGAGCGTTGCTTCACCGACGCCCACCATGACGCGGGCAGCTGCCATCTGCGCGAAGTTCCGGGCCAGCCCGCAGGCAGCGGTGGCCACCGACCAGACCACAACACCGATGGCGACAATCCAGTTGCGCTTCCAGCGGTCGGCGAGCCAGCCGAGCGGGACGCTTAGTGTTGTATAGAACAAAGCGAACGCGGGCCCGAGCAGCAGGCTGATCTGGGTGTCGGTCAGGTCGAGGTCTTTGCGTATCGGTTCGACCAGCAAGCCGAGGATGGTGCGGTCGATGTAGGAAAAGATGTACACCACGGTAAGCAGCAGAACGGTGTACCACGCATAGTTACGACTGGGTAAGGGCGTGCTCATGCGGCACCTGTAAGATGGTAGAGCACAACCAGATTGTCGTCATAATATGCATATATTTCATGTACTTGCTCACGCCAACGCCGCGTAATTTCCTTATCGCGGACGAGCAGGGTGGTGCGTTCAATGATCGAACTCATGATCTTATTCCGATCACGGCAGGCCGCATTTCATTGAAACGGATGATGCACCCGCAATACGGCGCTTGGTAACGTATACGTGACGTTAGTGGCGCCGTGTTTTTTTGGAGTTCTGGCACGGCACACAGTGTGGCCATAGTGCTGCAGTAGGTCAAACCGCTAACCGAGTACAGCAGGCTCAGCCTGACAGCCGGGGGCCCCCGACCCGGCCCGTATTTCCTCTTTTGCCCGCCAGCCCGCGGGCAATTTTTTTGACTGAGACCGGATTTTCACCGCGGCGATGAAATTAAGCAGCAGGTAACGCGACACGTCGAGCGTTGCGCCCGGTTGCCGGATGGATACGCGGAAAATTTATTCAGGTCAGGGTGTATCGAGTCGGCACAGAGGCTTATCGAACACGATCTGTGCGGTCGAAATCGCGCGCTCGGTAAAACCACCCTCGCAATAGCAGAGATAATATTCCCACATACGAATGAACTCTTCGGGATAGCCGAGCGCCCGTACATCCAGCAGTCGCGACATGAAGCGCTCCCGCCAGTCCGAGAGCGTGCGCGCATAGTCAATGGTGATGTCATGGAAATGCGCCACCTGAAAATCGGTGACTCTCTTGATCGACGATGTAATCGAACTCATTGACGGCAGCGCGCCGCCGGGGAAAATGTATTTCTGTATGAAGTCGACCGAGTTGATGTAGGTGTCAAAATTCCGGTCGTTCATCAAAATCGCCTGAATGAGCGCCCGGCCTTCGGGTTTCAGACGCTCACTGCAGACCTGCAGGTAGGTGTCCATGTACTCATGGCCGACCGCTTCGATCATCTCAATAGACACCAGTTTGTCGTAGTGGCCTTCAAGATCCCGGTAGTCTTTTTTCAGAATCGTCACACGGTCTTCGAGGCCGGCCGCACGAATGCGCTGTTCCGCCATTGCATGCTGATTGTCGCTGATCGTCGTGGTGGTGACCCGGCAGCCGTAGTGAGATGCCGCATGTTCAGCAAGCCCGCCCCAGCCTGTGCCGATTTCCAGCAGATGGTCGTCCGGTTGCAGCTGCAGTTTGCGGCATACCAGATCGAGTTTATGCACAGCGGCATCTTCGAGGCTGGCTTCAGGCGTAGGGTACACGGCCGATGAGTAGCTCATCGTGGGGTCGAGAAACAACTCGAACAGATCGTCGCCCAGATCGTAATGAGCGCGGATATTCTTGCGGCTGCGCGCCTTACTGTTGGCCCGAAGTTTGTGGCCGAGGCGAAATAGCCAGCCAAACATGCGGGCGGTGCCGTCTTCCATGCTGTCGAGCACGTCCTGATTGGCGCTAAAGATACGCACAATGCCGGTCAGGTCGCTGACGCTCCATTTGCCGGCCATGTATGACTCGGCGGCCCCGATCGTGCCATTCAGGGCGATGTCGTGATACAGCGACGAATCATGCACTTCGACAGTGACGCGCAGTGGAAATTGCTCGTCCGCGTGACCCACGACCAGCGAATTGCCGGCCTCGCGGATTTCGATTTCCCCGCGACTGATCAGGCTGAGTTTGCTCAGTACAGCTTTGCGCAGCAGTCCGCCGCCATTAATGACAGCTGCGGTGGCAGGGCGCGCCGATTCATCGCTGCGCTGCGCGTCAAACGTTGTGTCGTTGCCGTTAGCCATGATGCTTGATTCCTTCTCCCGAGCCTTGAGTTGTTGTTGTGTTCGAATTTTTCGCCGGGTGCCCGTAATAGGTTGCACGCTTTAACCACAGTTTCATCGCCTGCCAGTGAATCAGTGCAACGACCCGGAAGGTCATCAGCGGATCCCGCAGCAATGTGGCCGCGAGAGACCGCCCCATGATTTCCCGGCGTTCGAGGGCGAGATGTGAGCCGAATATTTTTACATCATCACGGTAATTGTCCAGTGCCACATAGAGCGTGTCCGCAGGCGGGGTCAGCCGGCAGCGGTACTGCATATCCATGGGCAGGAGGGGCGACACGTGGAAATCTTTGGCAAAACTATAGCGATGGCGGCGGTCAGACTCGTTAGCCTCGCTGCCGAGCACATAGCAATGCTGTTCACCCCACGGCGTATTGCTGACCTCGAGCACAACGTCCTGCAGCTGTTCATCAGCGTCGTAGCAATAATAGACACTCAGCGGGTTAAAGCAGTAACCGAAATAGCTGAGGTGCGTCAGCAGTTGCACCCGGCCCGAAGGGCGGCTGCCGGTTTGTTTTTCGACCAGATCGCGAATCGCCTCGGCGAGCGGTTGCGCGGGATCACCGTAATGGTCCTCCCGTTTGAAGCGGGCAGGTGCCGGTCTGCGTGTCGACCAGAACCAGCGGCCTGCGAACACCTTTTCGGTTTCATCGAGGTCGAGAAGCAGCATAAACAGGGAGTAGCGAAACGCATTGGCAGCGGTGCCCTTGCGACTGTGGCTGATGCTCCCTTTGTAAATGCAGCTATGCATAGTTGATCCTGTGGTCTGACTCGCCTGCAGATTCGCCTGAGCTGATCCTGATTTCATCAACGACAGCGGCGGCGCTGCGCGCGCCGTCTTCATGAAACCCATAGCCCCAGTAGGCACCACAATAATACGTGTTATTGATGCCGCTGATCTCGGCGCGCCGCTTGCGAGC
>JABDLC010000038.1 GCA_013001905.1 Gammaproteobacteria bacterium | reverse complement strand
GTCGCGGGCTTCGGTGCGGTGATGTTTGCCGGCGCGATACACCTGGCGTTGCCTGCCGTGGTCGCTATTCTCATGGTGAATATCGCGTTCGGTGTGATCAGCCGGGCAGCGCCCACACTCAATCTGTTTGCTGTTGGTTTTCCGGTGGCGATCATGATGGGCTTTATTGTGCTGACGTTCAGTATTGGCACACATGGTGTGTTCTGGGAGGGGCAAACGCTGCAGGCGTTCAACCTGCTGGAAAAATTGCTGGGGGCCGGCTAGATGGCGGAACAGCAGTTTCAGGAACGCACCGAACAAGCGACTCCGAAGCGCAAGGAGGAGGCGCGTCGTAAAGGCCAGGTCGCGCGCTCGCGTGAGCTGAACATGGCGTTGGTCATGATCGGTGCATCCATCGTCATGTTTATTTCCAGCCCGGCAATGGCCAGAGCATTGCTGCAATTGATGCGTGACGGGCTGACGTTGGAGCCCGCTCAGATTGAAACGCCGGCCGCCATGGCAACTGCGCTTGGCACGGCGGCGTTTACCGCGCTCGGGGCGCTGGCGCCGTTGCTCGTCGTCGTCACGGTTGCCGCCGTCGCGGGCGGTATCGCGATCGGTGGTTGGTCATTCAGTTTTCAGGCGCTGGAACCGAAGCTCAGCAAGCTGGATCCGATCAAAGGGCTGAAACGCGTGTTCGGCTTGAAAGGTCTGGTTGAAGTGGCCAAGGCGCTCGGCAAAGCGGGCGTGGTCGGCGGTGCCGCATTCGGTGTGCTGTATTTCGCGGCTGAGGAATTGCTGGTGCTCAGCATGGCCCCCCTGCGCGAAGCGGTCATGACATCCGGCACCCTGATGCTGACCGTTTTCCTGGCGGCCTGTGTATCACTGCTGGTGATCGCAGCTTTTGACGTGCCGTTCCAGTTATGGAATCACGCTAAAGAGCTGCGCATGACGCGCAAGGAAGTGCAGGACGAGCTGAAGGAAACCGAAGGTCGCCCTGAAGTCCGCAGCAAGATTCGCAATTTGCAGCAGGAAATGGCGAATCGCCGGATGTTGCGTGATGTGCCGGATGCCGACGTGATCATAACCAACCCGTCGCACTTCTCAGTCGCGTTGCGCTACGACGATGCCAACATGAATGCGCCGGTCGTTGTTGCGAAGGGTGTTGATCACATGGCCGCCAAAATCCGGGAAATCGGCGAGCTGCACAACGTGGTGATTTTTGAGGCGCCGCCACTCGCCCGAGCCGTCTACTGGACCACCGAAGTCGGCCAGATCATTCCCGAGAAACTCTATGTCGCGGTCGCTCAGGTGCTGACGTACGTTATGCGACTGAAGGCCTACAACACGGGTCAGGCAGATTACCCCGACAGGCCGCTGGTCGATGTTGCGGATGAATATCCGAACGAGGCCGGCAGCGCGGCGCAGGTCAATCACGATGATGAGGTGCGCTGAGTAGATGAACGCGATTGTCGGCAGAGTGACAGACTTCGCCCGCTCCGGTATTGCGCTGCCGATCGGGCTGCTGGCGATGCTGTCCATGATCGTGCTGCCGTTGCCGGCGATCATGCTCGATGCGCTGTTTACCTTTAATATCTGCATCTCGCTGGTGGTCATTCTGGCCGTCATCTATGTGCTGCGACCTCTGGACCTGGCGGCATTTCCGACCATTCTGCTGATTGCTACATTGCTGCGGCTGGCACTAAACGTGGCGTCCACTCGCATAGTGCTGCTCGATGGACATACCGGCACCGATGCGGCGGGCAAGGTGATCGAAGCGTTTGGCGAATTCGTGATCGGCGGCAATTACGCCGTGGGTCTCGTTGTATTTTCCATCCTTGTGATTATCAACTTTGTCGTGGTCACAAAAGGTGCAGGCCGGGTTTCTGAAGTCAGTGCACGTTTCACCCTGGATGCGATGCCGGGTAAGCAGATGGCCATCGATGCGGATCTTAATGCCGGCATTATCAGCCAGGAAGAGGCTACCGAGCGGCGCACCGAGATTCGCATGGAGGCCGACTTTTACGGCTCAATGGACGGCGCCAGCAAATTCGTCAAGGGCGATGCGGTTGCCGGTATTCTGATTCTGTTTATCAATCTGCTGGGCGGCATCGTGATCGGCGTGACCCAGCATGATCTGGATTTTTCCTCTGCGGCTGAGACGTATGCCCTGCTGACGATTGGCGACGGCCTCGTGGCGCAGATACCGTCGCTGCTGCTCGCAACGGCGGTCGCTGTGATTGTGACGCGTATGTCGCGGTCCGAAGACATGGGTGCACAGCTGGCATCGCAATTGCTCGGCGATAAACGTGTGTTGCGGGTCGCAGCCGGCATTCTCGCGGTGCTCGGCCTGATCCCGGGTATGCCGAACATGGCGTTCCTGGTGATGGCGCTGCTGTGTGCAACCGCATCCTGGCTCGCGACGCGCACCGTGATCAAGGAAGAAGCCGAGGAGTTAACGGATGAGGCCCCGCTCGATGAACCGGCGCAGCCCCGTGAGCTGAGCTGGGATGATGTCGGCGAAGCCGATGTGATTGCGCTTGACGTCGGCTATCGCCTGATCCCGCTGGTCGATCAGC
>JABDLC010000028.1 GCA_013001905.1 Gammaproteobacteria bacterium | reverse complement strand
ACTGATCGGGATCTGGCTCGGGCCCGTCGCGATGGAGCAATCGGTGCGCCGCTGGACCAAAGCGCTCAACGACGAGATCGGCATTCGCTTTTACGAGGGATCGACGCCGCTGCTCGACATGGAGCGGGAAATTAGCTACGGCGAGACCCGTTTTCGCCCCGAATACCGCGTCAGCCGGTTTAATAACCACCCCAACGCGGCCGGTCACCGGCTGATCGCGGACAAACTGCTGGCAGACCTGATCGCGGATGGCCACCTTCCAGCATATTAAATCAGTTACTTACAAGTCTTTTATATTTTTTTTCGATAAAGGCTTTTCTAAATCCCTGAATTAAGTTAGATTCCGATTCAAGCTCATCGGCAACGGCAAAACGTATTTTGTCAGGGATTTTTGGTTGCCATGAGCGGGCCGCGGCGCAAGGCCTCACTCAAGAAGGCCCGCGAAACAAGGATGTTTGCGAGGACATGGCCATGAATACAGGGCTTGGAAGACTTATCAAAGCAGGCGCTGCCGCGATTCTGGCAGTGACTTTCAGTACCGCCGCTATTGCCGGCACCAGCACAGAACAGCGCGTCATCAAGGCGATAGACGTACTGCATGATTTCACCGCAATTCCCGAACAGGGCATTCCCGGCAATCTGCTGGCGAACGCGCATGCAGTGGCGGTCGTACCGGGGCTGATCAAGGCCGGATTCGGTCTGGGCGGCCGCTACGGTAAAGGCGTCCTGATGCTGAGGCAGCCGGACGGCGCCTGGAGCAACCCGACCTTCATTACGATGGGCGGCGGCAGTATCGGCTGGCAGATGGGCGCGCAATCCACAGATCTGGTGCTGGTGTTCAAGGATGCCCGCAGTATTCAGGATATTGCAGACGGCAAGATGACGCTCGGTGGCGACGCATCAGTGGCCGCCGGCCCGGTCGGCCGCAGCACCTCTGCGTCAACCGATCAGCGGCTCGAAGCTGAAATCTATTCCTATTCGCGCAACCGCGGCCTGTTCGCAGGCATTGCTCTGGATGGCACCTGGATCGGCATGGACCGCAAATCCAATGAGCAGTATTACGGCAATGGTCTGTCACCCATGCAGATTCTGGACGCCCGAAACATTCCGGCGCCGCTGTCAGCACAGCAGCTGGTCACGATGATCGCCAGTACTGCACCACGTATCGACATGGCGCCGCTGGCACGCGAGGCCGCCGCAACGATGCCGGCAGCCGGTCCGCAGGACAACGAACCGAGCAACAACGGTGTCCGGACCTATGCGATTGAGCCGGTCACGGAACCGGGTGCTGAAGCGGCTCAGGGCGCTCGCGACGAAACCGTATTCTGAGCGAATCGAACCCGTGGTGACCCGGCGAAGACCGGGCACCCTACAGACTTCCTCCGCATTGCGGCCCTACTTGTGAGGGCCGCTTTTTTTTGTGCCGCCGTTGCGCGTGCCAAAACCCGCGCAACAAAAAAGCTTATTATTCCGCGTATGAACGGAGATGAACTTCAGCAGGCACAAGACCTGATTCAAACCATCGCGCCGAATGTCTGGGCACAGGCAGGCATCATCGCGGTGATTGGCCTCCTGGTTGCCAAAATAGCTGAGTGGCTGCTCGTGGCCGTAGTCGGGCGGCTGACCAGCCGCACTAAAACGATTATTGACGACCGCATCATCAGCCTGTTGCGACGGCCGGTATTTAACACACTCGCCATTTTCGGTCTGATGGTTGCAACGACGCGACTCGGTGAGGCGCTGGGCGAGCAGGCCGAAGTCGTCACGATCGCAATCCTGAAGAGCATCATTATCCTGAGTTGGGTGATATTCCTGGTGCGCGCGTCGGGGCTGACGCTGGCCGGGATGGAGCGGCAACCGAACCGCTACAACTTCGCACAGAAAGATACGGTACCGCTGTTACGCAATCTTGCAGTTGTCTTTCTGCTGCTGGCCGGTACCTACGCCATCATGCTGGCGTGGGACATTGACGTCACGGGCCTGCTGGCGTCTGCCGGTATTGTCGGTCTGGCACTCAGCTTCGCGGCGCAGGACACACTCAGTCATTTGTTTGCCGGTGTGGCCATACTCGCAGACCGGCCCTATCGAATTGGCGACATGATCGTTCTCGACACCGGTGAACGCGGCGAAGTGACCTTCATCGGGCTGCGCAGCACACGGCTGCTCACCCGCGATGATGTCGAGATCGTGATCCCGAACGGCGTTATGGGCAGCGCAAAAATAACCAATGAAACGGGCGGCGAACGCTCCCCCTACCGCATTCGTGCGACGGTGGGTGCCGCTTACGGTTCCGATGTTGAGCAGGTGCTGAAGGTGCTCGAAGACATTGCGCATGATCACCCTGACCTGCTTAAAGACCCGGCACCCCGGGCGCGGTTCCGTGTCTTCGGTTCATCCAGTCTGGATTTCGAATTGCTCGCGTGGGTAGAAAACCCGGCATTAAGAGGCTTGCGGGTGCACGAACTTAACGTCTCGATCTACAAACGCTTTATGGAAGAAGGTATTACGATCCCGTTCCCGCAGCAGGACGTCTATATCAAGGAATTACCGCGCCAGGACACCTGACACCTGCTGCGCAGGCATCACCACGGCACCGACAGGCCGGCTGCGGCCCTGCGGGTCGAGCGTCATCCCGAGCCGGCGCTGCCAGTCATAGCGCAACTGACCGGGGTCGCCCTGCACCGGCTTGGCAATCGGCTCGGTCATAACCACCGAGCGCAACCGCGGACTTGAGGCGCCCAGCGTTAGCATCTGAACTGACTGGCCGTTCGGCGATGGCCGCAACGCCGCGGGCGTCACGGGCAGCAGCCGCGTTGCGCTGATTGCAAGCCCGGCAGGCATCACTACAACACGGTGCAACCAGTTACCGGCCTGCACGAGCAGCTCGCGCCCATTGTCCGCGAACCACAAAGCATCGACCGTTGCTGCAGCCATCGCGGTGGTCTCCAGCGGAACCCGTCGTGCGACGTCCCAGAGCGTGAGCTGCAGATCGCGGCTGGCCGTGACGATGCGATCGCCGCTGGGCGTTGTCGCAACCCGGGTTACTCCCGCAGTTCCCGCGACGATCATCGCGCTCTCATCGTTACGCCAGTCCCAACGGGTAACCCCCGATTCATCCCCGGCAATAAACACGATGCCGGTATCCGGCGCGTAGGCAAGTTGCGGGCGATCAGCCTGAATACCAAGTCGTGCGAGCGTCTGCCCCGTGCGCGTATTTGTCGCGAGTACTTCGCGGCTGCTTGCGGAAAAAACGATGCTGCCGTCAGCGTTGAACTCGAGATCCTGCACAGCACCATCCGGATGCGCTGCGCTGGCGGCGAGCGGAATGCCGCCGGTGGTTTCCCAGAGTTGCACCCGACCATTCGCGGCGCCCGCAGCAAGCATCCGGTCATCCGGAGAAAACTCAAGCGCGCCCACTGCTGCAGCACTGCCGGCATCCGGACTGTTGGAGGCGAGCGTCAGACTCGCCGGTTGTTCCGGTGTGTAAATGCGCACGTTAGCGATGTCGGAACCGCTGGCCACACGCGCACTGTCAGCACTTACCGCGGCGTAAACGCCGCTGCGCACGGCCGAGACCGCACCACCCGGCGCGCCTGTCGGCAATGCCCACACTTTGATACTGCCGGCCGGTGCACTGGTGACCGCCATGTCGCCCATGGCGGGAACCACGGGCGCCAGCGGCTGCACACCGCGGACCGCGGTATCAAAGTGACGCAACTCGAGCGCGGCCGCCTGCCCCTGCGGGAGCCACACCCACTGATAGGCACGATCCGGTGATCCCACCAGCAAACCGGTGCCATCTGCACTGAAAGCAACGGACCACGAACTGCTGCCGCGGCGCTCGTAGAGCGGCGGCGCAGTGTCGCTTAGTGACCAGACTCGCAGGGTATGCCGCGCATCACCGACGGCAAGCCAGCTGCCGGATCCGTCAAACCACAGATCGCTGACCGCAACACCCGCCAGGTACTCGCGCAGCAACCGGCCATCACGCAGCTCCCAGACTCGAACACCGCCGTCACGCGTCGCGACCGCGAGATAGCGCGCCTGTGCGTCCAGCGCGATACGGTCGGCAGCACCGGCGCCCGGGACCACGACCGATCGCACTCGGCGCGGCTGCTGCAAATCCCAGATTTCGACCACTTCCGCACCGGCGCCGTTTTCCGCGGGTATGGCCGCGTACCGTCCGCCCGTTGACAGAGTTACCCGCGGCGCGCCCCGGGTTCTCGGGCTGAACTGCCCGGCTTTGATGCCGTCTGCACTGCGCCACAATTGCAGCGCATCGGCATTAATAGTGAGCACCCGCTCGCCGTTCGCGACAAACAGTGCATCACGCATGCCGGGGTCGCGCGGCACACGCGCCACGATTTCTGCGGATGCGGTATCCCATATCAGCACAGGCCCGGGGGTATCCGGGCTGACGGGCCATGACAATGCCCGTCGTCCGTCAGCGCTCAGGCGGGTCGCCGCATTCACGCTCGTGCGTGGTTCAGGTACGGGCTGATTGACACGCTGCACATCGGAAAGTGTTGTCTGCCCTGCTGCGACAATTGCCCAGCCCTGTAATACCCCGGTCTCTCCGGGCTGCTGATCGGTGACCAAAAGCGTCCAGTTACCAACGCGCTTTAACGCCAGCAGCTGGCGTAACTGCGGCACCGTCGCAAAATCAAAACTGAACACGTCGGAGCCGATACGTCGGGCGTTCGCCAGTTGCAGCAACGCTTCACGGCCCGCCGGTGAACGCAGTGTGATGTTGACCTGCTCCGGCTTCGGGTGTGCCAACTGAATCAGCAAACGAGGTGCGGCGGGCAACTGGTCAAATGCTCGTCGCTGCACTAACTGCAGTAATTCCTCAGCAGTCAACGCGGTGTCACGCACGAGTGCCGGCTCGGGCAACGTCAGGTCCCATACCCGCAATGCGTTCTGCCGATCGAGCGCCGTGAGCTGAGGTTTATCCGCGGCCACCCGCACTGCTTTAAGCGGCGCAGCCATATGCAGCGTCGCGCGCATGTACGGGTAGTCGTTGCCGATCAACTCTGCCGCCAGCCTGCGGCGGCGTTCATGTTCGCCTGCAGGCTGCAGTGACTCGAATGCCGCCAGCAATGCGCCGTCACGGTCACCTTCATGCATCCGCTGCGCGGCCTGCCGCTCCCAGAAATCGGCCAGCAATTGCGCGCTGCGCGCCTGACCTCCCGGTAACGCATCCAGCCGGCCGTTGAGGCGCATCACCTCGTCGAGGCTCGCCGCGCTGTGACTGCTGCGCTCCAGATAGTCACTGAACAACGCGTCGGCGGTCGTGCGATAACCCGGGAAAGACGCCAGGCTGGAATGCGCATCCTGCGCCACCTGATAATCCTGATTGGCCGCCGTCAGTGCGCGGATATAAGGCCGGGGCAACGATTCTGTGTACCAGACGGGCAAGCCGATCAACAGCGCCATCACCGCCGCCGCGATGGCAATCCCGCGAAAACCGAACGGCAGATTCTGATTAACCCAGTAGGTGCTGAACACCATCGCGTAAATTTCGTTGCGGACGCGCATTTCGCCCTGCTCGTTGGCAACCACGATGCCGGTACGAGCCAGATCATGCTGCGGCCCTGAGGTCGGGTCGGAATGCACGTCGACCCCTTTGCGGATTCGCCCGTACAAATTCAGGCGCGCCGTGCGCCCGCTGTCCTCACGCAAGAGTCGCGCGGCAATGGCCGAGATGTGCGGCTCCTCCCGTACCACGGACGCCGCCAGAAACTGCGTTCGCACCAGAGCGTCTACACCGCGCACGGAAATCTCAGCGTCGGCACGGCGCGCCAGCCCACGAAACACTTTTTGACTCAGGTACGGGTGCCCGCGCGTCCAGCTCCAGACTCTGGAGACCACTGCCTCGGCATCCGCATCCGTTTGGCCTAATCCCTGCATCAGGCCGGCAAGCTCCTGCGGACTGAAGTCGTCCAGCTCAATGGCCGTCGAAATCTCAAAGGGTGAGCCCTGCAGCGCGCTCACCAGCTCGTCAGCAGCGACTGACCCCAGTAACACGAAACAAAGCCGGCTGAATTCCGGCACCGTGGCGCGCGCGTCGTAGCAGGCCCGGACAAACTTCAGGAGATCCTGGGCCAGCGGCTCATCGCGTATGGCCTCCAGCCGGTCCAGAAAAATAACAATCGGCTGGTCGGTTTCCACGAGCACAATTTCGCGAAAAAATTCACGCATGCGCTGCAGGTTGGTCAGGCCGCCCCGCTCCGCCCACCAGCCCTGTAAATCAGACTTCAGCCGCAAATCACGCGCGATGCGGTAAACAATGCTGTAGTACCAGCGGCCTGCGTTTTCCGACGGGTCTTCGGCACTCGCCTGTGTGAGATCAACGACACCCACGCCGACATTTTGTGCCCGCAATCGCATGGCTGTGGACGCAGCCAGACTGGTTTTGCCCGCCTGCGGTTGTGCCAGCACATGGCAGTACTCCTGATCGAGCAGACGGCGCAACAATTCCGCATCGGCGACCCTCTGCAGATAGCAGTCGCGGCCGGGCTGCACGGCCCCGCCGACGACATAAAACTTCGGATCGCGTAACTGTTCCGTCATAAGCTCTTAAGTGTACGCATCGCGCTGCGATGAGGTAAGCTTGCCGCCGTGGCAATCAGCAACCCCCACAATATCAACGAACCCGCCGCGGAAACGCCCGTCGGCACCTACGGCGTGCGCGTCAGTCTGCCCGAGGGCGATCCGTTTACACATTTGCTGGCCGACGACTGGACGACCACGCACTGGTTTGCGACCGCTGCCGATCGTGATAAGGCGCTGCATGATATGCAGCGTACGCATGAATTTTCGCGGCCGCATGACAAACCGACGCTGATTTTCGAAGCGGTTTCCCGCGATACCATCGCCTGACGCTGTCCCCGTGAACAGCGCACGAACCTCGCCGGCAACTTTGCCGAACGTTGCAGCCGGTATGATTGTTGCTGTCGCAGTTGTGTCAGTGCTGACAACTATCTTTTCCGCAACTGCCGCGGCCGCAGCGCCGGACAATCTGGTCGTCACCGCGAATCGCGCTGACGACGATCCGCTATCGCTGTCAGGTAACGTCACCAAGCTGACCAATGCGGCGTTACAACTGACCGCCGCGACACACCCCTACGAAATTTCAGTGCGCGTGCCCGGCACCTGGCTCAGCCGCAACAGCGGGCAGGAACAACTTACTGCCATCCGCTCACCGATGCTGACGGGCCCGGGTTCGTGTGGCGCTTTTCTGGTGCTGGAAGACGGCATCGCCACGCGGCCCACAGGTTTTTGCAACGTTAACCAGTTGTTCGAAGTGCCAACGGAATTTGCGGACAGTGTCGAAGTCATCCGCGGGCCCGCCAACACGTGGTACGGATCAAACGGCCTGCACGGCACGATCAACACCCGGCTGCCGCAACCCGACGGCGTCGCGACACGCGCAGCAACATTGGAAACCGGGTCGCACAATTTCTGGCGCGGTCGCTATCAGCAGGGCGGCACGTTCGGCACGACGGCATACACCAGCGGCGTGTTGCTGGATAACGACGGCGGGTACCGTGACGACTCCGGTTACGAGCAGTTCAAGGGCTATTTCAAAGGTCGTCAGCGCAGAAGCGGCGGCACGCTGGATTTCAGTGTCAGCCTCAGTGAAATCGATCAGGAAACTGCAGGGTTCATCACCGGGCCGCTGGCCTACAAAGACCTGGCAACACGTTTCAGCAACCCTAACCCGGAAGCGTTTCGTAAAGCCGGCAGTCGCCGCGCATCGCTCAGGTGGTCACCGGCTGAAACCGGTGCGTGGCGACACGAGTGGCGCGCCTACGCACGCAACTCGGACATGGATTTTTTACAGCATTTCCTGCCCGGCCAGCCGTTGGAAGAAAATGGTCAGACCAGTGGCGGCCTGCTCTACACAGCGCGGACAGCGATCGCAGAGGACGGCGAGCTGGCACTTGGCATCGACACAGAACTCGCCCGCGGCTACCTCAAAGAAACTCAGGAGAACCCGGCGACGGGCAGTCCGTTCATCGTGGCCACACGACCGGTCGGTAAGCACTATGACTACCGGGTTAATTCGGGATTACTTGCCGCTTACAGCAATCTCCGTCTGCCGCTAACGCAACGGCTTGAAATGCAGGCCGGCGTACGTGCGGAATACCTGCGCTACGACTACGACAACAAGATGGTCAGCGGCAATACGCAGGACGACGGTGTCACGCCTTGCGGATTCGGTGGCTGTCAGTACGCCCGCCCGGAAGATCGCCAGGACAACTTCCGCAACATCGCTCCCAACCTGGGCCTGAGCTTCAGGCTGGACGAGGCCAATACGCTGTTTGCGTCCGCGCGACGCGGCTTCCGGGCACCGCAGTCAACCGAGCTTTATCGTCTGCAACGGGGGCAGATGATCGCTGACATCCGAACGGAAAAGCTCAATGCGCTGGAAGTTGGCTGGCGCCATCGCACTGACACGCTTGCTGTTGAGCTGACCGCCTACCTCATGCGAAAAAAGAATTTCATTTTCCGCGACGCCACCGATGCTAACGTCAGTGACGGCAGAACCCGGCACGCGGGTGTTGAACTCAGCGCCGACTGGCAACCTGGCGAAAACTGGTATCTGGGCATAACCGGTAGTCACGCGAAACAGGAGTACCGGTTTACGCGGTCCGCCGATCTCGGCGAAGAGATCGCCCGTGGCAACGATATTGACACCGCACCGCGCACCCTGGCCAGCGCACGCCTTGGCTACGCTTACTCCCGGGGCCGTGCCGAAATCGAATGGGCCTATACCGACAGTTATTTCACCGATGCGGCGAACACCACCCGTTACGAGGGTCATCAGCTTTTGAATCTGCGTGTGCTATTCGATATCAGCCGAACGCTGACCGCAGGACTGCGACTGAATAATTTGACTGACGAGGTGTATGCCGACCGCGCTGATTTGCTGGCAGTGACGTCGCCGCCCACAGAGCGCTACTTCCCCGGGCACCCTCGCGAAATTTACGTGAGCATCGCCTGGCGACAATAAACCTGGCGAAAACAAACTTGGCGAAAAAAATCGCCGAGCATAAAAAAACGCGGAAACCCTATAAATATGTATAGAGTTGCCACGTTTTGTGCGATGCGTCTTCCTCCGCATTGCCCGCCCAGTATACACCTCTGGCCGCGCCGCGCAGCGGCAGCAATATCAGCGCTTCACGGCCGTATCTGGCCGTCGCCACGCACCACGTATTTGTAGCTGGTCAGCTGCTCTGCACCCACCGGGCCCCGTGCATGAATCTTGCCCGTCGCGATGCCGATCTCGGCACCCATGCCGAATTCACCGCCATCGGCAAACTGCGTCGAGGCGTTGTGCAGGAGAATCGCGCTGTCGAGCTCTCTGAAAAATTGCTCTGCCGCGGCTTCGTCCTCAGCAATAATGGCCTCGGTGTGGCCCGAGCCGTGCGCGGCGATGTGCTCGATCGCTGCGCCGACGCCGTCAACCACGCGCGCAGAGATAATCGCATCGAGGTATTCAGTATCCCAGTCGTCCGCTGTTGCCGCGACCACGCGCGAGTCGCGCGCCTGCAACTGCTCATCACCACGAATCTCGCAACCCGCGTCGATTAATGCATCCGCAATCGCCTGCCAGTGCGTCGCAACGCACGCAGCATCAATGAGCAGTGTCTCGGCCGCGCCGCAGATACCGGTGCGGCGCATCTTGGCGTTCAGCACCACATCGCGGGCTTTGCCGATATCCGCAGAGCCATCGACATAGACATGGCAGATACCTTCGAGGTGGCCGATCACCGGCACACGCGCATCCGACTGCACCCGCGCGATCAGATTCTTACCACCGCGCGGCACAATCACATCGACATAGGCCTGCATGTCGGACAACAGATAGCCGACGGCGGCGCGATCGGTGGTCGGAATCATCTGAATCGCGTCCGCCGGCAGACCCGCCTTCTCCAGGCCCGCGACCATGCACTGCTGAATCAGCCCGCTGCTGTTAAAGCTTTCGGAACCGCCGCGCAGTATCACAGCGTTACCGGATTTAAGACACAGCGCTCCTGCATCGGCGGTCACATTCGGCCGGCTCTCATAAATAATGCCGATTACGCCCAGCGGCACAGCGACGCGCTGGATTCTGAGCCCGTTGGGGCGCTCCCATTCTGATGTAACCCGCCCCAAAGGATCATCGAGGGCTGCGACCTGGCGTATGCCGTCCGCCATCGCGTGCACACGCGAATCATCAAGCAACAGACGGTCCAGCATCGAACCGGTCAGCTGCTTCTCCCGCGCAGCACGCATATCGATGGCGTTGGCCGCGATGATCTCATCGCTGCGCGCCAGTATTTCGTCGGCCGCCGCGTGCAACGCCGACACCCGCTGCTCCGCCGTGGAACGCGCCAGTGCCACAGCCGCCGCTTTAGCGCGACGCCCGAGATCGTTCATCAGTTCAGGAATGGCGTTCGTCATGTGTAACCGTATTCATTCGTTGTTGTCGTTTTGTTCCAGCAGCACCAGATCATCGCGGTGGATGATTTCCTTACGGCGCTGATAACCCAGTCTCGCCTCGATGTCCGCGCTGTGAGCACCCACCAGGGTCGTCGCTTCAGTACTGTTATATTGCGTCAGCCCGCGGGCAATGGCCTTACCGTTGAGCACCACCTCAACCGCGTCACCGCGCGCAAAACTGCCGCTGACTTCGACGACACCCACCGGCAACAGGCTGCTGCCCTCCTGCAACGCCCGCTCCGCGCCGGCATCAATATGCAGCTCACCGTGCGGCTCGAGTGTGCCGGCAATCCATTGTTTGCGTGCCGCCAACGGCGTACTCGACGGCAGAAACCACGTGCACGGAGCGCCGTCAGCGATGCGGGCCAGCGGTTTGTCGTGATGGCCATCCGCGACAACGGTTGCACAACCCGCCGACATGCAAATCCGCGCTGCCGCAACTTTGGTCGCCATTCCACCGGACCCGTAAGCCGTGCGGGCCGAACCCGCCATTGCCTCAATATCCGGCGTAATATCCCGAACTTCTGCAATCAGACGCGCGTCACTTGAGGCGTTCGGATCCTTGTCGTAGAGCCCGGCCACATCGGACAGCAGCACCAGACAATCCGCACTGACCATTTCGGCCACACGTGCGCCGAGCCGGTCGTTGTCGCCGTAACGGATTTCCTCGGTCGCGACCGTGTCGTTCTCGTTGATCACAGGCACCACACCGAGACCCAACAGTGTCTCCAGCGTATTGCGGGCATTCAGGTAACGGCGCCGGTCCTCGGTATCTTCCAGCGTTAACAACACCTGCGCTACCTTGATGCCGTGCGCACCCAGCAGCTCCCGGTACGCATGCGCCAGCAGCACCTGTCCGGCCGCCGCCGCGGCCTGATGCTCGCGCAGCTTGCGTTGCTGCGGACCCATCTCAAGGTAGGCACGGCCGAGCGCGATTGCGCCGGACGACACGAGCAGCACCTGCTGCCCTCTGGCATGCAGCGCCTGAATTTCACCCGCCAGCGACTCAAGCCAGCCCGTATTGAGCTGACCCGATTCCTTATCTATAAGCAGCGACGAGCCAATCTTGATGACCACCCGTCCGGCATCGGCGAGCCTGGCTGCAGAGCTGAGCCCGGAATTCATGACAACGCCCTGCGCGTCAGAGCCCGGCGCTCATGATATTGGCACCCCGACCGATCGCCATGGAGCCACTTCGAACCACGGCAAGGATCTGCGAGTTCGCGCCGAGGGTCTCCATGAAATCATCGATCTGCACCCCCGTGCCCGTGAGCTGCACGGTAAAAGATTCCGGGTTCCGGTCCAGCACGGACGCGCCGGCAGCGGAGACGATATCTGCCACATTGGCACCGTCATCAAGCTTGACCTTCATCAGCAGCAATTCGCGCTCAAAATGCTCATTCATGGTCATGTCGGTGATCATCACGACATCAATCAGCTTGAAAAGCTGCTTGTTAATCTGATCAATGACTTCTTCCGAACCGGTGGTCACCATCGTGAGTCGCGACACCAACGGATTCTCCGTCGGCGCAACACTGAGCGACTCAATGTTGTAGCCACGGGACGAGAACATGGAGGCAACCCGGTTAAGAGCACCCGCCTCGTTCTGCATCAGAATCGAAATGATGTGTCGCATGAGATTTCCGGAGCACGTTACAGTGCTGTTCAGACGTGTTGACGGGCAATGGTGGCGCAGTTTTCAGGCTATTGCAATGCGCTGTGCTTTGGTCAACACTTGCCAGTTGATACGCCTGAAAAAACGGCACACAACAATAAAACCATGAACTCCAACCCTGAGCCCTCTGCAGCGTCCGACCACCCTCTCGCCGGCACCACTATGTCCGGCGCAGAGATGATCGTGCAGGTGCTGGCCGAACAGGGGGTAGACACGATCTTTGGCTACAGTGGCGGCGCGATTCTGCCCACCTACGATGCCGTGTTCCGCTACAACGACGAACACGGCGACGGCAAGGATGAGCCGATGCCGCTGATCGTGCCCGCCAACGAACAGGGCGCCAGCTTTATGGCCGCGGGCTATGCAAAAGCGACCGGCAAAGTCGGCGTGGTGATGGTCACCTCGGGTCCGGGCGCCACGAATACCGCGACACCCGTGCGTGACTGCATGGCCGATTCAGTTCCGATCGTCGTTATTTGCGGTCAGGTTCCCACGGACATGATCGGCACCGATGCGTTCCAGGAGGCGCCGGTTGCGGTCGCGTTGGGGCCGCTGGCCAAACACATTTTTCTGGTGACCAAGCCGGAGCAGCTGGAAGCGACTGTGCGCACGGCATTCGAGATTGCCCGCACCGGTCGTCCCGGGCCGGTGGTCATCGATATTCCGAAAAACGTACAAAACTGGGAAGGTAAGTTTCACGGTCAGGGCGTGCTGCCGGTCCCGGGCTACCGCCAGCGCATCGCGGCGGTTGAGGCCAACTTGCTGACCGATGCCGACTGCGCCCGGTTTTACGAATTGCTGTCTGACTCCGAACGCCCGCTCATTTATTGCGGCGGCGGCGCGATAAACGGCGGTGCCGCCGAGGAGCTGCGGGCATTCGCAAACCATTTCGGCATCCCGGTTGCGACCACCCTGATGGGCATCGGCGCGTATGACACCACCGAGACACTGGCATTGCACATGCTGGGTATGCACGGCACGGCGTTCGCCAACTATGCGGTTGAAGACTGTGACATGGTGATTGCCATCGGCGCCCGCTTCGATGACCGGGTTGCCGGTGTGCCGGAGAAGTTTGCCCCCAACGCAAAATGCATTGCCCAGTTTGATGTCGACCCGAGTGAAATCGGCAAAGTAAAAGCGGTGGCCTGGTCGCACGTCGGCAATCTGAAACGCGATCTTGGCAAGGTGCTCGACTACGGTCGTCAGCACTCCGTTGAGCTGCAGCTGGACACATGGCACGCGGAAGTGGCCGAGCTCAAATCAACCTATGCGCTGAACTACGATCGTGAAAGCGAACTGATTCAGCCCTATGCGGTGATTGAGGCGATCAACCGGCATGCCAAAGGCAATGCAATTATCAGCACCGGTGTCGGCCAGCACCAGATGTGGGCAGCTCAGTATTTCGACTTCCGCGAACCACGCCTGTGGCTGACATCCGGCAGCATGGGCACGATGGGTTTCGGCCTGCCGGCGGCCATCGGCGCACAGTTCGCGCATCCGGATAAACTTGTTATTGACGTCGACGGCGACGCCAGTATTCGCATGAACCTCGGCGAGCTTGAGACCGTCACCACCTATGACCTGCCGGTAAAAGTGCTGGTGCTTAACAACTACGGCGACGGCATGGTGAAGCAGTGGCAGAAACTTTTTTATCAGGGGCGTCACGCCGGCAGCGACAAGTCGCTGTACCGCAAAGACTTCGTGAAGGCTGCCCAGGCGGACGGTTTCGGCTACGCGACGCGACTCGACAAGCCGGATGATATTGAAGCGATCATTCAGGACTGGCTCACCTTTCCGGGGCCGGCATTCCTTGAGGTCATCATTGACCGTGACGCCGGCGTGTACCCGATGGTCGGCCCGGGCCTGACCTACAAGTCAATGATCACAGGCGACTTCATCCCCAGCCGCGCGATAGACGCGGCCGATGAGGACGGCAGCGATTCCCGCTTCTGATTGTTCGCGCGGTCAGGCGACCAGCCGGTCGACCTTCGCCGCACAAATGAAATCGTTTTCGCTGAGCCCGTCGATTGCGTGGGTGCGCCATTCCACAACGCAATAGCGGAATGACACATTCATTTCAGGATGGTGATTTTCGCTTTCCGCGATCCAGGCCACCGCATTCACGAAGCCCATGGTCTCCGTGAAGCGCGCAAAATCGAAGCGGCGGCGGAGTGTTTTTCCGTCATCGCTGACCTGCCAGTCGGTATCCAGTGCCTTCATCAATTCCGCGATCGCGGGCTGATCCAGCGGGGGCACGCCACCCTCACAGGGCTCACACTTTTTTTGTAACAGTTCCTGCTGACTCATATCGGACCCTCTATATTGCGCTGACAGCATAGCGCATGCTGCAATCGCGCATCCTGCATCGGTTTCGTACCGCGCTGCGAAACTCTACTCAGAACCACACGGACCCTCCTCTACATGACACAAGCTCACGACCCGGCCGGCACGCGCCTCGGTTACATCTGGCTGCAGCCCGGCGTCACCCGCCTTAACGGCTGGACGCTGCTCTATGTATTGTTCGTCAGCATCGGCCTGCTGGTTTTTCTCAATTTCCAGCAACCGTATGTTCTTGAGGTCATGCTCGATATTCCATCTGATCGCCACGGACGGGTGGTGGCGCAGATGGCGCTGGTCCATGAGCTGGTACTGATCGGATTCGTCGGGCCGTTCGGCGCACTGGCTGACCGCATCGGTAGACGCAAGGTTCTTACCGCTGGCTACCTGATCATGGCGACCGGCTACATGGCCTATCCGTTCGCGGAATCAGTCACGATGCTCACCGCATTCCGGATGATTTTTGCGCTCGGTGCTGCGGCCATCATCTCGACCTTCACCACTGTGCTCACTGACTACCCGCAGGAACAGTCGCGCGGCAAACTGGTCGCACTCGGCTCAATCCTGAATGCAATCGGGCTCGCGTTGCTGGCAGGCATCGGCGGCCAGATGATCATGTGGCTTCAGGATGGGGGTATCAGCCCTGTCGGTGCAGGCCGAATCGCTATTGTGGCGATCGGGCTGGTGGGCGTTGTCTCCGCGCTGCTCGTATGGCTCGGGCTGCGCGGTGAAACTCTGCGCCTTGAGCACGCGAAGATTCCGCTGCCGCAACTCATCCGTGAGGGCTTTGCCGCGGCAAAAAGCCCGCGCATCGCACTCGCATACGCCGCCGCTTTTATCGCGCGCGGTGATGTCGTGGTGGTCGGCATGTACCTGTCACTCTGGGCCACGCGACAAGGCGTGGAGACCGGTATGGAACCGGCGATGGCGCAATCCAAAGCCGGCATCATGATGGCTATTGTGTCGGTTAGCCCGCTGCCGCTGGCGGCACTGTTCGGCATCCTGAATGACCGCATCGACCGGGTCACTTTTCTGATCATTGCAACCGGCGTCGCAACCTTTGGTTATCTGGCGTTCGGCAGTCTGGACAGCCCGCTGTTCGGTATCGCCATCCCTGTCGGCATTGCGCTGGGCTGCGGACAGGTTGCCTCAATCATCGCCGGACAAACACTGATCGGGCAGGAAGCCGACCCGCGTATTGCCGGCTCCACACTCGGCGCGTTTAATGCCTTTGGCGCACTGGGCACTCTGGTTGGCAGTGTCATGGGCGGCTACCTTTTCGATACCTGGAGCTACGGCGGGCCGTTCATCATGATGGGCTTCGCCAGCCTGCTGGTGATGCTCGGGGCGATCTGGGTACGCCTGCGTTACGGCACCGCGCGTTGAATCTGCTAGCATCGCGTTCCCCGTATTTGTCGCTTAACCTTGTCGCTTAACAACGACTAGCGCCCGCAGGAGAAAAACATGAGCGTTGCGAATGCACTGACTGATTTGCAGAAACTCGTCGGCACAGAGGTCCATGTCAGCGACTGGTTGCACATTACGCAGGACATGGTTAATGCGTTCGGCGCGGCCACCGGTGACATGCAGTGGATACACACCGACCCTGAGCGTGCCGCGGCAGAGTCACCGTTTAAGACCACCATCGCGCACGGCTATTTCACGTTGTCGCTGTACCCGCAGCTGCGCGGCCTTGTTGATGAAAACAAACCGCTGTTTGGTGCCAAACAGGTCATCAACTACGGCCTCAACAAACTGCGTTTTCCGGGCCCGGTCCCGGTCGACAGCCGGATTCGTGCACGCTGCGAGTTACTCGCGGCCGAAGAAGTCAAAGGCAGCGTAGAGATCATCGAAAAGTACACGGTTGAAGTTGACGGCCAGGAACGGCCCGCGTGCATCGCCGAAGCGATCATGCGGCTGTATTTCTGAGCGGATCAGCATGACTGATGCCCGGCTGATTACCGAGGTGGATGGCGCGCTGTTGCGCATCACGCTCAACCGCCCCGAAAAGCGCAATGCACTCAGCCTGGCTTTGCTCGATGAGATCGGCGATGTCTTTCGCCGGCATCACGATCACGAATTAAAATGTGCCGTCATCACGGGTGCGGGCGATCGCGCCTTTGCGGCGGGCGGCGATCTGAAAGAGCTTGATGCGCTGCGCAGTCGTGCCGAAGCGCGCGCCATGTCAACCCGGGTGCACGCAACGCTCGATGAGATTCGCTACTTTCCGGTACCGGTCATCGGCGCACTGAACGGTGTAGCGCTGGGCGGCGGTGCTGAACTGGCCATGGCCTGCGATATCCGGATCGGCGCCGCTCATGCGGATCTCGGGCTGATTCAGTCGCAGCTTGCTCTGACCACGGCATGGGGCGGCGGCATCGACCTGATCAATGCGGTCGGCAACAGCGCCGCGCTGGCAATGCTGTGTTCAGGACGGCGGCTGAGCGCGAATGAAGCACTGGCCCTGCGGCTCTACGAGGCCGTCTGCCCGGAGGATGAAGCCTTCAATACATTTAGCGACAGCTTCGTTGCGGACTATCTGAACAAAAGCATTCATGTACTGCGCGGCTATAAAGCAACCGCGGCCGCTCGCAGACGCAAACTGCACGAAGAACTGGATGACACTGCCCGGGATGCATTCATCACTGCCTGGGTCGACGACGAGCACTGGGCCGCAGCGGCCAACGCGCTCAAAAAGAAGTAGCTACTCAGCTCGCGGCACGTTGCGCGGCTTCACGCTCGCGTAGTTCACGACGCAACACTTTGCCGACGTTGGATTTCGGCAGATCGTCAACAAACTCTACGTAAGTCGGCACTTTGTATGCGGTCATGTTCTGCTTGCACCAGCTACGCAGTTCTTTTTCACTCAGGGTGCTGCCTTCCCGCATCACGGTGAACAACTTCACCGCTTCGCCGGAATCGTCACCGTCGATGCCAATCACTGCGGCTTCCAGTACATCCGGATGGCCGGTGACGACATTCTCGATTTCATTGGGATAGACGTTGAAGCCGGAGACTATGATCATGTCTTTCTTGCGATCAACGATCCGAAAATAACCGCGCTCATCAGCCACTGCCATGTCGCCGGTTTTCAAAAAGCCGTCTTCACCGATGGTTGCCGCGGTCGCTTCAGGGTTATTCCAATAGCCCAGCATCACCTGAGGCCCCCGCGCATAGAGCTCGCCGGCTTCGCCGATCGGCACTTCGTTGCCGTCATCGTCGCGGATGGAGATCTCGGTGTTGGGCAACGGCAACCCGATAAAACCGCCGAACTCCTTGAGGTTCGTGGGGTTCGAGGTCAGGACCGGTGACGTCTCGGTGAGGCCGTAACCTTCAATCACCTGCTTGCCGGTGATCTCTGCAAATTCACGCGCGGTAGCTTCCTGCATCGCCATGCCGCCGGCGGAAACAACTTTCAGCGTGGAAAAATCCAGTTCCTTAAAGTCAGGGTGACGAACCAGACTCTGAAACAGAGTGTTCACACCGGTGATCACGGAAAACGGCCAGCGCGACATTTCCTTGATCAACCCGGCAGTGTCACGCGGGTCGGTGATCAATACATTAAGACTGCCTTTCTCGAAAAACGTCAGGCAGTTCACCGTCAGTGCATAAACGTGGTACAGCGGCAACGCGGTGATAATCACTTCTTCCCCGCCCTTGCTGTAGTCGCCGAACCAGGCATTAACCTGTGCGGCATTCGCTATCAGGTTGCCATGGCTCAGCATCGCGCCCTTTGATAAACCGGTGGTGCCGCCGGTGTACTGGAGAATTGCGAGATCATCCGCGCTTAAACCCTCCGGACGCCGGTAACCGACAGGGTCTGCCTGCAGAAAACTGCGATAAGGAATCGCCTGTGGCAGGTCATAGGGGCGAATCATTCGCCGCACATAACGGACCACGAAATTCACGATCTGGCGCTTCGGTACGGGCAGCAAATCACCGACATTAGTGATCAGTGTGTGCCTGACATCGGTGTCCGCAATAATCGGCGAGAGCGCATGAGCGCTGCCCGCGTAAATCACGATCGCCACTGCACCGGAATCCGTCAGCTGATGCTTCAGCTCACGCGGTGTGTACAGCGGATTGACATTCACAACGACCATGCCGGCGCGCAGACAGCCCAGTAAGGCCACCGGGTACTGCAGCAGATTGGGCAACATCAGTGCCACACGATCACCCGGCTGCAGTCCGAGGTCGCTCTGCAGGTACGCGGCAAATCGCAGGCTCAGCGCATCGATTTCGCGAAAACTGAGCGTGCAGCCCATATTGGTAAATGCAGGCCTGTCCGGCCAGCGCTCGAGAGCGTCTTCGATCCAGTCCACCAGCGATCGCGCCGGATCGAATTCCATACGGCGCGGCACATCGTCCGGGTAGTGTTCCAGCCAGACCGGTTCCATTAAGAAGCCTCCGTGCGCATAGCGCCTGATTGTGGCACTGGCATTAGCCGAATGCATCCTATTTGCAGCGGGACCGCACAGCGGAGACAATTAAGCTCTCGCAGAGGCATGGAGCCGACAGTGGACCGATCCAGGATCCCGCACTTCTACAAAATGTCCGTCGATGAGCGCGTGCAGGCTGTGCACGAACGCGGGCTGCTGAACGATGCGGACTATCAGACGCTGCTGTCCGGCCGGCACACACTGCAGCTCAGCGCCGCGGACAAGATGATCGAAAATGTCATCGGGGTCATGGGCCTGCCGATTGGTCTGGGGCTGAATTTCCAGATCAATCAAAAGGACTACGTGATCCCCATGGTCGTTGAGGAGCCGTCGATTGTGGCGGCGATCAGTTCAGCGGCGAAAATGGCACGTGCATCCGGCGGCTACGTAACGCGTTCTACAGACCCGGTCCTGACCGGCCAGATACAGGTCGTGGAAATCCCGGACATGGACACCGCCATTAACGCGGTGGAATCAGCGCGGCAGAAAATCATTGATCTCGCCAACAGTTTTCATCCGCGGATGGTCGCGCGCGGCGGCGGCGCCGTCGGGCTCGACGTGCGCACGTATCCACTGCCGTCCTTCGACGGCGAAATGCTCGTCATCCATCTGCATGTCGATACCCGCGATGCGATGGGCGCCAATCTAGTCAACGGCATGTGCGAAGGCGTCGCATCTCTGATCGAGTCGTTAACCGAAGGCAAAGTGTTTCTGCGCATTCTGTCGAACCTGACCGACCGGGCCATCGCACGCGCCGAAGTGACGCTGCCGGTGAGCGCGCTCGAGGGCAAGGGCTACAGCGGTGAACAGGTGCGCGACGGCATCATCATCGCATCCGATTTTGCGCAGGTAGACCCGTACCGGGCCGCCACGCATAACAAAGGCATCATGAACGGGGTTGATGCGATTGCGCTGGCCACCGGTAATGACTGGCGCGCAATAGAGGCCGGCGCGCATGCCTGGGCCAGCAGTTCCGGGCGCTATACCGCGCTGTCGCGCTGGTTCAGAGACGAGGAAGGCAACCTGCGCGGCGAACTCGAAATGCCGCTCAAGGTCGGCACCGTTGGCGGACCGCTGGAGTCAAACCCGAGTGTCGCCGTCAATATGCGGCTGCTCGGCGTCGAATCGGCCACCGAACTCGCCGAGGTCATGGCCGCGGCCGGACTCGCGCAAAACTTTTCGGCGTTACGGGCACTGGCAACCACAGGTATTCAGAAAGGCCACATGACTCTGCACGCGCGCACTGTCGTGAAAGCAGCAGGCACGCCGCCTAATCTGTTTGAAAAAGTGCTGGAGCGCCTGTTACGCAGTGGTGATATCAAAGTCTGGCGTGCACGACAGATTCTTGAAGAACTGCAGGACTCGGAACCGGGCGCGTCGTCGAAAATACTGCAGAAGACCGATGCGGAACTCGGCACCGGCTACGGCAAACTGATTTTGCTCGGTGAACACGCTGTCGTGTATGGCCGGCATGCGATCGCATGCCCGTTACCGTTAACCATGCGGGCGCTGGTCGAGGACACCGAAAAAGGTGTGCAGTTGCTCATACCGCGCTGGGGTGTCGAATATGAACTCGACAAACCCCGCGAGCAGCGGCGCTCGTTCGAGAAAGCAGCCGGCACCATACTGGACGAACTCGGGCTGGCGAACCGCGGCATGCGCATCGAAGTGTTCCCCGACGTACCGCGCGGCATGGGCCTCGGTGGTTCCGCGGCACTGGCGGTGGCAATCATTCGCGCGCTGAATATTCATTTCCGCCTCGGCCTTAACGATGACGAAGTAAATTCGCTGGCGTTTAAATCTGAGGAAATCGCGCACGGGCAGCCGAGCGGCATCGACAACACACTGGCGACCTACGGCAAACCACTGGTGTACCGGCGCGGCAATCCGCCACTGGTTGAGTTGCTGAATATCCCGCAACCGCTCTCTCTGGTGGTCGGCATGACCCACACGCAGGGATTGACTGCCAAGACGGTCGGCAACGTGCGTGCCGCACACGAACGACTGCCGAAGGTCTACGACAAAATGTTTGACGATATCGACAGCATCTCTCTGCAGGCTGTGTCAGCCATTCAGGAGAACCGGCTGGATGACCTCGGCGAACTCATGAACATCAACCAGGGTCTGCTGAATGCACTGCAGGTTTCCACACCGGAGCTTGAGAAGCTGATTGAGGTGGCGCGCAACGCCGGCGCACTGGGCGCCAAGTTAACCGGCGGTGGCGGCGGCGGCGCAATGTTCGCGCTGTGCGAGAACGAAACAGCCAGTGCGGTGGTGCGTCAGGCGATTGAAGAGCGCGGCTATGAAGCACTTGCCTTTACGATCGGTGGCCAGTCATGACAACCGATGCGGGAGCACTGCGTAACGACGCCAATAGCGACGCGCCGGACACGCTCATACTGGTTGACGAGCACGACAACGAAGTCGGCAGCTGCGAAAAAATCGACTGCCATCTGGGCGACGGGTTGCTGCACCGGGCTTTTTCGGTATTTCTGTTTAACCCGGAAGGCGAGCTGCTGATTCAGCAACGCAGCGCCAACAAGATGTTATGGGGTGGCTACTGGGCCAACAGTTGCTGCAGTCACCCGCGTGTCGGCGAAGATACGCTGGCAGCCGCGCACCGACGCATCCGTGAGGAACTCGGCGTCACCTGCGATCTGCGCTATCTCTATAAGTTTGTGTACCAGGCGCGCTTCGGCGACGTCGGCTCCGAACATGAAAATTGCTGGGTGTTTGCCGGCCACATCGACAGCGAGCCTGATATCAACCGCGATGAAATCGCAGACTGGCGTTTTATTTCACCGGCAGAGCTTACGCGGGAAATCGAAACCAACGGCGACACCTACACGCCATGGTTAAAACTCGAGTGGGAACAGATTACGCAGCGTTATCTGGCTGACCTGCTCTAGACTTTGGCCAGCGCCGCGTCCAGCGCCGCGATCAGATCTTCAACGTCTTCCAGCCCCACCGACACGCGCACGAGACCGTCGGAGATGCCGACGCGCTCGCGCTCAGCTTTCTCGACATCGGCATGCGTCATCGTCACGGGATGCGTGATCAGCGATTCAATCGAACCCAGATTTTCGGCGAGACTGAACACCTCAATACAGTCCATCAGGGTTTTGCCCGCGGACGCACCGCCTTTAACTTCAAACCACAACATTGCACCAAAGCCGTCTGCCTGCGATTTCGCAAGCTCGTGCTGCGGGAACGACGCCAAACCGGGATAAGTGACGCTCTCAACCTTGGGGTGCTGCTCCAGAAACTCAGCGATCGCATGTGCATTTTGCGACTGCCCGTCCAAACGCTGCGCAAGGGTTTTCACGCCCTGCAGTGTGAGCCACGCAACCTGCGGGGACATGATCGAGCCGGTGGCATTCAGCACAAAGCGGATTTTCTCATCGTGTTCGGCGCTGGCGGCAACCACGGCACCGCCGACCGTCGCATTGTGACCATCAAAATACTTGGTCGTCGAATGAATGCTGAGGTCGGCACCCAACTCCAGAGGCCGCTGGTAGTAAGGCGTCAGGAACGTGTTGTCGACACCGTGCGGGATACCGGCTTCCTTCGCGATTGCCGACACGGCAGCGATATCCGTCAGCTTCAGCGTCGGGTTGGCCGGCGTCTCCGTCAGAATCAGTTTGGTGTTGTCGCGCAGCGCCTCGCGCACATTGTCCGCATTTGAGGTATCCACGAACGAAAACTCGACGCCAAAGCGGCTGTAGATTTTCGTCGCAAGACGATAAGTGCCGCCGTATACGACGTCCGACACGATGCAATGGTCGCCGGCATTCAGGTAAGTCATGAACACTGCGTTGATGGCGGCCATGCCGGTACCGAAACACGTGGTATCAGCGCCGCCCTCAAGTGAAGTCAGCTTCTGCTCCAGCGCCCGCACAGTCGGATTGGCCGATCGCGAGTAGGAATAACCTTTGGCAAGGTACTCATCCACGGAGTCCTGCACGTAGGTGGTGGTCTGATAGATCGGCGTCAGTATCGACCCCGTCAGCGGATCCGGTGTGACACCGTCATGAATCTGTTTGGTCTTAAATCCCATTTTTCCTGCTCCTGCCGGAACGCTATTCGCCTTCGAACATGTCCTGAGTGAAGGCCATCATCGTTTCGCAGCCATGAGTGATACTACGCGCATGTGACAGCGCGCGCGGCAGCGCCTGTTCCGCATAGAACTTCGCCGACGCCAGTTTTGCGGCGTAAAAGTTCTCATCCGCAGTGCCATCAGCCAGCTTCTGCTGCGCAATCAACGCGGCGTTCGCCATTTGCCAGCCGCCGCACAACACACCCATCAGCATCAGGTAGTGATACGACACGGCACCGGGAATATGAGCGTCAGAGGCATGGTTGTCGAGTATCCATTGCAGTGAATCGCGCGCGGCATCGAGCGCACTGCTCAGTTCATCGGCGATTGCGGTGAGCTCGCTGCCGCCGGCCTGCACCCGTTCCAGTGTCGCGCCGATATCCTGCAGCAACGCTGACATCGCCGCACCCCCATCACGGAGCGTCTTGCGCCCGATCAGGTCACCCGCCTGGATGCCAGTTGTGCCCTCGTAAATAGTCAGGATGCGCGAATCCCGCAGATGCTGGGCCGCGCCGGTTTCTTCGACATAGCCCATACCGCCGTGCACCTGAATGCCGAGCGACGTCAGCACCTGCGCATTTTCAGTGCTCCAGCCTTTGACGATAGGCGTCAGCAGATCGACGCGCGCGTGCGCGGCGGCCCGGGTGTCGTCGTCCGGATTGCGATGTGAATGATCGAGCGCAGACATCGCAACATAGGCCAGCGCCCGCATGGCTTCTGTTTCCGACTTCATTGTCAGCAGCATGCGGCGCACATCAGCGTGCTCAATGATGGTCGCGGTGCCTTCAAAGCCGGGGGCGGTGCCCTGCTTACGATCCACTGCGTAGGTCAGTGCCTGCTGGTAAGCGCGCTCAGCGACCGCAATACCCTGCAAACCCACACCCAGACGCGCACTGTTCATCATCGTGAACATGCACCTCAGCCCGTGCCCTACCTCGCCGAGCAGATAGCCGGTGGAGTTCTGGAAGTCGAGCACGCAGGTCGGGCTCGCATGAATACCGAGCTTGTGCTCAATCGACACCGTGTGTACGCCATTGATTTCGCCCGGGCTGCTATCGGCATTCAGCGTGTATTTGGGCACGAGGAACAGTGACAAGCCCTTCACGCCGGCCGGCGCGTCCGGCGTGCGGGCCAGCACGAGATGCACGATGTTGTCGGTCATGTCGTGATCGCCCCAGGTGATGTATATCTTTTGCCCGCTGACTTTCCACGCATCCCCGTCGGGTTTGGCTAATGACCGCACCAGCGACAAATCCGAGCCGGCCTGCGGCTCCGTCAGATTCATCGTGCCGGTCCATTCACCGGTGATCATTTTTTCAAGGTACGCCGCTTTCAGCTCATCCGAACCGTGTGCTTCGAGCGCGTGTATCGCACCCTGTGTCAGCATCGCGCACAGCGACCAGGCGAGGTTGGCACTCTGCACCATTTCGGACACGGCAACACCGACGACTTCCGGCAGCCCCTGGCCACCGAATTCCGGATCCATCGAGATGCCGGACCAACCGCTGGCAATAAACTGGCTGTATGCCTCTTTAAATTCCGCCGGTACGGTCACCTGACCATCAGTCACTTTGGCGCCCTGCTCATCACCGAGCACATTCGTGGGCGCAATGACTTCTGCGGCCAGCGCGCCGGCTTCTTCCAGCACCGCTTCAACCAGATCAGGCGTTGCTTCCTCGAAACCGGGCAGCGCAGCGATCTGCTCCAGACCGGCCAGTTCGTTAATCACAAAGCGCATGTCTTTGACGGGTGCGCGATAGTCGGACATCTGTATGGGCTCCTGCGGGTGAGCTCTTCCGGGCGTGACCCCTGCACCGGAGCGCCAGGGCGAGCTTCTTATTCACATTAGAGTACGCGTTACGAAAGCGCCGGGACGTGAGCCCCGGCGACATCAGGATTTTAGCAGTTTTGCGCCGTTCAGAACCAGAACGACAGGCCGGCCACGACTTCGCGCTTCCTACCCCGCTGCCCCGCAACGCGCGCGTTTCGGGCGGTTTCGCCGGATAGCCGTGTCACGCTGTAGCCCAGATAGGGGCTCAGATCCGGCCGGATTTTGTAGTGCAGGCGCAATCCCAGCTCGGTCTCGGTGAGCCCGTCGCCCAGCCCGTTTGCCGGATCCGCCTCATCCCGCCAGTCCATCTCCAGGGAGGGCTTAAGCTCCCATGTCCGACTCAGCTTCCATTCCGTTTCCAGCTCCAGCCGGGCAGCCCAGCGACCGCGGCTGCCGGCGAGCACAGAGAGTCGCGTCTCTATAAACCCGGGCGCGAGGCCCTCCATTTCGGCGGCGAACCAGTTGCGGCGACGCTCCGGTTGCCAGTCACCGCGCCAACCGAGGTTGAGATTCCAGAACGGACTGACTGCGTGCGACCAGACCAGTGTGGTTTCAAGCTCCTCAATTTCATCACTGTCAGCTTCGCCTTCACTGCGCAGGAAAACACGATCACGGGTCGTGCCCAGCCATGCTTTCGCATCCCAGGTCACTACACCGTCTCCGGTGCCGCGACGATACTCCAACTCTTCTGCCGCGAATGAAAACAGCAGCGGCTCATCGTTCATGTCTGCGTGCGCACTGAAGGTCGTCAGCAGCAGTGTTGCAATGATTTTTTTCATAGCCCGCCCCTCACGCGACGTCGACACGCCGGAACATGCCCATCATGTGAAACAGCAAATGACAGTGATACGCCCATGCGCCCGCCACATCCGGCGTGACCTGATAGGACAGCTTGCCGCCCGGCTGCACAATCACCGTGTGCTTGCGCGGCAGAAAACCGGGATGACCTGTTTCGAGTTCGCTCCACATGCCGTGCAGATGGATCGGGTGGTTCATCATCGTGTCGTTGACCAGCGTGATACGCGCGCGCTGATTCAGGCGCAGCTGCAGCGGGTCGGCATCGGGATAAGACTGACCGTCGAATGACCACAGGTAGCGCTCCATATTGCCGGTCAGATGCAGCTCAATCTCACGCTCCGGTTCGCGCGTATCAACGGTCGGATACAGGTTGCGCAGATCTGCATACGTCAGCACGCGTCGGCCGTTGTCGCGCAGACCGATACCGGGGTCGTCCAGCAGGTTACGCGGTTGCTCTGCACGCATATCCACGTTGTAGCCGTATTCGCCGGCCGCGTGTGACTGTGCTGATGGCATGCTGTGACCGCTGTGCCCGGCATGCATGCTGTGGCCCGCATGCATATTGTG
>JABDLC010000017.1 GCA_013001905.1 Gammaproteobacteria bacterium | reverse complement strand
CTCAACATCCCTCCGTTGCAGTCCAGTCAATGCAGAAATCCTGGAATGCGTTATTTTTTTGTTCGGCACCGAGAAATCTCTCTCGGCGACCTCGACGTAGGCTCCTTTCGCGACTTCCGCAAATTCGCTGAAGGAAACCCCGTTCCGGATGAGGATCCGAATAAGTGGCCTTAGTAATCGGCCGTACGCTGCTAGTAACCCGCGCTTCGGTGATTCATCCATGGTTGAACATAATTTTTCTTGTGAAATCGAAAATAGGACTGGGCTTATGTCTAGTCAAAGCCTTTTACATAAGTGTAATCCGCAGCTTAGCAGCGTTTTATGAGTGTGATTGTATAAACGCTTTGGAATCAGAAGTTTATATGCACAGTGCGGCGAAAAGCTAATCGCCGGGTCGCGATATATTTTTTCATAATAAGCAACTAGTTGCGTGCATTACGTCAAATAGTGCGCAGATTCGCAGCTTGCGTTTTGTTAAATAATCCGACGGATTTTGGGCGCAAAAAGCCTGGCAGAGGGCTGCAAAACGGCTTGGGCTGCCGCAATGCGGTGTGGTCAGGCGTCGGGGGTTCGGGCGTCGATGGCCAGCGCGTGTATATCGGTGTTCATCATGTCGCCGATCGCGTCGAATACAAGACGGTGGCGCTTTATGGGGCTCAGGCCGTCAAATTCGCGACTGACGATAGTCACTCGGAAATGGCCTTTGCCATCGCGAGCACCGGCATGACCCGCATGCAGATGACTCTCGTCTTCCACTTCAAGAACGAGCGGGTTGAGCGCTGATTCAAGGCGCTCGGTGATTCGGGCGACTCGTTGTGCGGTCAAGGCAACACCAGCTTGTAGGGTTTGACGATCACACTGGCATAGACGCCGGCAGCGACGTAAGGGTCTGCATCCGCCCATTCCTGTGCGTCTTCAAGACTCGGGAATTCGGCGATCACTAGGCTGCCGGTGAAGCCTGCCGGGCCTGGGTCGTTGGCGTCGATGGCAGGGCAGGGCCCCGCGGCCAGAAGACGGCCTTCCTCTTTCAGTTGCTGCAGTCGAGCCAGGTGGTCGGGCCGTGCGCCGGCCCGCAAAGCGCCGCTGTCCTGCACGTCTTCACTGAAGATTACGTAGTACATGGTTAGTCATCCCCGGCTTCGTCGGGCGTATCAATGTATTGCGACATCCACAAACTCTGCAGAATCAAGAATACAAAGGTCAGCCCGAACAGGCCGAACAATTTGAAATTGACCCATGTCGCTTCTTCATAATTGTAGGCCACATAGATATTCGCGAGTCCGGCGATCACAAAAAAGGCCACCCAGGAGAGGTTCAGTTTGCGCCAGCCGCTGGCGGGCATATCGATGGGGTCTTCGGAAATCGCGGTCATCATGCGCTCGGCGATTGGCCTGTCGCCGATCCAGTTGCTACCCAGAAACACGACTGCCAGCACCCAATACAGCACGGTGGGTTTCCACATGATAAAAATCGCGTTGTCCGTCGCGAGGCTGATGCCACCGAAGACGATTACCAGTGCTGCCGATGCGAGCAGCATCTTGCTCACTTCGCGTTTCACCAGCCAGGTCCCTGCGACCTGCAGGCTGACCGCCGCAATGATCACGATAATGGCCAGCGACATGTCTTTCGTGGCGGTGTAGGTCGCTACGAAGGCAATGACCGGCAGAAAATCGATGAGCGCTTGCATCTCGTCCCTGAAAGAGTAGTGTGCGGTCGCGAATCATACCCAAATCCCGTGATATCCGCCGCACTGAGCCGTTACGATGCCTGCCCGCCTTATCGACATTCATCCGGAAAATCCGGAACCGCGCCTGATCAGGCAGGCGGCCGACGTGATGCGCGGTGGCGGACTCATCGTGTACCCGACAGATTCCTGTTATGCACTGGGCTTTCATATCGGTGACAAGGCCCCGATTCGTGAGGTGCGACGCATTCGACAGGATGACAAGCACCACAACTTTGGTCTGATATGTCGAGATCTGTCTGAGATTGCCAACTACGCGCGCATCGATAACTGGCACTACCGCATGCTGAAAGCGCATACACCGGGGCCTTATGCATTCATTCTGAAAGCGAGCCGCAGTGTGCCGCGACGCCTGCAGAACGAGCGGCGTAAGACCATTGGCATTCGTGTGCCGGATCATCCGGTGCCGCTCGCATTGGCAGATGCACTCGGGGAGCCTTTTATGAGTTCCACGCTGTTGTTGCCGGGCGATGAGTTTCCCCTGACCGACCCGTATGAAATTCTCGAGCGCCTCAAAAACGACGTTGATCTGGTCGTGGCGGCCGGTAACTGCGGAATCGAGCCGTGCACGGTGGTCGATATGACGGGCGATTTCCCCGTTGTGCAACGTGAAGGCAAAGGTAACTCCGCAGACTTCGCGTGACGGGCGGGCTACACTGTCGCCATGACAGGACTTGACCTCAATGAGCTGTTGCGCGGCGTCGCCGTCGGCGCAATACCGATTTTGCTGGCTATCACGCTGCATGAAGTGGCGCACGGCTGGGCTGCCCGGCAACGCGGTGACCGCACGGCCGAAATGCTGGGGCGGCTCTCACTGAATCCGTTGCGCCACATCGACCCCGTGGGCACCGTGCTGGTGCCGGCCATTTTGTGGTTTACGGGCGGGCTCTTGTTTGGCTGGGCAAAGCCGGTGCCTGTGGCGTTTCAGAACCTGCGTAACCCGAAGCGCGACATGGTGTTTGTCGCGCTTGCGGGGCCGGGCGCAAATTTTGTGATGGCGCTGGGTTGGGCACTGGTTTACAAGCTCACACTGGTGTTCGGCCTGGCCAACAGTGTGGCCGGTGAGTTCCTCATGGGGATGGCGCGTATTGGTCTGCTAATCAATGTCTTACTCGCAGCTTTTAATCTTCTTCCTATACCACCGCTCGACGGTGGCAGGGTGCTGCGAGGGCTGGTGTCAGAGGGCCTCGGCAAATATCTCGATCGGATCGAGCCGTTCGGCCTTATAATTATTGTGTTGTTGTTGTTCTCGGGCTTGCTCTGGGCAGTGGTTACGCCGCTGTACGCACTGGTAGAAGGTCTGGTGATATTTTTGGTGGGTTTATAGGGGTTTAAATGTCGGACGAAGGCGCGGCAGAAAAGCCGCAGCTGCGGGTTGTCGATTCGACGCCCGAAAATCAAACAGCGTCTCTGCTAGAAGAGGGAAAACCCGCACAGAGTGAAATGCCGTTTGCCGTCGTGGCAGGCGAGGCAGTGACAGAGCTGCCGCAGGATCTCTACATCCCGCCGCATGCGCTGGAAGTATTCCTGGAGGCTTTTGAAGGCCCTCTGGATCTGCTGCTGTACCTCATACGGCGGCAGAATCTCGACATCCTCGACATTCCGATTGCTGACATCACTCAGCAATACGTTGAATACATTGAGGTGATGACCGAATTGCAGCTCGACCTGGCGGGGGAATACCTGCTGATGGCAGCGATGCTGGCCGAGATTAAATCCCGCATGTTGCTGCCGCGCGTCGAAGAAGATGAAGACGAAGAGGATGATCCTCGCGCTGAGCTCGTGCGTCGCTTGCTCGAATATGAACGCTTCAAGAAGGCTGCTGACGGAATTTCCGAATTGCCGCGCATGGAGCGTGATGTTCACCAGGCCTCCGCTGAGCCGATGGAGCGCCGCCCGGTGCAGCAGTTGCCGGATCTCCAGCTCAAGGAAATTCTGGTCGCGTTCAAAGATGTGCTTAAACGCGCCGAAGTGCTTGCCCATCATCATATACGCGGAGAAGCACTGTCAGTGCGTCAGCGCATGACGGAAGTGCTGGAGCGGCTCGACGCGACTGAGTTTATCGAGTTCAAGAGCCTCTTTGATCCGACAGAGGGGCGCATGGGTGTGACCGTGACCTTTTTGTCACTGCTTGAGCTTCTTAAGGAGTCTTTGATTGAGCTCGCGCAGGCCGAAGCGTATTCACCGATCCACGTGCGCGCCGCCGCCAGCTCGCCGGCCAATATCAGTGAACTGACATCGGATTTTGATGCGGCGGATGACGATCCGCCCGAAGAGTCGCAAGCGCAGATCAACACCGACAAAGACAGCACGGACTTGCCGTAATACTCTCAGACGGAACTGAAAAGATATGGAATCGCAGCACCTCAAAAATGTAATCGAAGCCGCCATGCTGGCTGCAGGCGGACCGCTCTCCATTGATCAGCTGAAAGCACTGTTCGGTGACGAGGGTGAGGGCCCTGAGAAGAAGGAAATACGCGAGGTCATTAAGGTTTTGCAGGATGAGTACGCGGAGCGTGGAATTGAGCTTCGCGAAGTTGCCAGCGGTTTCCGCATTCAGGTGCGGGAGAGCATGGGGCAGTGGCTCGGCAAGCTCTTTGAAGAACGCCCGCCGCGCTACACACGCGCATTGATGGAAACCCTGGCGATCATCGCGTATCGCCAGCCAGTGACACGTGGCGATATCGAAGAAATTCGCGGCGTCGCCGTCAGCACCAACATTATCCGGACGCTGCTGGAGCGCGACTGGATCAAAGTGGTGGGTCACCGTGACGTGCCGGGCAAGCCGGCCATGTTTGGTACCACACGATTTTTCCTCGACTATTTCGGCCTCAAGAAGCTTGACGATTTGCCGCCGTTGGCGGAGTTGGCAGAACTTGAGCCCGTCAGCGTACAACTGGAACTCGGCACCGCGGATCAGGAACCGCTGCCTGAGGAGATAGCACCGGATGATGCCGGTGACGAGCGTGCGGACTCAGTCTTGGATGATGTTGAGGCGCAGGAAGATACGGATGATGCCGGTAGTGACGAGTCATACGACCCTTCTCTCGCGGACGATCAACTGCACGATCAAGTAGACGACGAACTTGACGACGAAGTGAGTGATGAAGAACTCGCCGCGGCCCTGGCGGTCACGGAGGCCGTGGACAAAGTCGTGTCCGGTGCGGCGGACGAGGATGCCAACATCGCGTCGCTCGAGGACGCTCGCGACCGGTCAACCCGGGAGCCGGAAACTGACTTCAACGCTGAGCGCGCTGAGGTTGTACCCATCAAGCAATCCTGAGTGCGGCACCGGCCGACCGGTTAACGGTATCGGCCGCAACGTACCCGCACCGAAATGGCAGAGCGACTACAAAAATACCTGGCAGGCCTGGGCAAAGGCTCGCGCCGGCAGATAGAGGGCTGGATAAAAGCCGGTCGGATTCAGGTCAATGGTGAGCCTGCCGAACTCGGCATGCGAGTCGATGGCAGCGAGCACATCGTTATTGACGGGCAGCCATTGCGTAAGCCGAAACGTGAACGGCCGCACCGCACACTCATGTATCACAAACCGGCGGGTGAAATTTGCTCACGCACCGATCCTGACGGGCGGCGTACCGTGTTCGACGCGCTACCCAAAACGATTGATGCCCGGTGGATCAGTGTCGGGCGTCTCGACTATCAAACCACGGGGCTGTTACTGGTAACGACCGACGGGGAGCTTGCCAACAAGTTGATGCATCCGTCTTCACAACTGAGTCGTGAATACTCTGTGCGGGTGCGCGGTGAACTGAGCGATGAAGCTATTGAGCAGTTGCTGAATGGCATCAAACTCGATGACGGTGAGGCGCGCTTCGATACGCTGTCGATCAAGGACAGCAAAGGGGCCAACCAGACCTGTCTGGTCACGGTCAGCGAAGGGCGGAATCGTATCGTGCGGCGATTGTTTGAGCAGGTCGGCTGCACGGTCAGCCGCCTGATGCGCGTGAGTTACGGCCCGTTAAAACTGCCGCGTAATTTGCGGCCGGGCAAGCACCGCAAGCTGGAGCCGGAAGAGGCTGCGGCTCTGCGCGCCGCTGTGCGCTAGCCTTATTTTCGGACCCGCTTTGGCTGGCAGTCGAGGCTTTGTCCGCTCGTGCCGCGCGAATCAGGCCCCAGCAGGTACAGATACGTGGGCATGATGTCGGCCGGCGTTTTCAGCGTCGTCGGGTCTTCGGCCGGGTAGGCGGCGCGTCGCATCGCGGTGCGTGTGGCGCCCGGGTTGATGCAGTTGACCCGCGCGTAGTCGAGTTCATCGGCCAGCGTTTCCATCAGGCCCTCGGTCGCAAATTTTGACACCGCGTAGGCGCCCCACAGCGCACGTCCCTTGCGACCGACACCGCTGGATGTGAACACGATCGTCGGGTCATCAGCGGCTTTCAGGAGTGGCAGCAATTCCTGTGTCAGGATGAACTGTGCATTGACGTTCACGTGCATCACTTCCAGCCACTTCGGCACTTCAAAATGTTCGATCGGTGACAGGTAGCCGAGAATGCCGGCGTTGTGCAACAGGCCGTCAAGATGACCAAACTGCTCTGCCAGGGCATTGGCGATCGCCCGGTAGTCATCGCCCTGCGCTTTAGCGAAGTCGATGACGGCGATCGTCGGTTCAGGGCCGCCCTCGGCAACGATCGCGTCATACACCGCTTCCAGTTTCGCCTGAGTGCGACCGGTCAGCACGACGGTCGCGCCGTGGCGTGCGCACTCACGCGCCGCTTCAGCACCGATGCCGTCGCCGGCGCCGGTAATCAGGATGATGCGGTCTTTGAGGAGGTCAGGTGCAGGGCTGTAGGAATCAGGGGTGAAGCTCATCGTTGTCGTCTTCGGCGGGAGGCAATGCGCTCCCACTGGTGTCGGTTTGCAGATCGTCCACGACCAGTTTCAGTTCGCGGGCGGTGATATCAATGGCGCTCGGGGAGGGAATGTCTTTGCCGGAGTTGGCTCCCAGCGACTCAATCGTGCGTACATTTGGCATGACGCGACTTTCCAGTGAGCCGATGGCGTCGTTGTAGGCTTTGACGCTCTGGCTCAGTTTTTTGCCGGCGTTGTCGAGGTGCCCTGTGAATGTGCCGATGCGCTTGTGCATCTCGATGGCCAGATCGCGAATTTCCTCGGCATTTTTTTCCAGCTTGAACTGCATCCAGCCGTAGGCGACGACTTTTAACAAAGCAACGAGACTCGTCGGCGTGACCAACAAGACCTTACTGCGCAGCGCCTCGTCGAGCAGGGCTGGTCGCACGTCCAGCGCGGCCGACAGAAACTGGTCGCCGGGGACAAACAGAATGACAAATTCCGGGCTGTGCTCGAACTGATCGAAGTAGGCTTTACTGGCGAGTGTTTTCACATGATTCGCCAAGTTGCGGGCGTGGCCTTCCAGGAAGGCCTTGCGCTTGTCTTCATCTTCTTCGGCGACGGCTTTTAAATAGGCCTCGAGCGGTGTCTTCACATCGACGACCAGCTGACCCTTTTCCGGCAGATGTATCACCATGTCGGGGCGAATATTGGGGTCGCTGCCCTCGGTGCGCACATGCACCTGTTCGGCAAAGTCACAGCGATCCACCATGCCCGCCAGTTCGGCCAGACGACGCAGCGTCAGTTCACCCCATTGGCCGCGCACATTGGGCTGCCGCAGGGAGCTGACCAGCTTGTTGGTCTCGGCGCGCAGGCTTTCCTGGCCCAGGTGCACCGCACTCAGTTGCTGAGTGAGGTTGCCGTATGCTTCCTGCCGGGTTTTCTCAAGCTCGTTGATCTGTTTGTGGGTCTTGTCGAGCGCTTCCTGGAGTGGTTTGACCAGAGCCTCAACGGCTTTTTCCTTGGCGCCGAGCTCGGCTTTCGCCTGATTCTGCTGATTGGCAAACTTCTCGCCGGCAAGGCGCAGAAAGTTTTCGCTGTTCTGTTCCAGCGATTCGCGGGCCAGATCGCCGAATACGGCTTTGAGCGCCTGTTGTGTGGCGTCCAGTGCCTGATCCCGTTCTGCAGCGCGCTCGGCGTCCGATCTGATCTGCGCATCCCGCAGAGCGATTTCGCCCTCCAGCCGGGTCCGGGTGGTGCGGGCAAACAGGTACTGAATAAACAGACCGAGGAGCAGCCCGGCCAATGCAGCCGCACTCAGCAGAACGTACAGCTGCTGCAACGGATTCAGTTGTGTGAAAAAACTCATGCGCGCCCCCCGGTCTGCCTGAGACTTGTGGCGACCGTACTTACAACGTTAACAATTCCCGTGGATGGTCAATTGTATAGTCTGCGTCCCATTCATGGGGCGCTCTGTCACCGGGGGGCACATAGCCCCAGGTCACGCCCACCGTGCGAGTCCCCGCAGCGCGGCCCGCCAGCATGTCTTTCTCAGCATCGCCGACATAGATTGCGGCTGACGGCTCAGTTGCCAGTTCGGCCAGCGCCAGCACGATGGGATCCGGGTGCGGTTTGTTGCGCGCAGCGGTATCGCCGCCGACCAGCGTCCGGCAACGTTCATGCAGACCGAAGTGCTCGATGATCGGTGCGGCGAGGTAGCGCATTTTGTTGGTGACGATGCCCCATGCGATGTCGCGTGCGTCCAGATCGTCCAGCATCTGCAAAACGCCGGGGTAGGCCTGGGTCTCCACCACAAGCGAGTCTTCATAGAGCTTCACCAGGCGTTTTCGCAGGTGCTCCTGCGTGTCGGCGTCTGCCTCGGGAAACGCCAGCCGTATCAGGCCGATCGCACCGTGCGAGACATAGCGCCCGGCCAGCTCGCCGTCGGGCTTGTTCTGGCCCTCTTCATCGCAAACGACATGGAGTACCCGCACCAGATCACGCGCGGTGTCCAGCAATGTGCCGTCCAGATCAAACAGCACGGCAGTGGTCGAATTGAGCAGTCTCGTCATGCAGGTTTGCGAAAGTGCATCAGGTAATTGACGTCGACATCACTGCCGAGACTGAACTCACCGCTGATCGGGTGATACGTCAATCCTGTGATGTCGGCAAACTCCAGATCCGCCGCGCGGGCCCAGCGGCGCAATTCCGACGGGCGTATAAATTTGCTGTACTCGTGGGTGCCTTTCGGCAGCATATTCAGCACGTACTCGGCGCCAACAATGGCCAGCATGAATGCCTTCAGATTGCGATTCAGCGTGGAGAAAAAGACATCGCCGCCGGGGCGTGTTAACGCTGCGCAGGCCGTGATCAGCGACTGCGGGTCGGGTACGTGTTCGATAACTTCCATACACGTGACCACGGCGTATCGGCCGGTCTCTTGTTCAGCCAGTGCCTCCGCGTGGGTTTCCAGATAGCGGATGCTGTCGAGCCCGGATTTGTGCTGGTGCAGTTTGGCAACCTGCAACGGTGCGGGCGCCATGTCGATGCCGGTGACTTCACCTCCGGCCTGTGCGAGTGCTTCGGTCAGCAGGCCGCCGCCGCAGCCGACGTCGAGCACCGGCTGGCCGTCAACCGCAGCTCTCTCGGTCACGTAGCCGGCGCGCAGCGGGTTCAGTCGGTGCAGCGGTTTAAATTCACCTTCCGGATCCCACCAGCGACTCGCCAGTGCATCGAATTTGCGGATCTCTCCGTCGTCAACATTGTCGTCAGTTGCTGCGTTCATTCAGGTCAGGCCTCTGCCTGCATTCGGGTCATCCAGGCGTTGGCCCGCGCCAGCACGTCGTCGGGTTCGGTGCTCAGGTACTTGCCTTCAGTGTAAAGGGCGCGACCGGCCACCCATACATCCGACACCTGATCACGCCCGGCGCTGTAAACAATCTGTGACAGGGGATTGTGCACTGGCTGGCAGGCGGGCACATTCAGATTCACGCACACCATGTCGGCCGATTTGCCGGGCGTCAGCGAGCCCGTCTCTTCGCCGAGCCCCAGCGCGCGGGCGCCGTTCAATGTCGCCATTTGCAGGACGGTGGCAGCGGGCAGCGCGCTGGCGTCTTCGCTCGTTATTTTGCCGAGCAGGGCCGCGCTGCGCATTTCGCCGAACATGTCGAGGTCGTTGTTGCTTGCGGCCCCGTCGGTGCCGAGTGCGACATTAACGCCGGACGCGATGAGTTTGCCGCTGGGGCAGCTGCCGCTGGCCAGTTTCATGTTCGACTCCGGGCAATGCACTACATGAACGCCACGGGATGACAGCAGGCTGATTTCATTGTCGCTCAGTTCGGTCATGTGCACCGCGTTCAGCTGTGGCGTCAGGAGGCCGAGTTCATCCAGTCGCTGCAGGGGCCGCTTACCGTTCGCATCGACTGCATCCTGCACTTCGCGAGCAGTTTCGTGCACGTGCATGTGGATGCAGGTGTCTGTCTGATCGGCAAGCGTGACGATTCGCCGGAGTGCATCGTCATCCACGGTGTAGGGTGCGTGCGGCGCGAACGCGGTTTTGACCAGCGGGTGATCCTTATAGCGATCGTGCACCTCGAGACCTCTGCTGAGGTATTCGTCAGTCGACTCGGCCCACACGGTCGGGGCGCCGATCACAATCATGCTGACGACGGCACGGATGCCGCGCTCGGCTGCGACCGCACCGACCTCATCCGGAAAGAAGTACATATCCTGAAAGGAGGTGGTGCCGCCGCGGATCATTTCCAGTATGGCCAGATCCGCACCGTCCCGGACGAAATCACGGTTGACCCAGCGCCCCTCGGCCGGCCAGATGTGTTCCGCCAGCCAGGTATCCAGCGGCAGGTCATCGGCGTAACCGCGCAGCAGGTTCATGGCGGCATGCGTGTGAGCATTGACGAGCCCGGGGATGAGGGCGTGGTCGGGCCGGTCGATCCAGTCGGCATCCGGGTGCGCCTCGCGAAGCTCATTGGCCGGCCCGACAGACAGAATTCTGCCGTCGCCCACGGCGACCGCATGGTCTTCGAGGATCGCGCCGGCCGGTTCGACCGGAATCAGCCAGCGCGGGGCAACTACAAGCTCAACAGGCGACATTCAGCACTCCGAAAGCGGCTACTCTGTGGTAAAATTTCGCCCGTTTCAACACATATATATTTGTATACACAAACCGGCTCTTGCAGGGCCTCATCACCCAACCAAACCAGAGTAGTTCAGACCACCGATGACAGACGTGGCGCAGGAAGTATTGCCTGTCAATCTCGAAGACGAGATGCGGCAAAGTTACCTCGATTACGCAATGAGCGTGATCGTTGGCCGGGCATTGCCCGATGTACGTGACGGGTTGAAACCCGTGCACCGCCGCGTGTTGTATGCAATGCGTGAGCTCGGAAATGACTACTCCAAACCGTACAAAAAGTCCGCGCGCGTGGTGGGTGATGTGATCGGTAAGTATCACCCGCACGGTGATTCAGCCGTCTATGACACGATCGTACGCATGGCGCAGCCATTCTCGTTGCGCTACCTGCTGATCGACGGGCAGGGCAACTTCGGCTCCGTTGACGGTGATGCGCCGGCAGCGATGCGATACACCGAAGTTCGCATGACGCGGCTCGCCAACGAGCTGCTCGCGGATATCGACAAAGAGACAGTTGATTTCGCCGAGAACTACGACGGCTCTGAGTCCGAGCCCACCGTATTGCCAACGCGGGTGCCGAACCTGCTGGTCAACGGTTCGTCAGGTATCGCGGTCGGCATGGCCACCAACATCCCGCCACATAATCTTGGCGAAATTGTCGATGCCACGCTGGCGCTGATCGACAACCCGGACATTACGCCCGCTGAGCTGATGGAAATCGTGCCGGGTCCGGATTTCCCGACGGCCGGCATTATTAACGGCACAGCCGGCATCTATTCGGCCTACACCACGGGTCGTGGCCGTATCTACGTGCGTGCGCGGCACGCCATCGAACAGGTCAACAGCAAAGGCAAAGAGGCCATCGTGCTGACCGAGTTGCCGTATCAGGTGAATAAGGCCCGGCTGATCGAGAAGATCGCCGAGTTGGTGCGTGACAAGAAGATTGACGGCATCACCGAACTGCGCGATGAGTCTGACAAGGACGGCATGCGGGTGGTGATCGAGCTGCGCACCGGCGTCATGGCAGACGTGGTGCTCAACAACCTTTACAAGCAAACGCCCCTGCAGTCGGTGTTCGGCATCAACATGGTCGCGTTACGCGACGGTCAGCCGCGTCTCCTGACACTGAAGGAGTCGCTGGAAGCCTTTGTCCGGCATCGTCGCGAGGTGGTGACCCGGCGCACCGTTTACGAGCTGCGCAAGGCCCGGGAACGTGGTCATGTACTGGAAGGTCAGGCAGTAGCGCTCGCCAACATTGATGCAGTCATCGATCTCATCAAGAAGGCGGAATCGCCCGCCGCTGCTAAAGAGGCACTGATCGAAGCGGTGTGGGAGCCGGGTGACGTGACGGCCATGCTGGAGCGTGCCGGCGATATCAGCACACGGCCGGATGAACTGGTCGGCGACTTCGGGATCAGCAAACAAGGCTACCGGCTGTCGCCGGATCAGGCGCAGGCCATTCTTGACTTGCGACTGAATCGCCTGACCGGTCTCGAGCGCGAAAAGATAGTTAATGAATACAAAGAGATACTGGACAAAATTAAGTATCTGACTGAGATACTGCAAAACCCCGATGAGCTCCTGAGGGTTATCCGCGAGGAGCTCGGGGACATCCGCGAGAACTATGCGGACGAGCGCCGTACCGAAATTGTTGTCGACCATTCTGACGTGACGACGGAAGACCTGATCCCCGTTGAGGATCTGGTCGTCACACTGTCGCACGGTGGGTACGCCAAAGCGCAGCCGCTCGATGCTTATCAGGCGCAAAAGCGCGGCGGGCGCGGGCGTTCGGCGACCAAGGTCAAAGACGAAGACTTTGTCGAGAAACTGTTTGTTGCCAACAGCCATGACACGCTGCTGTGCTTCTCGAGTCGCGGCAAGTGCTACTGGCTGAAGGTCTATCAGGTGCCGCAGGCCAGTCGCGGCGCTCGCGGCAAGCCGCTGATCAATTTGCTGCCGTTGCAGGAAGACGAGCGTATCAATGCGGTCTTGCCGGTGCGCGAGTATTCAAAAGATCAGTACGTATTCATGGCCACCAGCTCGGGCAGAGTGAAGAAGACCTCTCTGGAGGCGTTCTCACGCCCGCGCACTAACGGCATCATCGCGCTCGATCTGCGCGATGGCGATCTGCTCGTTGATGTGGCACTGACCGATGGCAATCAGGACATCATGCTGTGTGCGAGTTCCGGCAAAGCAATCCGCTTCAATGAGGCGAACGTCCGCGAGATGGGCCGCGGCGCTGCGGGCGTGCGCGGCATCAAGCTGGCGGGCTCCCACAAGGTGATTGCGCTTATAATCGTCGGCGACGGCGATGTGCTGACAGCCACGGCACACGGTTACGGCAAGCGCACCCAGGTGGACGAATTCTCCACGCAGGGGCGCGGCGGTCAGGGCGTCATCGCGATACAGGCGAGTGAGCGCAATGGCGAGCTGGTCGGAGCTGTGCAGGCCACGGACGACGATGAGATCATGCTGATCAGCTCGTCGGGCACGTTGGTGCGCACCGCCGTCGCTGAAGTTTCCACGCAGGGTCGTAATACTCAGGGTGTGCGGTTGATCCGCGTAACCGAGGGCGATCGTCTGGTCGGCGTGGAGCGGATCGAGCAGATCCAGGAAGATCAGACGCAGGAAGAAGAACAAGAATAACTGTTTGCCCCCTTAATTTTGATTGACACCGGCGCCAGTTCAGTTGGCGCCTAATTTATTACGGAACGAAAAATGTCACGAGTATTTAATTTCAGTGCGGGCCCGGCGGCGCTGCCGCTCGAGGTTCTTGAAACCGCGAAAGCCGAGTTGACCGACTGGCAGGGCACCGGTATGTCAGTAATGGAGGTCAGCCATCGCAGCAAGCCGTTTGTCGCGGTTGCAGAGCAGGCGGAAGCCGACCTGCGCGAGCTGATGGGCGTGTCCGACGACTACGCAGTGATGTTTCTTCAGGGTGGCGCGACACAGCAGTTCGCGCTGATTCCGATGAATCTTGCCGCCGACGGGCAAACCGTCGATCAGCTTGTCACCGGTTCCTGGTCGAAAAAGGCCCTCAAGCAAGGTCAGGCTGTGCGGACGGTCAATCTGGTCGCTGACGGCGCTGACTCCAACTACACGGACGTGCCTGCCCGCGACAGCTGGAATCTGACTGACGACGCTGCGTACTTTCATTACTGCGGCAATGAAACTATCGGCGGCGTCGAACTTCACGATGTGCCTGATGTCGGCAACGTGCCGGTGGTCTGCGACATGTCGTCAACCATTCTGTCGCGCCCGATCGACGTGGATAAGTTCGGCATGATCTACGCCGGCGCGCAGAAAAACATCGGTCCCGCCGGGCTGACCATTGTCATCGTCCGTAAGGATCTGATCGCCTCCGGGGGCGCCGGTTTGCCGGACATACTGAAGTACAGCACACAGGCGGACGCAGGTTCGATGTCGAACACGCCACCGACCTTTGCCTGGTACATGGCCGGTTTGGTGTTCGACTGGATTAAGCGCAACGGCGGGCTTGCTGCCATGGGCGAACAAAACTCAGCCAAGGCTGCGAAGTTGTATGCGGCCATCGATAGCTCGGACTTCTACGCCAATCCGGTGGCAATCGAGCACCGCTCGTGGATGAATATCCCGTTCACGCTGGCGAATGCGGATCTGGACGCGCTCTTTCTGGAGCAGTCGGCCGCGGCAGGCATGACCAATCTGAAAGGGCATCGCTCAGTCGGCGGAATGCGCGCCAGTATTTACAACGCGGTTCCGATGGAAGCGATCGATGCACTGATTGCGTTCATGGAAGAGTTCGAACGCACTAACGGTTAAGCAAACGGATTAGCAACGATGTACAAAATTCAAACACTGAACAATATTTCTGCAGAAGGCCTGACGCGTCTGCCAAGCGCTGAATTTACCGTCGGCGACGACGTAGAAAATCCGGATGCGATCCTGGTGCGCTCATTCAAGATGCACGACATGGATTTCGGCCCGAATCTGGAGGCCGTCGGTCGTGCGGGCGCGGGCGTCAACAATATTCCGCTCGACAGGCTCGCTGATCTTGGGGTCGTCGTGTTCAACGCACCCGGCGCCAATGCGAATGCGGTCAAGGAGCTCGTGATCGGTGGCATGCTGATGGCGGCGCGTAATCTGGCTGCGGCGTGGGATTACACGCAAAACATCGAGGGCGACGGTGACGCGCTGTCGAAGAAAGTCGAGGCTGGTAAAAAACAGTATGTCGGTTACGAGTTGCCTGGGCGTACGCTGGGTGTGGTTGGTCTGGGCGCCATCGGTGTGCAGGTTGCGAACGCGGCGCAGAGTCTTGGCATGAAAGTCATTGGCTACGATGCAATGATCAGTGTCGAGCGCGCCTGGCAGCTGGACTCCGGCGTGGAACAGGCGCGCAGTCTGGAAGACTTGCTGTCACGCTCTGACATGGTGTCGCTGCACGTGCCGTTGCTCGATGCAACACGCGGTCTGATCAGCAAAGCCGGTATTGCGAGCATGCCCAAGAATGCGGTGATCCTGAACTTCGCGCGTGATCCCATCGTTGATGAAACCGCGGTGCTTGAGAGTCTCGACGCCGGTCATCTGGGTGCCTATGTGACCGACTTTCCAACGCGCCAGGTGATCGGGCACGAGAAGGTCATCACATTGCCGCATCTCGGTGCATCGACGCATGAGGCGGAAATTAATTGTGCGATCATGGTAGCCGAGCAGGTGAAAGAGTATCTGCAGCACGGCAATATCAAGAATTCCGTGAATTTCCCCGAAGCGATTTTGCCGCGCAAGTCGGGCTCTTACCGCCTGACGATCGCCAACAAAAATGTGCCCAACATGGTGGGCCAGATTTCGACCTGCCTGGCAGAGGCCAACCTGAACATTGAGGATCTGCTCAACAAGTCGCTCGGCGATATTGCTTACACCATCGTTGAAGTGAATGGTGAAGTGTCTGACGATATCGTGAGTCAGATCGCCGCAATCGAAGGCGTCATTAAGGTGCGTAATCTCGGTCTGGCCAGCTGAGAACCCGCATCAAGCATAGGGCGAGCTGATGAAAATCGGTTATCTGGGCCCGGAGGGGACCTACACTCAGTCCGCCGTCGAGAAGCACTTTGGCGCGGCGGTGGAAGGCGTGCCGCTGGTGACCATCGAGGATGTGTTCCGTGAAGTCGAATCCGGCGCCGCGGACTTCGGCATTGTGCCCATCGAGAACTCAACCGAGGGTACCGTCAATCACACCCTCGACATGTTCATGTCGTCGCCGTTGTGTATTTGTGCCGAAATCGAGCTGCGTATCCGCCATCATCTGCTCGGCGCGATGGACACTCTAGAGCCGATACAGCGCATCTCAGCTCATCCGCAGGCTCTGGCGCAGTGTCGTGACTGGTTGCGCGAGCATCTGCCGAACGCGGAGCTGGTGCCGGCATCCAGCAATGCGGACGGTGCTCGCCGGGCCGCGGCTGAATCAGGCACTGCTGCCATTGCCGGTGATGCGGCCGCCAGCGTTTACGGCCTGAACATACTTGAGCAGGGCATTGAAGACCGTTCCGATAACACCACACGCTTCTTCGTTATCGGCCGCGACCGTGTGGCCGCCAGTGGCGACGATCGCACCACCTTGCTGGTGTCTGCATCCGACACCGAGGGTGCCGGAGCACTGTATAAGTTGCTTGAGCCGCTGGCCGAGGACAACGTCAACATGACGCGGATTGAGTCACGGCCCTCACAGCAGCGTAAATGGCACTACGTGTTTTTCATCGACATCGACGGCCATGCTGACGATCCGGCAATCGCCAATGCACTTGCCCATCTTAAGCAAAACGCGCAGCTGTTCCGCATTCTGGGTTCGTACCCGAAGGCAGTGGTCTGACTCGCAGGGCGATGTCCGTCGATAACACGCATCGTTTTCTGCAGTTGGCGGCGCCGGGAATCGCTGGTTTGGCGCCCTATGAGCCGGGCAAACCCGCGGCAGATCTGGAGCGCGAATACGGTATACGCAACGCGGTGAAGCTTGCGTCCAACGAGAACCCGGCGGGCCCGTCGCCGGCGGTCCGCGCCGCGTTAGCTGACGCTGCGGCAGGCATCGAGCGCTATCCGGACGGTGCTGCGTTTGCGTTGCGTGATGTACTGGCTGCGCACCTGCGGATACAGCCGCAACAACTAACACTGGGAAACGGGTCGAACGACATCCTGGTGCTGCTGGCCGAGACCTTCCTGACACCCGGTCATGCCGCCGTGTACGACCAGTACTCGTTTGTGGTGTACCGGCTCGCCGTGCAGGCCTGCGGTGCTGAAGCACGCATTGCTGCGTCCCGCCCGGTCGATGACGAGCAGCCGCTGGGCCACGATCTCGATGCCATGCAGGCGTTGGTCGATGAGCAGGTGCGACTTGTGTTTATCGCCAATCCGAACAATCCCACGGGCACCTGGCTGGAACAACCCGCGCTGAAAAAATTTATCGCCGGTCTTCCGTCTGACGTCATTGTGGTGCTGGACGAGGCCTACCTTGAGTATGCGCGTCAGCCGGACGATCACGACACACTGGACTGGCTCAACGAATTCGACAATCTGGTCATCGTGCGCACGTTCTCAAAAGCCTATGCATTGGCGGGGCTGCGCATCGGCTACAGCATCAGTTCGCCGGCCGTCGCGGGATTGCTGAACCGGGTGCGCCAGCCCTTCAACGTCAACAGCCTCGCACAAACTGCTGCCATCGCGGCGCTGGGTGATCAGTCTTGGATTGCTGACGGTGTTGCGCAGAACATCGTTGAGAGGGCGCGGCTCGAGTCGGAATTGGGCGCGCTCGGGCTGACCATCGTCCCGTCACGAGGCAATTTCATTCTGGTTGATTTCTCGAGTGCCGAACGAGCGGCGACGGTCAATGAATTTCTGCTGCGTCGTGGTGTTATCGTGCGCCCGGTTGCAAACTACGGTTTGCCGCAATACCTGAGGATGACTGTGGGAACTCCTGCTGAAAACGTACGCTTGCTGACCGAGCTGCAGAGTTTTGCTGATGGCAGCTAAGCAATACATCGAGGCCAGCCCGGGTAGGGCGACCGGCGGCACTGTCGCGGTGCCGGGTGACAAGTCGATTTCGCATCGCTCGTTGATGTTCGGTGCGCTCGCTGATGGCACGACCACTGTGAAAGGCTTTCTCGCAGGAGAAGACTGTCTCGCGACGATGGCGGCCATGCAGGCACTGGGTGTGCGAATTGATACCGCGACGGACGGTACCGTCACGATTGCGGGTGTCGGCATGAACGGACTGCGGCAGGCAGCCCATGCACTTGATATGGGTAATAGCGGCACCGGTCTGCGGCTGCTCGCCGGTCTGTTGGCAGGTCAGTCGTTCAGCAGCGAGTTAACCGGTGACGATTCACTGCGGTCGCGGCCGATGGAGCGTATTGCGGGGCCGCTGCGGGACATGGGCGCCACGGTGACAACGACGGACGGCCGTGCGCCGCTCACTGTAGGTGGCAGCACTCCGCTGAAGCCGATTGAGTACGTCAGTCCGGTGGCAAGCGCGCAGGTAAAATCGGCCATCCTGTTGGCCGGCTTGTATGCAGACGGCACGACGACAGTCGTTGAGCCTGGCATCACCCGCGATCACACGGAACGCATGCTGCGTACCTTCGGCGTGCCTGTCAGCAGCGGTGAGCTCACCGCGTCGCTGACCGGTCCGGCGACGCTGAGTGCGTGTGATGTGCAGGTGCCCGGTGATTTATCGTCTGCGGCGTTCGCACTCGGGGCGGGCTGTCTCGCACGTTCCGGGGAGGTTGTCGTCGTCAATGTCGGGATCAATCCGACCCGCACGGGCGTGCTCGATATTCTTAAGCTGATGGGTGCCGATATCAGCATTCGCGAAGAGAGCCGGCTGGGTGACGAACCGGTAGCGACACTGGTTGCCCGCCCGTCGGCGTTGCGCGGTGCCGACATTCCCGCGGAACTGATACCGCTCGCTATAGATGAACTGCCGTTGATTTTTGCGCTGGCCGCGTGCGCCGAGGGCGACACGGTCGTGTCGGGTGCTGAAGAGTTGCGGCACAAAGAAAGCGATCGTATTGCGCTCATGGTGCAGGGTTTGCAGGCGCTGGGTGCGAGTGTTGAAGAGCGATCTGACGGTGCGCGCATCAGTGGCGGGCCATTGCACGGTGGCACGGTCGAGAGCGCTGATGACCATCGGATCGCGATGGCATTTTGCATTGCTGCCGGCGCGGCGAGCGCCCCGGTCACAATTCGTGATACCGAAAACATTGCCACGTCGTTCCCCGGTTTTGTCCCGCTCATGCAATCACTCGGATTGCGCTTGACGGAGTTCGGGCGTGACTGACACGGGCAACAGGGGAACGCCGGTGCCGGTGCTTGCCGTCGACGGCCCCGGTGGTGCGGGCAAGGGCACCGTTGCGAAGGAGGTCGCCGACCGGCTTGGCTGGCACCTGCTCGACAGCGGATCTTTGTACCGCATCACGGCATACGCCGCATTGCAGCAGGATATAAATCTCGAATCGAGTCAGGACGTTGCGGCAATTGCGCGCGAGTTGGATGTGCAATTCGTGCAATCTGACAGTGGCGTGCGCGTGATTTTGTCCGGATCGGACGTCAGTGACGCGATTCGCACGGAAGAGGCGGGGCGCTCAGCGTCAATAGTGGCAAGGGATTCAGCGGTTCGTGATGCCCTGATAGACCGCCAGCGCGCGTTTGCCGAGCCGCCCGGCCTGGTCGCCGACGGCCGCGACATGGGGTCGGTCGTTTTCCCGGATGCGGGCCTCAAAATCTTCCTCACCGCAAGCGTCGCGGAACGGGCCCGGAGGCGCTATAAGCAGTTGAAAGACAAGGGAATGGATGTTAGTCTGCCCGCCCTTTCGAGGGACATGGAGGAGCGTGACCGCCGGGATTCCGAGCGTGCGGTCGCCCCGCTCAGGGCAACGGATGATGCCCGGGTGCTCGATTCCACGAATCTCGATATTCAGGGTGTGGTCGATCAGGTCATGCTCTGGGTGGCGGAGGTCTTTCCCAACGCGTAGCCATTGGCTGTGCAGTCGGAGAGACAAACGCAGGAAACAGGTCCGGTCGGCAGCAATGCCAGCCGGTTTTTTTTATTAGCCGACTGCCTTGAGTTTTTTTCGGGAGCAGTCAATAGGTCCGCGCAAGCGGTTGTTAACTAATGTCTGAAAATTTTGCTGAACTGTTCGAGCAGAGCCTCGCAAGCAGTCAAATCAAACCCGGTACTATTCTGACCGGTAACGTAATCGAAGTTTCTCCTGAGGTCGTCATTGTCAGTGCCGGTCTCAAATCTGAAGCAGTCATTCCCACCAGCCAGTTCCGCGATGAGAACGGCGACATTGAAGTGCAGGTCGGCGATGAAGTCGAAGTTGCACTGGATGCCGTCGAAGACGGATTCGGCGAGACACGCCTGTCACGTGAACGTGCCAAACGCGCCCGCACCTGGATACGCCTCGAAGAAGCATTCGAGCAAGGCGAGATCATCAAGGGTGTGATTAACGGTCGGGTGAAGGGCGGCTTCACAGTCGAAATCGATTTTGTGCGCGCCTTCCTTCCCGGTTCGCTCGTCGATGTGCGTCCGGTGCGTGATCCTTCATACCTTGAAGGCAAGCCGCTGGAATTCAAGGTCATCAAACTCGATCAGAAGCGCAACAACGTCGTCGTATCCCGTCGCGCAGTTGTCGAAGATGAATACAGCGAAGAGCGCGACAAGCTGCTCGAGAGCCTGCAGGAAGGCGTCACTGTCAAAGGTGTGGTCAAAAACCTTACCGACTACGGCGCATTTGTGGATCTCGGCGGTATCGATGGTCTGTTGCATATCACCGACATGGCCTGGAAACGCGTCAAGCATCCGTCAGAAGTGGTCAACGTCGGCGACGAGATCGATGTGAAAGTGCTGCGTTTTGACCGCGAGAAGAACCGCGTATCGCTGGGCATCAAGCAGTTGGGTGCCGATCCGTGGGAGGCAATCGCACGTCGCTATCCGCCGACTACCCGCATCTTCGGTAAGGTCACGAACATCGCTGATTACGGCTGTTTCGTGGAGATCGAAGAGGGTGTGGAAGGCCTGGTGCACGTATCGGAAATGGACTGGACCAACAAAAACGTCAACCCGAGCAAGATTGTCTCCGTGGGTGATGAGGTCGAAGTCATGGTGCTGGAAATCGACGAAGAACGTCGTCGTATTTCACTGGGCATTAAGCAGTGTATTTCCAACCCGTGGGCTGAGTTTTCGGTGTCTCATAAGAAAGGCGACAGCATCAGCGGCAATATCAAGTCGATCACCGATTTCGGTATCTTCATCGGCCTGCCGGGCGGCATCGATGGCCTGGTGCACCTGAGTGATATTTCATGGGACCTCGAAGGTGAAGAGGCAGTGCGCAACTATAAGAAGGGTGAAGAAGTCGAGACCACGATTCTCGCTGTTGACCCTGAACGTGAGCGCATTTCACTCGGCATCAAGCAGCTCGATCAGGATCCGCTCTCGTCGTTCCTGGCAGAGCATCCTAAGGGCAGCATCGTCAAAGGCACGGTCACAGAAGTTGAGCCTCGCGGCGCGACCATTGATCTTGGTGACGGCATCGAAGGCCAGTTGCGCGCATCCGAACTCTCGCGCGAACGAGTGGAAGATGCCCGGACGGTGTTGAAAGCCGGTGACGATATTGAGGCCCGCTTTATCGGTGTTGACCGTAAAGCGCGTGCGATTTCTCTGTCTATTAAGGCGAAGGAAGAGCGCGAAGAGGCAGAAGCTGTGCAGAGCTACAAGTCTGACAAAGCGGCTTCGGGTGGCACGACGCTGGGTGATCTGCTTAAAGAGCAGATGGGCAACGGCGAAGAGTCTTAAGAAAACAGCAGGGCAGCCGGGGTTTTCCCACCCCGGCGGTCTGATTGCTGACAACGTTATATTTGGGGAGTTACCACCTGCATGACTAAGTCAGAACTGATCGAAGTAATTGCACGGAAACAAAAACACCTGCCGGCCAAGGATGTGGAATTGGCAGTCAAGCATTTGCTGGAGCTAATGAGCAACTCGCTGGCGCAGGGAGACCGTATTGAAATCCGTGGCTTCGGTAGCTTCTCGCTGCACTATCGTCCGCCGCGCATGGGCCGCAACCCGAAAACGGGTGAAGCAGTCGCGCTGGCCGGCAAGTACGTGCCGCATTTCAAGCCGGGCAAAGAGTTGCGTGAGCGGGTGAACGCCAGCCGCGATCTGCCAATCAAGAGCTGATTAGCTGCGGGCTCGCTCTGCGGCCCGCACACAAATAGCCGGGCAGCCGGGCAGATCGGCTGCACCCAGCAGCGCACATTGCATTACAATCATCCGTGAGCATTCACGGGTGGCTTGCGATGCTGCGATATATCTTATTCATTTTTATTGTCCTGTTCGTCTTTCTGACGGCTGTCGTCTTTGCTGCAAGCAATCCGGGCGTGATGACGCTTGATCTCGCGTTCACCGAATTTGAGTTGCAGAAATCCCTGGCATTGATCCTGTTTCTGGGTGCCGGGTGGTTGTTCGGCATGCTGTGCGCAGGTGTAGTGACACTTAAGCTGATGGCCGAGCGGCGCCAGCTGCGCAAAGCGCTGCAGCTCGCCGAGGCGGAAGTATCGTCACTCCGCAGTATGCCGACTCACGATGCCGACTGAATCCACGTTTTTACTTGCCGGGCTGTTTTTTCTTGCGGCCGCGCTGGGTTATTACTTCGCGGTGTCGGGTGATGACGAGGAGCGTATCGATCGCACGCCGGCTGGTCGTCTGAATGCAGACTACATCAAAGGCCTGAACTACTTGCTGGAAGAAAAGCCGGATCAGGCGCTCGAAGTCTTCACCCGAATGGTCGAGGTTGATGACGAAACGCTTGAGACTCACTTTGCAATGGGCAGTCTGTTCCGACGGCGCGGCGAGATCGATCGGGCAATTAAAGTGCATCAGAACATCATTGCGCGTGAAAACATCGGCGCGATGCACCGCGAGCAGGCGATGGTTTCACTTGCCGAGGATTATCTGAGCGCCGGCCTGCTCGACCGTGCAGAGGAGCTGTTTGGCCAGCTGACCGATTCGGAAGATCACGGTATCTATGCGCGTCGTAAGCTGGTGCGTATCTACGAGGTAACCCAGGAATGGGAGCATGCGGTCAAGGGCTTTAAAGAGCTTGAGTCCATCGATCCGCGCGCCGCTGAGGAAAGCCGGGTTGCGCATTACTACTGCGAGCTTGCCGAAAGTGCCTACGCCGACGGCGAAGCCGGGCTGGCCCACAAACTGCTCGATCAGGCTGACAAGGCATCAAGCCCGAGTTTGCGTTCGCAGCTGCTGCGCGCTGACATCCGGCGACAATCCGGCGAGCATAAACAGGCCATTGAGCTGTACGGACAGATCATGGACAAGGCGCCAAAGTTGATCGGCGCCGTCGTCCCGCATCTTGCTGAGAGTTGCCGTGAGACGGGCGAGCAGGGGCATCTGAGCGAGAGTCTCGAGAAGCTGCTGGAAAGTGACCCGCAGGCCGGCAGGGCGATCGGCCTCGCGGCCGTCTACGATCCGCGCATCGTGAACGAGACAGCGCTGCGGTGCCTGCGCGACTTCGTGCTCGGCGACCCGGTGCTCACCAACCTGGTCGATATGAGCGGTCTGCAGGCAGACGACAGCGAGGCGCAAAACGCCGCACTTGAGCGTATCCGCAATGGTCTGACCAACGTTATTTCAAAGGGTCATCGCTATCAGTGTCGCGAGTGCGGCTATGTGTCCAGTGATTTGCTGTGGCAATGCCCGAGTTGCCGTGGCTGGGAAAGCGTACTGCCGTCCGTTCAGCTTAATTTCTCCAGTTTGGTGCGCTAGCACGATTTCTCCGCGAATTGCCGTCATACGCGCCTTCAGGGGCACTGTGCGGGTCTATAGGGTGTGCGCTTCAGGGCAGGCTTGTCCTGGCCGAAATCACACACTGTATGGAGACATCATCATGAGACGAATCACCGCGGGCCTTGTTGGCCTCATTCTTCCGCTAATGGCCCTGGCCGGGCCGGTTAACGTTAATACCGCCGATGCTGAAACCATCTCCCGAGAGCTGAAAGGGATCGGTCTGGCCAAGGCTCGCGCCATCGTTCAGTTTCGCGAGCAGCACGGCGCGTTCGAGCTGCCTGAGGAATTGTTGAAGGTGAAGGGCATCGGGCCGCGCGTGCTGGCCGACAACCGCAATGACATTAAAGTCAGTGACTGAGCCGGTTGCTTCAAGGGCACGGCAGACAACAGCAGGTCGGCGGTCTGTCGCCGCCGGCCTGACTAGTCTTTGACCGTAAACGGCATTCGGATAGTGATGTCGGTGTCGGGCGCTGCATCGGTCGTGCCGATGCCGAAGGCCAGGTTGACCGGCCATGCTTTACGGCCGACTTTGACGGAGTAGCCGACGATAAATTTACCGACGGTGATGTCACTACCGACCACCTTACGCGGTGTCGGGTGCTCGATCGTCGTCTCGGTATAGCGATCCAGTGCGTAGCTGAAGCTGATCGACGACATTTCATTCAGGCCGATGCCCATGCCGAAGTTGAGTCGTATCGCATCGCCCGGGTCCACCTCGCCGAAGCCGACCAGCACTTCCTCACCGTCCTGCATGCGCGGGAAGACGCCCTTGTCATCTTTCAGTGTCCACAGGTAACCGATGCTGCCGAAAATAGCGACGGGGTCTGACGGCATAATGAATGTCAGGCTGGGGCTGACGCTCCAGAAGCCGGAACCCGTGCCCAGTTTCCCGGCGAAGTTGACGTTACCGGCATCTACGAGTTGTGCCGTCTGAATTTCGAACGGATCATCACCGGTGTCTGATTTAATCCGCAGGTTACCGACCATGAAGGGCCAGTTGGGGCGCTTTCTGAACTGATATCGCAGTCCGATTTCGATATCGCCGAGTCCGTCACCCTGGGCATTGAACACGCGGTCTGCTGTGTTCTGATCAAGCACCGGCCGGGTGATGGTGTTATCGCTGCGTTTGACCCACGATGCCTTCACTTCCGCCTCGAGCCTGTTGGTGAGCCCGTAACGGGCCGTCAGCGCGGTCGTCAGCGTTTGCCGTTCAACTGATCGCACATCGATGTCGCCGAACAATACTGCGCCACCCAGTCCGAGGCCTTCAAGCGCCACGCGCGTCACGGCGGTGTTCAGGTATTGCACCGAGGGCTCCACGGTCAAGCGACCTTTCGGCATCAATACACCGCCCACGTCTGAGCTGACGCGCGGCAGTTCCGGTATCTCTTCCTGTTGCGCTTCGAGCTGCTCGCGCTGCTCAGCGCCGACTGTTCCCACGGTCTCCGGGCTGGTGTCCTGACCGCCGCGCAGTTCCGCCAGATCGGCAACCTGATTCATGCGCAACTCAAGATCGTGACGCTCGCGCTCAATTTGCTGCATTTTCTGCAGCAGTTCACGGTACTGCTCGTTAATTGCGTCGATCTTACTTGCGACTGCGTCGGGATCTGCAGCCTGCACCTGCAAGCTGCAGCACAGCATTAGGCAGGCGAGAGTAGAGGCGAATTTTCCTTTTCGGTTCGGGCGCATATCAGTTCCATCTGTTAATCCTGGAAGCTCAGCGTGTCTGCAAGTGCCGATTCAATCGCGAGGTCAGCGCTCTTCACGCCGACGTTGCCGATGGTCACGTCAATCACATTGGTGTTGAGAATGTGCTGGTTATCCAGAGTGTTTTGAATAATCACGGGGATACTTCCGGAGTTTGCGCCCAGGCCGGAGGTGTCCGCGGTGTTGCCATTGCCGTTCTGCACGACCACGGCCGGGAGGCCGGAAAGTGCTTCGGCATCTACGGGCGTCATGCCATCGAACAACAACGTGCTCGAATACTGTTCAACGCCGTTAATTGTCACGGCCCGTGTCAGGCCGATGCTGAGGTCCAGTTTGCCGCCCATGTTGATGGCGCCGCGAACCTCTCCGAGTTCGTTCTCGCCCATCATTTCACCGGCTGCCAGTAGGGCGTCCGGTGAGTTGTCCGGAGTCTCGAGCCCTTCGGGCAATGATTCATCCGGTTCGATGCCGGCGGGCCGCGCGTCACGCAGCCTGGAGACCTGTTCCATCAGCACCTGCAAAGTTTCGAGCTCTGCCTGCAGGTCTGATTGCTGCGCCTGCAGAACAGACTTCTGTTCGTTCAGCAGCGAAATTTCGTGTTCCAGCAGCTGTCGCTGCGCACGGAAGCGTTTGCGCTCGTCATCCAGTTCCTGTCGCTTCTGCCGCAGATCGGCAATCTCGGCGGTCAGGCGCGGGCCTTCGGTTTCAAGCTGCTCACGGGTAGAGCCGAGGTCCGCCCGGCGACTGTCCAGTGACTCCAGATCGGCGAGTAAGCGCGCGTTTTCGGCCGCAAACGTATCGCGCTTCGCCATTAAGGCTGCGCGTTGCTGTTCCAGTGCCAGCAGCTCATTAGCCACTAACTCGTGTTGCTCACTTAGCGCGGCGCGCTCGGCTGTCAGTTGTGCACGCTTTAATCGTGTCTCTTCGAGTTCGGCCGCCAGTGATTCATTGACGCGCTGTGCTTCCCGCAGGTTCGCCTGCGCTTCGCTGACTGCCTCCCGGCTTTGCAGCAACTGCGAGCTGTCCCAGTTGAACTCAGGCAGTTCGATTGAAGGTAATTCAATTGCCGGCAGTTTGATTGCGGTAAGTTCGAACTGTGGCATTTGGAAGCCGATGTGCCGGTCGTTCGGCAGATAAGTCGCGCCGACCACCGCCGTGACAGCCGCGGCCACTGTCGAAAACGCAATGCGCTGTAGCTTGCGCTTCCTGCGCGCACCAAGCTGCTCACGACCGGCCGGTGCGTAGGTCGCGATCAACTGATCAAAGTTATCTGTGGCTTTCTGTGTCATCAGGAGAAATCATTCAGTTGTGGCAGGGCGATGGTGATGGCTTCGAGCGACTCACGGCTGACCGCATCCCCCAGGGGTGCGCGGGCGAGCAGCTTCCATTCGTCATCCAGATTGAAATGTTCACGACCGACTTCTGAGCGATTGCGGATAATGAAAAGAATCTGGTTTTCCCACATGGCGCTGAAACGCTCCTGCGGAATAAAGCGTAAGCCGAGTGCCGGATCTCCGATCAGAACCTCGTCGCCGGTCATCCCCTTAACCACGACGAAGTGCTTGTAACCCTGAACATTGATCAGCGCGATGGCGGGCACACCGGCGCTTGCCAGTGCCTCCAGTGACGCCCGGTAGCCGTCAGCCTGATAGCCGCGACTCTCGAGGTAGGCTTTGATATCGAGCAGCGAGAACCCAAGCTGGCGTATTTTTTCCTGATCGCCCAATTCGTACATTGCGTCGAATGCGGCGCGTTCGGTTGTCGGTTCCTGGTAGTGATAGGTCAGCAGCGTCGCCAGAGCGGCAGAACCGCAGCTGAAGTCGTACTGTTGTTTGACGATCGTTTCGTACTTGCGCTCGCGCATGCTCTTGAGCGTCACTTTGCTGCCCGAGCCGATGCCGGGTAGCCAGATTTCGCCCGCAACAGCAAGTTTCGGCACTGTGAGGCTTGCAAACAGCACAACAGCCGCCAGCAGTTGGCTGCGGCGGCTTTGCATCCTGTTGCGTACCCGAGTGGTCGGCATGCTGCGTCCTTTCGTTGTCGTGCAGTTGTTATATCTGTTGCTAGTTCTCGATCGATACGTTCACGATCGTTGCGCTTTGGATCAGTACGTTGTTTCCTGTGTTCTGTATCGTATTTATCAGGCCGGAGGCTCCGCTAAAGGAGTCGCCGGAGATCATATTGGCGCCGCTATTGGTGTTAATTGCCACGTTGTCTGAAACCGTGCCGTTAAGCTCCTGGTCATTCACGAAAACCTTGTCGATTTCCAGCATGGCCTTGGCGCGACTGCCATCAAGTTCCGACTGTTGGAGGCCGTCTCCCAGAGCGATTAGTGGCGGGGTGGTGGTGGACGATGCGTCGTTAACTGCGTCGTCGGCAACGGGGGCCGCATTGGTCGGCTCTTCAGCCAACACTGCGGTCGTGGCGACGATTAGCAGCAACAAAGCCAAGGACGCCGGAACGCGGGCGGCTTGCGCCACCCGCGTCCGGTTCTTGTTGCGTGTTGCAGGGCGTCCGTACATGGCGCTTAGTCCATGTTGGCCTGAACAGTAACGCTCTGCTCAATCAGCGCGCTGCTGCCGGCCTGCTGTGCGACAACGTTGATACCCGATGCATCGGTGAACGAGTCACTGATCGAGTTGGTCGTGCTGTGGCTCGACTTTTCACCACTGATCGTCACCGTGTTGTTGGATACCGTGGCATCCAGGGTGGCGATGTTAGCGGCGATACCGCCCAGCTTGATGCTGTTATCGACCGTTGCCGTAGCGCCACCGTTGGCTGCTGCGCCGCCGCTGTCGGCTGTTGCGCTGCTGTCATTGGTAGAGCTGCTGTTATCGGAACTATCCGAATTGTCGACTGTGATAGAGCTGCCGTTATTAGCTGCAATACCGTCGCCGTCAGCGGACGCACCGCTGTCGTCCGAGCTGTCGCTGTTGTCAACGGTTGATGTGCTGCCATTATTAGCTGCAGCCGACTGCATTGAAGCATCCACTGACTCGTTATCGGAGCCTTCGGTGTTCAGCGAGTTGTCGTTACCGTTGTTGTTAAGCGAGTCGTTGATTGCGATAGCAGTTGAGTCCTCGGTCGCCGCTACAGCTTCGTTGTCGGCCGTTGCAGTGCTGTCCTCAGTGGTAACCGAGTTGTCACTGTTGTCCGTCATCGCGGTGCTGTTGCGGTTTGCAGAGGCTGACTGGTCACTGGCACTGGCAGCGGAGCTGTCAGATTCGTTGCTGGTGTCAGAGTTGTCATTGCCGTTGCCGTTCAGCGAGTCGTTGATGCCAACTGCGGTCGAACCGTCAGTGGCGGCGACGCCGTTGTCCTTGGCAAAAGCACCAGTTGCATCAACGTTATCTGAATCAACGGATGTAGACGAATTGTCGTTGCCATTGTCATTCAGAGTGTTGTTGACAGCGATGCTGGAAGATCCGTCAGTGGCTGAAGCTGCCTTATTGTCTGCGACCGCACTGCTGTCTTCCATGTTGCCGGAGTCAGTGTTGTTAACAGTCTCAGAATTGTCGTTGCCGTTATCGTTCAGCGAGTCATTGGCAGCGATGCTGACAGAGTTTTCGGTAGCCGAAGCTGCCTGATTGTCAGCTGTAGCGGCACTGTTTTCGCTGTTGCCTGAATCAGTGTTGCTCAGGGTCTCCGAATTGTCATTGGCGTTGTCATTCAGCGAATCGTTGGCTGCAACACTCAGAGAGCTTTCGGTAGCTGAGGAGCTGCCATTGTCTGAGGTTGCGGCACTGTCTTCACTGGTGCTCGAGTCCGAGTTGCTGATCGAGTTGTCGTTGCCATTGTCATTCAGCGTGTTATTCAACGCGACGCTGGTGGAGTCTTCGGTTGACGAAGCTGCACCGTTGTCAGCCGTCGAATCGCTGTTTTCGCTGACTTCTGAGTTGTCGCTCATGTCACTGGTATCCGAATACGTATCGTTGCTCGTGGTGTCCGTCGTGGTGGACGCAGAGCTGTACTCGTTTGCAGTAGCCGAGCCACTGTCAGTGTTGTTGTCGTTATTAGTAGCCGTGGCTTCCTGGCTGCCCGCAGAGCCCGCGGTATTGGTTGGGTTAGCCCAACCAGCGGGTGCGAGACTTAACAGTCCGGCCAGCATCGCTACTTGTATGTGCTTGACGTTAGTCATGATGTTTTCCTCTCAAATAAGGATTTACGGTTGCGTTGGCGCGTCGATTACTCGATCGTGCCGCCGCTGGCCATGTTTGCCTGAACGTTAACGTTCTGGTTCACAAGTGAAGAGTTGCCGACATTCTGAGCCGCAACGTTCACGCCGCTGGCGCTGCCGAACGAGCCGGCTACGTCGTTGCCTGAAGTGTGCTCAGTGCCTGCGCCTTCGATGCGAGTCTGGTTGTCGCTGACTGTGGAGTTCAGCGCAGAGACGTTCACAGCGATGCTGCCGAGGCTGATGCTGTTGTCGACTTCAGCGGTGCCACCGCTGTTTGCTGCGGCTCCAGCGCTGCTGGCATCCGCGCTGCTCTGATCAGATTCCTTACGGTTGTTGGAATTATCAGAGTTATCGACGTCGATCGCGCTCTCGTTGTTTGCTGCGATGCCGCCATCTGATGCGTCGGCATAGCTGCTGTCAGACGAATCGCTGTTGTCAGTCGTTGCCTGGCTCTCGTTGTTGGCAGATGCACTGCCGCCGGCCGCACTAACGTCATTGTTGCCTGAGTTTTTGCGGTTCTCTGAGTTGTCATTCAGATTGCCATTACCAGAGCTGTTGGTAACGATCGCCGTGCTGTTTTCAGAAGCAGCAGCAGCGTTGTTATCAGCGGTGGCAGTTTCGACATCAGTGTTCGTCGATCGGTCGCTGTTATCGACAGTCGAAGAGCTGTTGTCGTTAGCAGCAGCAGACTGACCATCCGCATCGGACGACGAGTCGATATCGACAGTCGTCTTGGTGGAATTGTCATTCAGGTTGTCGTTGCCTGAGTTATTGGTAGCAATCGAGGTGCTGTTGCCCGTAGCGGCCGAACCACCGTCTTTGGCAGCACTGACATCCACGTCCCAGTTGCCTGAGCCTGAGCGAGACTCAGAGTTGTCGTTCAGATTGCCGTTACCGGAATCGTTAGTGACAACCGCGGTGCTTTCGTTCGATGCGGCAGCAGCATTGTTGTTAGCAGTAGACGACTCGTTGTCTGTATTACCAGAACCATTATTGGTTTCGGAGGTCGAGTTGTCGTTCAGATTGTTGTTGCCGGAGGCATTGCTCACAATCGCCAGGCTGTCTTCAGAGGCAGCGGCAGCATTGTTGTTGGCATCTGATGTTTCGACGTCGTCGTTGTTAGAGCCATTGTTGGTTTCTGCCATCGAGTTGTCATTCAGATTGTTGTTACCGGAGGTGTTGCTCACGATAGACGTGCTGTCTTCTGAAGCGGACGAGCTGCCGTTGTTGGAATCGGCAGTTTCGACGTCAGTGTCACTGGCGTTGACGTTTGTTTCCGAGTTGTCGTTGAGGTTGCCGTTGCCTGAGTCATTGCTGACGACAGCAAGGCTGTTTTCGGATGCAGACGCTGCACCGTTGTCAGATGAAGAGGTTTCGGTGTCCGTGTTGGTCGAGTTGTCGCTTTTATCGATAGCGATGTCCTCGTCATACGTGGTCGATGACGACGTTGAGACGGTAGCTTCCGAATATTCATTGGCAGAAGCCGAACCGTTCTCGGTGGTATTGCCGTCATTGTTAGCTGTTGCAGTCTGAGACTCTGCGTAGCCACTGTCTTTGTCATCCCCGCCGATCGCATTGTTGGTCGGATTGGCATTGGCCGTGTTGACGGCCAGAGATGACAACGCAGCCATCGCGAGAATAGTCCGTAAATGTTTCATGTCAGTACTCCGTAAGAGTCGATAGGACGTTGCTTGCTGTTGTTGTTTTTTTCGTTTCACAGGCCAAATCCTGAATTAACTATTCGGCCGGATGAGCCAAAACTAGCTCATAGTTGCATTACGGCAAATCCCACGCTTGGGTACACAAGAATGGGTTAACCAATTTTTGGGTAATTAGTTAAAACGCCTTTGTTGCAGTTATGCGGCTCTCAGGGCACTTGTAGAACTGGTTCACACGCGTGTTTACGTAATACGGCTATACCCAATTTTGGGGGTTTGCTGCATTACTCGTCGTGTAGCAGTATGAGCTCAGGCCACCGAACCTAAATAAGAGTGGCGGAGAGAGAAAATGAGCGTGAGTGATATCGATCGCAACCCGACAGGGCTGCGCGAAATACTCGAAGCAGACGAACGTTACCACCATAAGCTGAGCGATATCCTGCGTCAGCGGGGTCGGCCGTTTCTGTTGATTATTGATGCTCAGGGTAATCTCGACTACAGCTCGATACCTGATGAGTCTCCGTTTGCGGAACAACGCAATCTTGATAAAGCGCTGGAGCAGGCGCATCAGCTGTTTGTGTCAGCGCATAGCACCGCCAAAGCCCGGACACAGCTGCTGGTCGAAAAACCGGACGAGCACAGCTCACTGCTGATGCTGGCCGGCAAGTACTACAGTATTCGCATCTTTCCGCTCAGCTGCTCTCGCCTCGACGAAAGCGCAGAAAAAGTCGCTGCTGTCATAGAACCCATCGTCAAGCCTCTGTCGATGGATGTTGAATTTGACCGGGTAAAGGACAACTGGGCGTTGTCCAAGCGGGAAGTCGATGTGCTCCGTGAACTAATGTCCGGAAAGACAGACAAGCAAATTGCCCGTGCCGTAGAGGTTAGCGTCGAAACCGTGCGCGCCTATCTGAAATCCATTCGCGTGAAAGTGGGCGTCGCAACGCGCACAGCGATTGTTCATGCCGTTCATGAGGCCGACAGTCTTTGGCACCGGGAAGATATCGCGGGACGTGTCATGTAATTCGCCGCATTAATATTGATGGAAAAGCAAATGTCGAAGAAAAATAAGAATAAGACAACCAGACCCGATCCGGATATCGCCGATGCTGGGGGCGATGACGTCACCGCAACCTTTGAGGCGCTGGATCTGGATTCAATCGAAAGTAAAGCGAAAGCCAATGGGCATGACGTCGCCACTGAGCGGGGTCACGAAGGGCCGGCTGAGCACGATGCGCCTGAGCCGCATTCATTTGACAGGAAATCCGACGTCCCGACGATCCGGTCTCTCGGACGCCTGGAGGAGGACCTGATGCGGCTCCAGCAATCCTGGGCCGATGTCGAGCAACAATTATCTGCTAAAGATTCGGAAATCGCTTATCTGAACGACGAGCGCGAAGTGCACATAGCGGCTTTCCGCTCGCTGCAGAGCGATCTGGATGAGCAGCTGGACGAAAACGATCGCAACCTTGAACAAATCGCATCGCTGGAAGAGCGGATGCGTGAGATGGAATCGCGCCTCGAGGATCATAATCAGATCGTCGCCGGGCGCGATGTCGAGATAGATCAGCTTAAGGCGGCCGTTGCCGATGAGCAGCAACGTTATGAGGTACTCCATAGTGAGCGCGATCGTCTGAAAGATGACGTCGCCGAAGCTGTTGCCGAGCGTCAGAAAGCGCTGGACAACAGTAAACGCATAGAACAAGAGCTGCTGAATAAAAAGACGGACATGCTCGACCTTGAGTCCTACATCGACCGTCGTAAAGGGGAGTGGGATCAGCTGACTGCCAAGCTGGACGACGCCAAAGCTGCGATCGCCGGAATGCAGTCGGAGTTGGAGCTGCGGGAGCGTACGATTTCACAGCATGATGAAGTCGCCGGTGTGTTGCACAGCAAGATTGATGAGCTGAAGCAGCAGTGTGCCGAGCTGGATGGCCGCCGCGCGGAGCGCGAACTGGCCAACAAGGAGCTCAACCAGCTTCTGAGCGAGAAAACGACAGAGCTGGAAGCGCTGCGCAAAGAGCGTGACGATGCGACCGAAGGCAGCAAGGTGATGGTGACCCGGATTCAGGACCAGCAGATCCGGATCAGCTCGCTGGAACAGGAAGTGTCGGAGCTCAGTGGGCGAATCAAGCAGATTCGCAAGACTGCGGATGACGAAGTCGAGCAGGCGCAGCGCAGGGCGCGCGAGGAAGTAGCCGACTACGCTAAACGCCTGGAAGCGGCTGAAGCGGATGCAGACCGCCGCGCGCAGGCCGCTGATCATGCGGAGAAGCGCGCTGCGGATGCTGAGCTTGAGCTCAAGCGGAACGACGACGCGATGGAAATGTTGCGTGACGTGAACAAGCAGCTTGAAAACCGGCTGATTGACGAATCGTCACGGGTGTCCGAAATCAGCGATGAGCTGAGCCGCGCTCATGCGGACAAGATTCGCTTGCAAACTGAGTACGACAGTTTTCAGAACGACACGGAACAGCGTCTTGAAGCCAATGCTGAACTGATCGCCAAGCTCGAGTCCGAATTGGACATGCGTAATGCTGCGATCGAAGCGCTCGAGAAGAATGCCGATAAACTGGGGGCGATCAATGCTGACATCCAGAAGCTGGACCGTCTGATTGTCGAGGGCGTGCAGTCATCAGAGCGGCGCCTCAGCACGATGACGGGTCGTACCCTGACGCTGGCCGTTGAGGGCATGCCGCATATCAAATTTCCGATCTACAAGAGCTGCATGACGATCGGTCGCGGCAGTGATACGGATATACAGCTGCGTCGCAAATTCATCAGCCGGCGTCACGCCCGGCTTACTGAGGACGCAGATGGCGTCCGCATTGAGGATCTGGGCAGCAAGAACGGCGTCTACGTGAACGAACAGGCGGTCACAGACTCGTATCTTCATGACGGGGATATCGTCGACATCGGCGAGGTCAAGCTCAAGTTTGTCGAGGAAGAGCAGGCGGCATAATTCCGCGGCCCGGTATACCTGGCCGTGTAACTCGATTTCTGTCTAATCTGTCACGTTGCTGCGTTGAGAAAACGCGGTATGATTCCGCTTGTTTCAAGGAGTGAGATTTTCGGGATGGCACAGCCAGTTCGCACCGCCGTTTTTCCTGTCGCAGGACGCGGCACACGTTTCCTGCCCGCGACCAAAGCGGTCCCGAAGGAAATGCTGCCAGTGGTCGACAAACCACTCATTCAGTACGCCGTCGAAGAAGCGGTAGCTGCCGGTGCACAGCGTCTGGTGTTCGTGACTCACAGCAGTAAGCACGCAATACAGGCGCACTTCGACGGGCATATGGAGCTTGAGAATGCGCTCGCGTTTTCGGGTAAGCAGGACATACTCGCGGTCATGCAGGGGATTATTCCCAAAAATGTAAGCTGCGATTACGTGCTTCAGGGGGACCCGCTGGGTTTAGGTCATGCGGTGCTGTGTGCCAAAGGTGTGGTCGGTGATGAGCCATTCTATGTGCATCTGCCGGATGATCTGATTATGGCCAAGCGCGGCTGTCTCCAGCAATTGCACGATCGTTATGAGCAAACGGGTTGCAGCGTCATCGCCACGGAAGAGATTCCGCCTGAAAAAAGCACCAGCTACGGCATTGCGGCTGTCGATAAGGACTACGCTATCAGGGAAATCGTCGAGAAGCCGCAACCGGAAGATGCTCCGTCAAACCTGGGAGTGGTTGGGCGCTACCTGCTCACACCGGCTATTTTTGCGGAGCTTGAGAAGACCGGCGAAGGTTCAGGTGGTGAAATCCAGTTGACCGATGCAATTGCGGCCTTACTGCATCGCGAGAAAGTCTACGCGATGGCATTTGAAGGGACTCGCTACGACTGCGGCAGCAAGCTGGGATATCTCAAGGCGAACGTTGATTTCGCGCTACAGCGAGAAGACCTGGCTGCGGGCTTGCGTTCGCATCTGGCGACCGTCTGAAGCCCAGCCCCCGTTTTATTTCACTGGTTTTTCTATTAGCGGCCGGCCGAACAGCATCTGCCGGCTCCAGGCGCGTTCCACGAGCGCGTAGTAGACCAGCCCGCAGACTGTGAAAATGACCGCAATGAGCAGTTCCGGCAGGTACAGACTTTGGGTCAGCAGACCGATACCGGCGCCGACAGCGGCCGCCAGGCATATCAGGGCGATGGCTTCACTCACTGAGAATCCGGCCCGGATCAGCAGGTGGTGCAGGTGATAGGAGTCTGCTGCGAACGGCGAACCGCCGCGCAGTGCCCGCCTGATCAGTAACCGCACCGTGTCGAATACCGGCACCATCAGGAACCACAGCATCACCGCCGGTGACAATGATCGCTCGGGGCCCTGCGACATGTCGATTGCACCCCAGACCAGTGTCAGCCCGAGCATCATGCTGCCGGCATCGCCGAGAAACACCTGCGCTTTGTGCTGCCACAGCATGCGCTGATTAAACAGCAAAAAACCTGCAACAGCCGCTGAAATAACATTGGTGACGGCCACACGACCGGAGTCGGCCCACAATCCGTCCGCAATGCCGAAGGCGAGCAGCGTGACCAAAGCGAGATTACCGCTGAGGCCATCGAGACCGTCACACATATTAAAAGCATTGATGATGCCAACTGCGGCAAACACCGTGAACGGCACCGCCAGCCAGCCGAGCGTCACGATGGATTCGTCCGGCGTGAGGCGGCCGAGATCAGTCAGCAACGCACCGCCGCCATAGATCATGATCAGGACGGCGACGATTTCAGCGGCAAAGCGCACGCCGGGTGACAGGCCCCGCATATCGTCTACAACGCCAACGGCAATCAGCAGCGTGCAGGCAACGACCCAAGCCAGTATTCCGTCCACGGGAGCTACGGGTCGATTGAGAATCACGCTGCCGAAGAGGACTGCGGTTGCGCCGATGAATATTGCGAGACCGCCGACCAGCGGGATTTCACCACTGTGCTGTTTGCGCTGGTTCGGCTTGTCAGTCAGGCCAATGCGCAGCGCGAGTGGCCGCAATACAGCAATCGCTGCGGCGGTCAGCACAAATGCGGCCAGCGGCCATAAGAGAGTGGCGCTCATATTCGGCTCATTATGCACCTGTTGCACCGTTTTGGCGCAGTTCACATAACGATATCTGCGCAATGGCGAAATCCGCTGGTCTCGCAATTTTCCATTGTCATTATGTTTGCGCGGATGCTGCGGAGCTCTGCGCCGACGCGGCAAGCGGATCCAGCTCTCTAGGTGCGTGCTTCGGGCGGGAGTTCACGTGCAAAGATGTGCATGCCATCAGCCGACTCAGGCGAACGGCTGATGGTCAGTTGATAGCGTCGGCCATGAAAGGTGAGTTCTTCGCGTTCACCGATGCGGAACGATCGCAGGATCTCATCACGGGCTGCGGACAGTTGCTCGGCAGTGAGTTGCTCACGATCAATCCAGCGTTCAGCGACACCGTCGACCAGATGGGCGAGGGGGCTGAGCGAGGCCTTCATCATGCTGCCGCCGCAGGAACTCATGGACACAAGTTTAGCAGGCGAAAAAAAGCCCGCAGATCAATATGATCGCGGGCTTTCCTGAAGTTGGCTCCCCGACCCGGACTCGAACCAGGGACCAATTGATTAACAGTCAATCGCTCTACCAACTGAGCTATCGGGGAATAGTGACTCCGGTTGTCAGAGCCCGGAGGAGGCGAAATTCTCCGGTAAGCACCGCTGCAAGTCAAGGAACCCGGGTCTAACTTAATACCTTACGGATCCGGGCGATCGCTTCTTCTAGAATCTCCATGCTGGTGGCAAATGACAGGCGCATGTAGCCGTCCGCGCCGAAGGCTGATCCGGGCACGAGGGCGACCTCGGCTTCATTCAGCAGCAGTGCCGAGAAGTCGGTGTCAGTCTTGCAGCCTTTCGCCTGCATGGCTTCTGAGACGTCAGGGAAGGCATAGAAGGTGCCGGCACCCTCGATGCAACTGAAGCCGGGAATTTCATTCAGCGCGGCGACGAGGTAGTCATGCCGGGCGCGGAAATGCACCAGCATCTCGTCGATGCATTCATCGCCGGCCGTCAGAGCGGCAACGGCCGCGGCCTGCGACACGGACACCGGGTTGGACGTACTCTGGCTCTGAATCTTCTTCATCGCCTTGACGAGCTCCGCCGGGCCACCGCAGTAGCCGATGCGCCAGCCGGTCATCGCGTACGCTTTCGACACGCCGTTCATGGTCAGCGTCTGGTCGTAGAGTTTCGGGCAGGCTTCCGCGAAGCTGACAAACGGCTCATCAGCCCAGTAAATGTGTTCATACATGTCATCGGTTGCGATGACGATGTTCGGGTGGCTTTCCAGCACTTCGCCGAGCCCCTGCAGTTCGGCCTTGGTGTAGGCAGCGCCGGTCGGGTTGCTGGGGCTGTTGAGGAACAGCAGGCGCGAGCGATCGGTGATGGCTGCTTCCAGTTGTGCAGGCGTGATCTTGAAGCCCTGATCGATACCGCCGAACACCGGTACGGGCACGCCGCCGGCCAGCAGCGCCATGTCCGGATACGACACCCAGTAGGGTGCCGGGATGATGCATTCGTCACCGTCGTTCAGCGCCGCCATGCACACCTGATAACAGGTCTGCTTGCCGCCGCTGGAGACCAGAATCTGGTCCTTCGCATAGGTCAGGTTGTTGTCGCGTTTGAACTTCTCAATGATGGCGTCTTTCAGTGCCGGGGTGCCGTCGACATTGGTGTACTTCGTATCACCGGCATTGATCGCGGCAATCGCCGCATCCTTGATGTGCTGGGGCGTATCGAAATCCGGTTCGCCGGCACCGAGGCCGATAATGTCGCGACCCTGCGACCGCAGCTCGGCAGCCAGTGCGGTGACGGCCATGGTCGGGGAGGGTTTCACGCGCTGGACGCGATCTGAAACTGTTATGCTCACTTGAGGTTACCTGTGCAACTAGTCCGACCGGAATGGGTCGGACCAAACGGGTGCAAATACTAAGGGATTACGGACCCTGAACCAATAGTGGCAGACCTCTCAAACAGCACTGAAACCTTCGCGCTGGAATCGGGCTTCAAGCCGGCCGGTGACCAGCCGGCCGCCATTACCGGGCTGCTGGATGGCATCCGTGACGGGCTGGCCCGCCAGACGCTGCTGGGTGTCACGGGCTCCGGCAAGACCTTTACGATGGCCAATGTGATCCAGGAGCTGCAGCGACCCACGCTGATACTGGCCCCCAACAAGACACTGGCGGCGCAGCTCTACGGCGAGATGCGCGAGTTTTTCCCGCACAACCGGGTCGAGTATTTCGTCAGCTACTACGATTACTACCAGCCCGAGGCTTACGTGCCCTCGAGCGACACTTATATAAGTAAAGATGCCTCGGTGAATCAGCACATCGAGCAGATGCGGCTCTCGGCCACCAAGACGCTGCTGGAATACCCGGACGCGATCATCGTCGCCACCGTCTCATCGATTTATGGTCTGGGCGATCCCGAGGCCTACTTTTCAATGGTTTTGCATCTCATGCGCGGCGAGCCGATGGAGCAGCGTGCCTTGTTGCGGCGTCTGGCCGAGCTGCAGTACACGCGTAACGAGGTCGAGCTGGCGCAGGGCACCTACCGGGTGCGCGGCGAGGTCATCGATATTTTTCCGGCGGAGTCCGAACGCGATGCGGTGCGCATCGAACTGTTTGATGACGTGATCGAGTCGATCAAGATTTTTGATCCGTTGACCGGCGAAGTGCAGCAGGATCTGCCGCGCTACACGATTTACCCGAAGACGCACTACGTGACGTCGCGCGACCGGATGCTGCAGGCAGTCGATCAGATCAAGGTTGAGCTGAAAGAGCGGCTGGAAGAACTGCACAAGGCCAATAAACTGGTTGAAGCGCAGCGACTTGAGCAACGCACACTTTATGATCTCGAAATGATCGCCGAGCTCGGTTACTGCCAGGGCGTTGAGAACTACAGCCGCTACCTGTCGGGTCGCGCGCCGGGCGAGCCACCGCCGTGTTTGTTTGATTACCTGCCGGCGAACGGCTTGCTGATTGTTGATGAAAGCCACGTGACCATCCCGCAGCTGGGCGGCATGTACCGCGGTGACCGGTCCCGCAAAGAGACGCTGGTGGAGTACGGCTTCCGCCTGCCGTCAGCGCTTGATAACCGGCCGCTGCGTTTCGATGAGTTTGAGGCGCTGGCGCCGCAGACGATCTACGTATCCGCCACACCCGGCAATCACGAGAAAGAGCATGCCGACAACGTCGTGGAGCAGGTGGTGCGCCCGACCGGGCTGATTGATCCCGAAGTGCAGGTGCGCCCGGCCGGCACGCAGGTGGATGACGTGCTGTCAGAGATCAACTTGCGCGTCGCCTCCAATGAACGCGTGCTGATCACCACGCTCACCAAGCGCATGGCCGAAGACCTGACGGACTACCTGCAGGAGCACGACATTCGCGTCCGCTACCTGCACTCGGATATCGGTACCGTGGAAAGAACCGAAATCATTCGCGACCTCCGGCTGGGCGCTTTCGACG
>JABDLC010000003.1 GCA_013001905.1 Gammaproteobacteria bacterium | reverse complement strand
TGCAGGCGGCCGATGCCGGCATGAAGACCGTGATCTCGACCGGGGACAAGGACATGGCGCAACTCGTTAATGACCGGATCACGCTGCTCGATACGATGCCGCGCGGCGGTCGCGAGCCGCGGCCTCTCGACGCGGAGGGTGTCGTAAAGAAGTTTCAGGTGCGCCCGACGCAGATCATCGATTATCTGGCACTCGTCGGTGACTCGTCTGACAACATTCCCGGCGTTCCGAAAGTGGGGCCGAAAACCGCGGTTGCGCTGCTCGCCGAATTCGAAGGGGTCGATGAGATTCTCGACAACCTGGATAAGGTTCCCGAGCTGCCGATACGCGGCGCGAAAGGCGTCGCACAGCGCATCGAGGAAAACCGTGAGACGCTGCTGCTGTCCTACAAACTCGCCACAATTGAGACCGGCCTGGAGCTAGATCACAGTCCCGACAGCCTGACGCTGAATAAAGCGGACAACGCCACACTGCGTGACCTGTTTACCCGGCTCGAACTGCGCACCCTGCTGAACAAGCTGGATGACGATGCAGATGGCGAGGCGAACGGCGCACCTGCAACACCCGCTGCTCCGGACGAAACCGACTACGTCACCCTCTTCACCAAAAAAGACTTTAACGCGTGGCTGAAGAAAATTAAGGCGGCGAAGCTGGTCGCTTTTGATACCGAAACGACCAGCCTCGATTACATGGATGCGGTTATCGTCGGCGTTTCATTCGCGATTGCCGAGGGTGAGGCCTGTTATGTACCGGTCGCGCACAACTATCCCGGCTCGCCCGACCAGCTGGATCGCACCTGGGTACTCGACACGCTGCAGCCCTGGCTTGAGGATGACAGCAAAGCCAAGGTCGGCCACAACCTGAAGTACGACGCACACGTGCTCGCCAATCACGACATCACGTTGCGCGGCATGGCTTACGACACCATGCTGGAGTCCTATGTGCTGAACAGCACGGCGACCCGTCACGACATGGATTCGGTGGCAGCGCGCTACCTCGGTGTCGAAACCATCAAGTATGAGGATGTGGCCGGCAAGGGTGTGAAACAGCTGAGCTTCGATCAGGTGCCGCTGGAGGAGGCCGCGCCCTACGCTGCTGAAGACGCCGATATCACGCTGCGGCTGCACCATGCACTGTGGCCGCAACTTTGCGCAATTCCGGCGCTGCAAAAGCTCTATGAAGAAATCGAACAACCGCTGGTGCGCGTCATCGGCCGCATGGAAGCCAACGGCGTGCTCATCGACAGCGGCCTGCTGGCGGAGCACAGTCGCGAACTGACCGCCAAACTCGCTGACATCGAAAAGGCCGCGCACAAAGCAGCCGGTCACGACTTCAATCTCGGCTCGCCGAAACAACTGCAGCATATTCTGTTCGAAGAGCTTGAACTCCCGGTGGTGCGCAAAACACCGAAGGGTCAACCGTCGACCGCTGAGGATGTGCTGCAGGAACTTGCGAATGAATACGAGTTACCGCGCCTGATTCTCGAGCACCGTGGCATGGCAAAACTGAAGTCGACCTATACCGACAAGTTGCCCCAACAGGTGTCGGTGCACACCGGCCGGATACACACGTCCTATCATCAGGCTGTCACCGCCACCGGCCGGCTGTCGTCATCGAATCCGAACCTGCAGAACATTCCCATCCGCAACGAGGAAGGCCGCCGCATCCGCCAGGCTTTCGTGCCGGAAAAAAACTTTACACTGCTGGCCGCCGACTATTCACAGATCGAGCTGCGCATCATGGCGCACATCTCAGCCGACCCGGGCCTGGTCACGGCCTTCAATGAAGACCGTGATATTCATCAGGCGACGGCAGCCGAGGTTTTTGATCTGGCGCTCGATGAGGTATCCACAGAACAGCGTCGGTCAGCCAAAGCGATCAACTTCGGCCTGATCTACGGAATGTCGGCGTTCGGCCTCGCGAAACAACTCGGCATACCCCGCTACGAGGCACAGGATTACGTCGACCTCTATTTTGAGCGCTATCCGGGTGTGCAGAAATACATGGATGAGACCCGCGCGCAGGCCAAAGAGGACGGCTATGTGACCACCGTGTTCGGTCGTCGTCTGTATCTGCCGGACATCAACGCGCGTCAGGCACAGCGACGTCAATATGCGGAACGGAGCGCCATCAACGCGCCCATGCAGGGCACGGCTGCCGACATCATCAAGAAGGCCATGCTGGAAGTGGCAGACTGGCTGGACAACGCCGGCAGCAATGCCCGCCTGATCATGCAGGTACACGATGAACTGGTACTCGAAGTGCCGGACAGCGACCTTGACGAAGTCACCGGTGAGGTCAGCCGGATTATGTCCGCTGCTGCAACGCTCGATGTGCCCCTGAAGGTGGACACCGGCAGCGGAGCCAACTGGGACGAAGCCCACTAGACTTGCTGCAAGTCCGCTCCGGCGCGTCTCGCGCGCCCGGACCCCAAGCCCCGCCGTCGCTTCAGCGCTACTGCAAATCCGACAGTCTTTTAGAGCAATGCGTCTTGCTTTGCCCCCCCGGTTTCAGGGGATAATTGTCACCGGACGCAAGTCCCCTGCCATCCTCCCTTGGCAGGTTGATGCCGGTTTCCCCAAGTCGGCATCGTAGCCTCGGGCGCTCCCCTGTACTCAGCGCCCGGGGCGTTTTTATTTCTGCGCTCAGGATTCTTTAACAGGATTTTTCCCGGGCGGCTCGCCCGCAAGCATGGCGTCGAGCACCTTGCGTGCTTCATCCTCGCCGTCGCGTTTCAAAGCCGAAAACAACTGCACGGTCGCCGCATCACCCAGTTCGCGCCGCACTTTGAGCAGCGTGTTTTTCGCCGCTCCGCGTTTCAGCTTGTCTGCTTTGGTCAGCAGCACATGCGCGGGACACCCGAGCGAGGCGGCCCAGTCCAGCATCTGCCGGTCGTAATCACCAAGACCGCGGCGAATATCAACAATGACGAACACACCCGCGATCGATTGACGCTCTTCAAAATACGCAGTGATCAGCACCCGCCAGTGTTTCTGCATCGACTCCACGACCTTTGCAAAACCGTAACCGGGCAGGTCAACAATGCGCTGCTCAGCGGATTTGTCGTCCGGCTGCTTGCGGCCGGCGGCCTTGCGCAGGATGAAGAAATTAATTAGCTGGGTGCGGCCCGGCTGCTTGCTAACGCGGGCAAAATTCCGGCGATTCACGATGGTGTTGATCGCACTGGATTTACCGGCATTGGAGCGGCCCGCGAACGCCACTTCCACGCCCTCATCCGGGTAGAACTGTTTGGGCTGATAGGCGCCGGTCAGGTAGTCGGCGTCGGGATATAGGGACATCTGGCTCGGTTCCGGGAGGTCTCGACGCGGTCTTTTTGCTCATTTTCGCGCCCTTTTTTGCGCCTTTTTTCGCACGTAGGAGCACTGATTTTCGTGTAAAATTCGCCGCTGCCGCTCAGTGTAGCACGCGGCCGAATATCGATTAACCGAACACCAATCCACACACTGAAATCCGAATAACCAGCGATCACCCACATGAACTCAATGATCTCTTACGCAACACGCATTGCTATTGTCTTCACTGCCATGGCCCCCATGATGCCGGCACTGGCTGAAGGCGATGTCGCCGCGGGTCAGGCCAAAGCAGCCGTTTGCGGCGCCTGTCACGGCTTAGACGGCAACAGCGCCAACCCGGTCTGGCCGAGTCTGGCCGGCCAGCACGCCAGCTACATTGTTAACTCCATTGAATCGTTTAAAAACGGCACGCGCTCCGATGTGCTCATGACGGCTCAGGCCAATATCCTGAGCCCGGAAGACACGGTCAACGTGGCTGCTTACTACGCCGCACAGACGCCCACGCAACGCACAGCAGATCCGGCGCTGGCTGATCTGGGCGAACGCATCTATCGCGGTGGCGATAAGAAAGACGAGGTGTCTGCCTGCATCGCCTGTCACGGCCCGTCCGGTCGCGGCAATGCACCGGCAGGCTATCCGTCTCTGACGGGTCAGCACGCAATCTACACCGCCAAGCAACTGGCCGATTACAAGAGCGGTGCCCGCAGCAGTGACGGCGATACGCAAATCATGCGCAATATCGCCGCAGAGCTGTCGCAGCAACAAATCGATGCTGTTGCTGCCTACATACAGGGCCTCCGCTAGTTATCCCTGGCACAAAACAGGACTATTACTATGAATTTTCGTCACGCGCTGTCACTGATCGTTCTCTCTTTCGCGTTGCTGCTGAATGCCTGCGGCGATCCGCAGCAGGCTGATCCGGCCGCGACTGCCGATGTCGCCGAAACGGCTGCTGACGACGCTGCGGCTGAAGCGGCTGATTCCGCGGCTGACGCAGTTGCAGATGAAACCGCGGTCGATGAAGACGTGATTGAAGATGTCGTGGAGGAAACGACGGCTGACAGTGACGACACGGTTGATGCCGAGACGATCAAGCTCGGCGCAGCCGAAGACGAAGCTGTCGACTGGAAATACAGTGAGGGCGAGCATTTCCGCCGTCTGACCACGAGCCAGGGCACGAGTAGCGCTCCTGACAAAATCGAAGTCGCTGAAATCTTCTGGTACGGCTGCAACCACTGTTACAACTTTGAGCCGATTATCGAGCAGTGGAAAGCCGCTAACCCGGCGGACGTTTCCTTCGTGCAGATCCCGGTGGTATGGAACCCTGACAATCAGATTCATGCGCGGCTGATGTACACCGCGGAAGCACTCGGTGTTAAGGAAGAGGCGCACCAGGCGGCCTTCGAAGAAATTCACCGCAAAGGCAATACGCTGCTGAAAGACGATGCGATCATTAAGTTCTTCGCTGACCTCGGCGTTAGCGAGGAAGACTTCCGCGAAGCCTACGGGTCGTTCGGTGTAACCAGCGCCCTGAAGCGCGCGGAAAACCTGACTCGACGCTACGGCATACGCTCGGTACCGATACTCGTCGTCAACGGTAAGTACGTCGTTGAAGGCGACGGCATCAAGTCATTCGATGACCTGCTGAACGTGACGAATGAACTGGTTGTCCGCGAACGCACCGACCGCTAGCCGGTTCCGGTCGCCCTACAGCGCTAACGCGGTCTGATAGCCCTGCCGGGTAGCCGCCAGCACTGAGCGCGGCGCGTAACAGTCACCGATCGTCATGACGTTGAGACCCTGCGCCTGCAGCGGCTGCTGCAACTGATCGTCGGGCCTGCGAGCGGTGGCATAGGTAATCGCGGCAATATCCGACAGCGCCGTCACGTCACCGTTATAGACATTCACGACCTCTAACTCAGCATTTTCGAGCGCATCCAGATTGTGCGGCTCGGCGCAGGTCACGATCTCAACGTGCCGGTCATGCAGACGCTGATAGATTTCCTGGCGATTCACCAACGAGCAGTCCGACGCGATGCGCTCCCGCGGTGTCACGATCGCCACACGCGAGAAAATACCGGCAAACATTTCAGCCGCTGCGTAGGTCATTTCCGTATGATCACGGTCAACAATGACCAGACGGCCGTCCTCCTGACTGTTGCGCCCGACAAACTGCAGCGCCATGGCTCGCAGGTCAACGATGAAGTCTTCCTCGATGTATTCAGCCGGAATGAATGCCGGTGCCCGCATGGTCGAGCCGGTGGCGAGCAACACCTGATCGGGCCCGAGCGCGGCGATATCGGCCGCCGTCGCCTCAACACCGAGCTCAAATTTCACCCCGTGGCGTTTGGCCGTCAGATACTGATAGTCGTAAATACTGCTCAGGTTTTCGCCACCGGGCAGCTCCGCGTGCAGTCGTGTTTTGCCGCCGACTTCGTCCGCCGCACTGAACAACGTCACCGCGTGACCGCGCGCCGCGGCAACCCACGCGGCCTCCAGCCCTGCAATTCCGCCACCGGCGATCACAACCTTCTTGCGTGATGCTGCGCGTCGCGGCTGCCAGTTGTCTTCGTCCGGTTCGGCGACACGCGGATTGTTGTCACACTCGAGTCGCTTACCGTCGATAATCGATCGCCAGCAGGTATTGCACGATACGCAGTAACGGATTTCTGCTTCGCGGCCCTCGCGTGCCTTATTGGGAAAGGCCGCGTCGGTAATCAGCGGCCGGCCGAGAAACACGAGATCGGCCAGGCCTTCACGAACCGCGTGATCACCTTCGTTCGGGTCAGTAATGTAGCCGAGCGCACCGCACGCGATGTCGGGCGCGACGGCACCAATGCTCGCGATGTCGTTCAGGTAGGGCGCGCGCTCTGCATGAGCATTAGGCAGATGCGTCCACAATGAATTGGCGTGTGAGCCCCAGGCGAAGGTCCAGAAATCGACGTCGCCGGTGGCGGCGACAGCCGTCGCAATCTCCCGGGCGCCATCCAGATCAACGCCACCCGGCACGCCGTCATCGCCGGGCAACTTCAGCCCGATGATGAACGGCCGACCGCACTCACTGCGAACGGCCTTAACCAGTTCGCGCACGAAGCGCGTGCGGCCTTCGACGTCGCCGCCCCACTGATCATCGCGCCGATTCGACCACGGGGACAAAAACTGGTGAAACAGATGACCGTGGCCGGCGGAGACCTCAACCCCGGAGAAGCCGGCGCGCTGCAGCCGCCCGGCGGCAATTGCCCATTCCTCAATGGCCTGACGAATGTCGGCGTCCGACATGACATGCGGCACGGTATAGCTCAGGTCATCGGGCAGTGCGGATGCACCGAACGCACGGTCATTGCGACCGACCTCGTGACGTCCGCGCCCCGGGTCCTGAATTTGCCCGAGCAGACGGCAACCTTCCGACTCCACCGCCGCCGCGAGTGTTTTCAGGGAGTCCAGCGCGCCATCGTCATAGGCGCGCAGACGGCCCGGGTCACGATTGGCGGAGATCATCGCCACCGGTTCCGTCACGATCATGGCCGCGCCGCCCCGCGCGCGGCTCGTGTGATAGTTCAGTAGTTCCGGGGTGACCTGCCCGTCCCGCACGAAGCGGGTGACAATAGACGCATGCGCAATGCGATTGCGCAGCGTGACGCCGCCGAGATCCAGCGGCGAGAACAGATCAGGGTAGGCGGTCAATGCAGATGCGTATCCGTCGGATCAGGCGGCTCTGACTATATCGTCAGTGTTGTCTCCTGGCACCTCAGCATCTTCGGCTGCCTTGTGGGCCGCATCGAGCGAACGGCGCAGATGCAGGCCCGGCACATTGTTGGCCGCGAGCGAACGGGTCACACCGGCGATAAAGGCATCGCGCTCGACCGCCAGTTTCGCTGCCTGCGCTTCAGTCGGCTGCCAGGCTTCGACACCGGCGGGCAGATCCAAACCATTCTCCGCAGCCACCTGCTCGACGGCATACACGCGCTCTTTCAGCACCCAGACTTCGGACATGAGCTCGAGCATCATGCTCATCATTTCGTCCGCACCGCTCTCCGGGAAAAATCGCGGCCGTTTGCCTTCACTTTGCATTTTGATACGTGACATCTGTCTACTCCTGAATGGGTTTGCGGCTGCCGAACGCGTACCAGCGCAAACCATCGCGCAGCGTGCCGGTGTGATCATCGAAACCGTTCTGCTCATTCAGCCCGGCCAGAAAGTCGGCTTCGTCCATGTAGGTGTAACGAGGCGCCGCAAACTCAAAGAAGCTGTCGGCGGGAAAACCGGCCGTGGTGCAGAGCTCGCGATAGTCCTGATCGCGGAACGGCTTATAAAAAGGCTCTTTGTTGTAGTAGCAGTCCCAGTCCAGATAGAACTGTTCATAGGGCGCCATGCTCGCGTTCGACGGCAATTCCATCGTCAGCAGCAGACCTCCCGGGCGCAGTACCCGGCGAGCTTCGGCCAGGTACGCGCGGATGTCTTTGAGCGGCAGTTCGTGCAAAAACATCGACGAGAACACGATATCGAAGCTGTTGTCCGGATAATCGAGTTCGGTGGCGTTCATCTGCCGGAAGCTAATGTCGGCATCCATGCTGGCGGCGCGCGCAGCCGCATAACGCAACAGTGGCGCACTGACGTCGATCGCATGCACATCAGCCTGCGGAAATACTTTTTTCCACGGCACCGTGTTGCTGCCGATCGTGCAACCGCAATCAAGAATTCGTTGCGGTGACAGCTCGGGTAACTTGAGACGCACGTAGTTCGCCATCGTGTGACCGATGTCGGAGATGTCCTCGCCCATCTGATTAAAGGCGAACACATTGATGGAATTGTCGTAGACCGCGCCTGCCGCGACGTCGCCCGGCGCATATTCCGTGTGATAACTGCCGGGCGCCAGGTGCACATCGATCTTGCTGACACTGTCCGGCACCGCAAACTCCGCGCGAAGTTCCGGCTGCTGATCGTGCGCCGCGCGTATCGCTGCAGACTGGTCGATCAGTGCATCCAGATTGCGGTCGACCATCGGCGTCACGGAGCGAAACACCATCTCCTGCGCGTTGTAGCGCATGGAACTGTAGAAGCGGAAGTAGGCATCATCCTGCATCCGGTCGTGCACCGTCGGGCCGTCCGGCGCCGCGTCACCGTCTTGTTCATAATGGTCGAAGTAGCGCTCCCGCATGGTCTCCGCCATATCGCCGAGCACATGGGCGCGCAGTGACGCCACAAAATTCTGCCGCGCCTGCTCGTCGCGGGTCGCGTCGAGCGCCATTTCATGACTGATCTTCTTGAACATCCGGGTCTCCTGCGCGGACTCGCCGCGTGTCATTCGCCGTCTGATGACCAAATTATTATTTTGTCTATATCTTGTCAAACATCAATTATTTTTGTATTCTATCCAGCCTGACTGAGGCGCAAAACTGGCGCTGAGATCAGCTGAAAACCACACCAGACAACACCATAAGACAAGGGAGCCAGCCATGAGCCGCCTGATCGTTATGTTCAATCTACAGTCGTCAGCCGACGTCGACGCCTACGAATCCTGGGCGGCGGCGACCGATCTGCCGATCGTCCGCAATTTGCCGTCAGTAGACGGCTTCACCCTGCATCGCATCAGCGGCCTGTTCGGCACTGACGCGCCCGCGCCTTATCAGTATGTCGAGATCATCGACATCAATAACCTCGACACCTTCGGCGCAGACGTCTCGACCGACACGATGCAGAAAGTCGCGGCGGAATTCCGCGGCTTTGCAGATAACCCGGTGTTCATGCTCAGCGATGAAATCCCGGCAGCAGGAGCAGCGTGATGCAGGGCCTGAACGATAAAGTTGTGATCTGCACCGGTTCGGGACGCAGCAAAGGCCTCGGCGCAGCGATCGTCAGACGACTGGCGCAGGAAGGCTGCAAGATAGTGATCACCGATCTTGGCGAGGCAACCAGCGACCTGACCGCTGACAACATCGGCGCCACCGCGGAGATGGAAGCGGTTGCGAATGAAGTACGCGAGCTGGGCGCCGAGTGCATCGTCAT
>JABDLC010000140.1 GCA_013001905.1 Gammaproteobacteria bacterium | reverse complement strand
GTACGGCGACGACCTGATGATGTCGTGGGACTACACACACGATTACAAAAACCCCGTGAACCCGGACGGCTGGCCATTGTCTTCGACAGGCGCCCGCGTGACGCCGTCGGAGCACTTCACGTTTCAGGTTAACAAGCAGGAACTCGAAGACCGCAGTCTGCCAAGCTGCCGCATGACCGCGGGCTTTTCACGAATCTCGGAATGCTGGCCCTTCATGCAGATGGGCGGTACCGAGTTTGCCGACGTGACTTTATTCGGCCGCATGCACAGCCACAAAGGGCTCAGCGGCTATCAGGAAGTGCCGCCGAAGGTACTCGCTTACATCGAGAAGCACGCGCCGGAGTTTCTCACGCTGCCGGACGAATGGGACATCGGTAACCAGCGGGTTGATACCTGGAAAGCCTATGCGCAGGACATCCCGCCTGAGAACCCTGACTACGAGTGGGAACCAACCGACTTTGTCGTGCCTACCGGCAGCGGTGCCCGCGACAAAAGCTGAGGGTGCGTTCCGGCTAGTCGCCGCAAGTGAAGCCGAGTCTGCCCTCACGGCTGCGGTCCATCTGCGAACCGGGCACAACGCTGACGTTGGTGTATCCCAGCTCATTCAGCAGACCCTGCAGCACGGTCGCACGTCCGCCGGAACGGCAATACGTCACGATCATGGCATCTTTACTTTCGGGCAGTTCGTCAACGAAGAAGTCGAGACTGTCGTAGGGAATATTCATCGCACCCGGTACATGCGCATCGTCGTATTCTGAGGGTGACCGGGCGTCAATGATAAAAAAGACCTCGGTGCCGACCGCATTGATCATTTCAATCTGTTCACACGTAAGCGGCGGCCCGACTTCGACGCTGCGCGGGTTAGGCAACTCGCCTGCCACAGCCAACGAGCTTATTAGCGGGCTGAGCACGGCGATGCATACTGCGGTGGCGATCAATCTGAAATTCTGTGTCATGGGTTATCTCCGACCACGGCCGCTACAGGCGCGGTAAAAAGCTGCCGCTGTTCTCTTTGTAGGCACGAAAGTCTTCGCGCTCGCCATAGCGGGACTCCATCGAATCATCCGCACGCAGGCATTCAGACAGCATCAGCAGAATAATATACACGGGCGATAGCAGCACCGCGGCAAACGTACCCCAGGTCATACCGGCGGCTGCGACGGCGCTGACGCCGGCGACGATCAGGCCCACCTGAACAATAATTTCGCCGATGTAATTGGGATGCCGCCAGCGGGCATACAAGCCGCTCGTGACAAAACTGTCCCGGTCTACCGCCTTGGCTGCCTGCTTCTGCGCATCCGCCAAGCCTTCGATGACGACACCGGCAATAATAATCGCGGCACCGGCAATCACGCCCGACGACAGGACACCCTGCAGCGCTGCGATATAGACGCCGAACAAATGGAAGGTATACAGCAAGGTGCACTGCACCCACAGCGCGACCTTGACCGGCGGTGGCAGTTTCGCATCTTCACGCTGCACGTTGGCGACCCGGGCGGCATAGGACTCGCTGCGCGTGCGGCTCCACGTAAACCACAACAGTCTCGCGCCGTAGAATGCCATCGCGCCACCGAGCAGATAGCCCGCCAGTGACTGACCGGCAACGGCGATGATGGTGCCGTTGATAAGACAGGCCAGTGCATAACTGAAATTAAAGATGTAGACGAAGCACTGAAACACCAGCAGGCATACGGCAGCGGAGACGCCCAGCATGATCCAGTTGAGCGGTGTCCAGTCGGTGTCGCCAGCGTAGATGCGGCTGATTAACACTGCCAGCAGCGCCAGTGCAAAGACCGAGAATATTTGCCGGATGTATTTGTACATAGCGTTGCGCCCGATTATCAGACTTTAAAGGTTGCGCGGTCACGCGCGGCATCGCGCGTGTTCGGCGGATAGTTTTCCCATTTGTCGCGGTAGTAGCGCATGCGCAGATCGCCGTCGGCTTTGCGATTGAAGGTCAGGTACAGATTGCGCCGCGGCGCATCGCTCAGATTGGCCGGCGACCCGTGCGGCACGTAGCAATCGAACAACACGATATCGCCCGGCTGCGCCTCGACCAGCCGGTATTCATTTTCCGGTTGAAACGGCGGGTCATCTTCACTCAATACTTCCCACTCCGGCCCCAGCAGTTTGTGTGCGTGGTCGCCCGCGTCGCGGAAACTGACGGCTGCGTTGTCAACGCGATTCTCGTCAATGGCAATTAACATCGTGGCGAAAAAGTCGGCGTAGGTGCCCCACCCTGCCGCCTGATCCTGATGCAACAGATCGGAACGACACCCCGGTAGTTTGTAATTCGCTTTTTCCTTGAACAGTAGCGGTTCGTCCCCCAGCACCGCGCGCAGCGCTGCGAGCGTATCGGGCTTCAGCAACAACTGCGCAATGACCGGGGCCGATTCGCCCAGCAGGTGCTCCGCCCGCACCAGAACTGTTTCGCCACTGGTCGGGCTGGTTTCGAAGTAGGTTGCGATGTCGTTCTCCGTGCCGTCCGAGTCGCGCAGGTCGTCGAGCCAGTCTGACAACTGCTGCACTTCGTCGGCGCTGAAAAATGAGCGCACGACCGTAAATCCGTTTTGTCGGAATTCGTCAATCTGGGTCCGGGTCAGCTCCATCGTCAGTCTGTTGCCCCGTTGTCGGTCTGCATCACTCCCTCCTGCAGTATGGGTTGCACCAGCACCCACGGCCGCACCACAACCGACCACACCAGCGCGTTGGCGTCGAGCCATTCACGCGCCTGCTGATCACTCACCGGGCCGACCTGCTGCTGCTCCATCCAGCGCTCGACACATGCCTTGTTGTCGCAGGCTATCTGGTACGCGACTTCCACAAGATCCAATTGCGGTGCGACAGCCACCGCATTGCCCTGCGCGAAAAACCGCTGCAGTTCGTGCCACGCGATTTTCGCTGTTTCGCTGTTTAAGCGGGCGCGCTCAACCGCTTCGTTTTGCTCCGGTTCCGGCTTGCTCTCAGACATCACAATGCTTCGCAGCGCTTAACGCTGCCCTTTCCAGCCGGGATAAAACGGGGTGTAGGGATCTGTTTTCGGATCCTCTGGAATATAGCCGGTGCAACGGGGCACGCGCGCGTCGGTGCGCACCGCATAATTTAATTTGCTCGGCTCCGCCCAGGGCGCCGGGTAGCGCATCCCGATGCCGGCTGACATGCAGGCAATGACCTGAGCGAACACGAAAATAAAGTAATTTTCGTAGAGCGTCAGGTAGGTCAGCATGATGGCCAGGTTCGGGATGTGACAGCAGGTAGCCTTAATGACCTGCGTCATCGGCGTATCGTGCTCCGGGGCAATGTAATGATCCCAGTAAATATTGTGCCAGTTCGGCTGATAAGCGCCGAGTATGAGAAAGGCAACGAGCGAAGACCCCCAGGCCGGCAGCGGCAGTTCGCCGCACAAGAGCCAGACCGACAGGAACAACTGCCCGGAGCTTGAGCCCCACAGGAAGCCGAACAGGCCTGATATCAAAATGTTTTTGCGGCGCTCAAACACCGGCGTGAAGTAGCTCCACACGCCGGCGTACGCAAACACGATGAAACCCAGTGCTGCGACGGTATAAATCACCCAGCCGCTGTCGGCCAGTTGCTCGGCGGTGTAAACCGGCGACGTGAGCAGCAACTCCATCGCGCCGGTCAAATACGACAGCGTGTAACACGCGCAAAAATAAATGCCACCGCGCAACCAGGCAATCGCCGGATAGTAAATATCCCACGGATGGTTGCGGTAACGAAGTAAATACAAAACGGCCAGCGCAATGCCGGTCAGCGCGACCAGCGCTGCAAACACATCAAGCATGATCAACTACTCCAAGCGATGCGCAATCGCATCACTTTACGCAGCAGGAGTAAACAGTTTCGTTAGTTGGTAGCCGCTTTGGGCTTTGACGAACTGGTCAGATGTACCCGGCCGCGTTTGCCCATGCGGCGCTGATTCATATCAGCAACGATGGTGGCGACAGCCTTGCGCACGGCTTTGACGCCGCCCTGACGGTACCCGGTGATGGTGTTGTGACCCTGCACAATGGTGTACTTGCACCAGTACTTGCCGGCACCTTCGGCAGGAGGCTCCACCGATTCAACTTTGCCAATAGAAAACGGAGGCGCTTCCTCGTGAAGCGGAATGATTTTATCTGTCATAAGAAAATTGCCGACTCTGGTGGTGGCTCTGGTCTGTTATTAAGTGGCGCTGCGGCACAACCGCAGCAATATGGGAGTATACCCGCTGGCGCGGCTTTTAGCAACGAATCGCTCGTTAAGCTTTTGTTTTTTAGTGCTTTTTCTGCCCGCTGACCGGCGGGGCAGCCTTCAGGCCTGATCGTCTGGGCCGTTTTCCCCCGGAATCTCGTCGATGCGGCGGCGCAGCAAGATCGGCCCGTACACCCACAGAAAGATCACGAAACAGGCAATCCAGCTGCCCGCGGCCAGATCCAGCAGCTGATAGTAAGTCGTACCGTAGGGGCTGATTACCCGGGCGATAACCGCGATCAGCATCAGCCAGTACGCCGCCACAATAGCGCGCGGTGCATGCAGGGGCCGGCCGGTGTGCGCCAAAGCAACACGAGAACTCATAGCGAGCACCATTAGCGTGATTGCACCGACGGTCAGCGCGTGCAGTGCCGCGACCGGCGGAATCCCCAGCCCCAACACGCTCGCTGCAGTCAGCAAATAACCGATTGGCAGCCACGCATAGGCTACATGCAACACGAACAACAACGGTTCACTCAGCGTGCTCAGGCCGCGCCAACGTAACAGGCGCCAGGCATGTGTCAGCGCCGCCCCCAACGCCAGATAACCAGTGATCGGGTTGTACGGTACCAGCGTCGCGAAGAGACCGGTCGACAACGTAAGCGGAATGACCAGACGATCGATCACTCCGCCTTGTCGCGGTAGTTTGCTGTGCCCTTTCGCGCGCAGCCAGTTGGCTGTAAACCCCGGCACGATACGCCCGCCGATCACGGTGATCAGTGCCAACAGTAAATGCAGCAGCAGATAGAGGGCGACACGATCAACCTGCCAATGCATCGCGATCATGCCCAGTGTGCTGCTGTGATACAGCGCGTTAAACACAGCAAACAGCGACACCACGATAACGACCGGGTAGTTGCGCCGGTTGCCCGCCAGCACAATTTCGCGTGCCAGAAAGGCGGCCAGCAGCACCGGAAACAGCATATCGATAGCCGCGACCCAGACTGCAGGCAAAATACCACTCGCCACGATGGCCACACGACCAGCTATCCAGGCCAACACGAGCAGCAACAACTCGTGGCCGCTGACCGGCGGTCGCCCCGTCCAGGTGGCAACTGCGGTCAATGTGAAGCCGGCAACGGCAGCGAGCGCAAACCCAATCAACATTTCGTGGCTGTGCCAGTAAACGGTGTTGGCCGGCAGAAAATCAGGGCCTCTGCCGTGCATCACAAACATCCAGACCAGCATCGACAGCACTGCAAAAGCCGACATGAGTAAGAAGAACGGCCGGAAGGCATAACTCCAGAGCGCCGCCTTCGGTGCGCCGGGTGCGGTCGCGTCACTCACAACACGGTCACCTCGTCGCCCGGCGCCCAGGCGGGGTACTTGGCCATGACCGACGTGAAGAACTCGCTCTCAAGCAACACGTCCATCCATGCGCACACGGCGGGATACACGCCGCCGCGGAACCAGTCGATATCGGTGTGAGCGAATTGCCGGACAAACGGAAAGATCGCGACATCAGCCAACGTCAGGCTGCCGGCGACGAGCCACGGCTGCGCGGCAAGTCGGGATTCAAGCACGTCAAGAAAGCGGCAGCATTCGTCACGCGGATTGCTGCCCGCCAACTCTTCGGCAGCGTAACGATCCGGGTACTTATAACGATCCAGCCAGACTTTGAAATCGTCATCGCTGGCCAGTATGAGCTGGTTGGTTTCTGCCGGGTCGGCAGCCAGCCAGCCGTCGGGATCGTTTTGCGCGAGCGCCCACAACATGATGTCGAGGCTCTCATCAATGACTTCCTGCTCCGCTGTGCCCGGGCGAATCACCAGCACCGGGACGGTGCCTTTCTGTGACACGTTAAGCATCGCCTCCGGCTTGTCGCGGAGTATCACTTCCCGCAGTTCGCAGCGTATACCTGCATAGCGAAGCGCCATCCGGGCACGCATGGCGTACGGGCAGCGACGAAAACTGTACAGCAGAGAACGACTGTCCTCCGGTATCGGGTCCTGACTCATGGCGCCGATTATAGAGGCAGGAGACGTATATAATCCGCGCGTTATGAGCAAAACGCACGAACCAGACGCAGCACACTCGACCCGCCCCGTGTGCGTGGCGGCGCTCTACCGCTTTGTCGGGTTACCTGATCATCGCGAACTGCGCGAGCCCTTGCTGACGCAAATGCAGGCACACGGCATCCGTGGCACGCTGTTGCTGGCTGACGAGGGCATCAACGGCACGGTTGCCGGGCCGGCAAGCGCCGTTGACGGTCTGCTGCGCTGGCTGACCGAACATCCGCAGTTCGGTTCACGACTGCGCGACATCGATGTCAAAAGGTCCTGGCACGACGACGTTCCTTTCCTGCGCAGTAAAGTCAAACTCAAGAACGAAATTGTCACGATGGGCGTCTCCGGGATTGATCCGCAGCGTGCAGCGGGCACCTATGTGAAGCCGGCTGATTGGAATGCGCTGATCAGTGATCCTGATGTGGTCACCATCGACACGCGCAACGATTACGAAGTCCGCATTGGCACCTTTAAAAACGCGATCAACCCGCGCACCGAAAGTTTCCGTGAATTTCCTGCCTACGCAGAAGCACAACTCGACCCTGAGAAGCACAAAAAAGTCGCGATGTTCTGTACCGGGGGCATTCGCTGTGAAAAATCCACCGCCTATCTGAAGGAACTGGGTTTCGACGAGGTCTATCACCTGCAGGGCGGCATCCTCAAATATCTGGAGGAGGTTCCGCGGGAAGATTCTCTGTGGGAGGGTGAATGCTTCGTATTCGACGAACGTGTCGCCGTGGACCATGACCTGCAACCGGGCGGCTACACGCAATGCCACGCCTGCCGTGCGCCACTCAGCCCTGATGAAACTGAACACCCGCACTATGTGCCGGGGGAAAGCTGCCCGCACTGCTACTCCCGAACCAGTGAGGAACAGCGCGCGCGATTCGCAGAGCGGCAGAAACAAATGGCGCTCGCGAAGGCACGGGGTGAACATCACCTCGGTGATGACATGGAGGCTATCCGCGAGCAGCGCCATGCAGAAAAGCTGGCTGCAAAAAACGCGCAGCGCCGTTCACAGCAGGCAAAGCCGCATGACTGATCGCCTGGCTGATCCCTGCGCTGATCCCGAGTCCGACCTGCAAACAGCCCGCTAATCCGCTGTCGCCGGGTCGGCGAATAGTGGTATCAAGTTGCACTGACATCACACCAGCGCAGGAAAAACCATGAATAAACGACTGCTCACGTCTGCTTCAACAATTATCGCTCTCCTGACGGCAGGATTGCTGACCACAGGCACTGCATCGGCAGGTGCACACGGCGGAGCGGCCGTATCAAAAATTGAAGACCTCCCGGCGCGCACCGGTGACTGGAGTCCGGAAGAGATTGCCCGCGGCCGTGAACAACTGGTTGCCGCAATTGACGCCGCCTGGATCCGGATTATTGCGAGCGGTCGTGATCAGGAAGTGCTGAAAACTGAACCCGCCAACATGCCCGGTGCATCGCAAAGCTATATCGTGCGTCTGGTCGACTGCCTGCCGCAGCCCGAAATCGCACCCTGGCCCGAGAAACCGGTGGGCATGTTTAAGGACATTCTGGAAACCGGCGTCATTCGCCAGCTGACACAGGGCGTGCCGGAAACTCCGGCGAATACCTCCTGGTACTTTTCAGGAGTCAGCCAGAAATATCAGGACATGGTGATCGAAGCGATCGGGGATCACTACGACGTTGATCTGAAAGTTGAAACGGTCGTACTCGCACCCGGTCGCCTGCCGGCAACGTCCATACTCACCGACGGCAAGATTGACTTCATTTCACAACTGAATGCGCTGGGCGGTAATACACAGGGCATGCGCCGCCGCATGTCGCGACGCTTCAGCTGCACGATGAGCGCATCGAGCCAGTTCATTCATATCCCGGAGAAATCCGAGCTGGCAGAAGAGATTAACAGCCTGAATGACCTGATCGCGCGCCCGGATATCAGCATCTGCGCAGGTCCGCTGACCACACAGACAGCACAGGCTTACATGCCGGAACACACGGTCAAGACCAAGTACGTCAACGACCTGACGGCCTGCGACAAAGCGGTGAAGGAAGGCAAACTGGACGTGATCATCAACCCGCTGCACGACCTGTCGATCGGCGGTATTGACGGCTACCGGGCCGTGCACACGTTGATCGTCGCCGGTACGCCTCTATGGGTCGCGGCTGAGGGCATTACGTGTAAAGACGACGGCAACCCGCGCACTGAAGACGAATGCCATCGTGACGAGCCGCTGTAGGCGCTAGGCTGCTGCAGGCGGCAGCTTGACGATCGTTTCCTGGAAACCTTTGAGCTCAAAGACCCGCTGACGCCAGGCGGCGACTCCGGGGTGCTCCGAATAATCGAACGATGAGCCCATCTTGGTCATCAGATAAGCAGCGACCGCAAAATCCGCCACACTTAAGTCACCGAGTATAAAGTCGCGACCGTCGGCCAGTTGCTTTTCCAGCACGGTAAATAACGGCTTCACCGCATCAGGGTCTTCTTCGGCGCCCGTCTTCAATGCGCCCATAAACGGCATCAGGTGACAGCTCTGCCAGTGCAGCCAGCGATCGACCTCGGCGCGGCCGCGATCATCATCGGGCAGAGCACGGGTCTCTGGAAACTTCTTGGCGAGGTAAACCAGTATCGCGTTCGACTCCCAGAGTGCAAAGTCGCCGTCAACGAGTACCGGCACCTTGCCCATCGGGTTCAGTGCAAGAAACTCATCGGACTTGTGCTCCTTATGCTTGAAATCAATCTGGCGCACCGTCACCGGCAAATCAAAATGCGCGATAAAGGCTTCGACCTTGCGATTGTTCGGTGTGATTTTGAAAGAAATCAGTTCCATATCAGTCTGCCTGTATCAATCGATCCACTCGCCGTCCCACTGTATCGTGCGACCCGAATGCTCGATGGAGTAATCGTCGATAATACTTATCATGCCCGCGACGCTGTCTTCGACGGCAACGTAATTCATCGCGGCCACCGAGGTATCCTCGCCACGGGTCGGCACGCGCCCCGGCAACAGCGTGACCACTTTGACATCACGGCGCTTCCAGCGCAGCGCCATTTCCTGCTGTATAGCATCTAACGCGGCTTTCGACGTTTTGTACAGCGTAAACCCGGGCACCGGTATGCCCTTCTTGCCCTTCCCCGTCGTCAGGGCAGCGACCACCTTTTTGTCACCCTTCTGGAGATGCGGATAGAAGGCCTCCGACACTTTCAGCGGGCCTGCCGCATTGACGCGAAAAAAGCGATCGAACTCATCGTAATCAATCGAACCGACAATCTGGCCTTTGTCCGGTCCACGCATCAGCCCTGCGTTGTTGACGAGGACGTCGACCGGCTGCCCGTCGTACTTCGCAGCCAGCGCATCAATACCTTCATGATCGAGCAGATCCAGAGGCTCGACAACGATCTGCGCATTGTCTGCCGCCAGTGCGTTCAGATCATCGGCCTTTTCGGGGCTGCGGCAGGTGGCGATCACATTCCAGCCGGCTGCACTGTACTGACGCACGAACTCGAACCCGATACCGCGATTGGAGCCGGTGACAAGAACGGTAGGCGAATCCGCGCGGAATTCCGCTTGTGTCAGCACCGGCAATACCAGCACTGCCATGGTCACGACGGCTTTTAAAAATTGATGCATATTCAGTTTCCTCCCTGCAACTAACGACCGAGCGGCTCACGACCGGCAACGGTCTCGGCCCAGTAGGTGTTGCCTTCGTCAAAGCGCGACGGCCAGCGCGCGCCAACCCGCGGGTTAAACATGACAACCAGTGCAAAGCATTCCGATAATTTGCCGTCGACGCCCGGCACATCGACGAGGCTGTAACACATTTCTGTTTGCTTGCCGTCTTCACCCCGGGTGTACCAGGTTCCGGTCACACCCTGCGCGCTGGTGATGGTTTTGTCCGGATTGAACCAGGCGTCAACAATCTCAGTCTTGTCATCGACCTTGATTTCGTAACGACTCGTGGTACTGAACAGGAAGGTCCAGTAGTCAGGGTGCGCATCGCCCTCGAGGGGATGCGGACGACCTTCGATAAAGCCGTACTCGATCTGAAAGTCATCCTTGCCTTTCACCGGCGCAAAACTGCCGGCCACGCTGCCGAACTCGAGGTTCTTCGGCGCCCTGGGGCGAAAACAGTGCATCCACTCGTAGGGGTGCACGCCGAGACGCTCCAGCGCATAACAGAAGGTGCGCTTGTCGCGCATGCGCCAGATGCCCTTCATGCCACGATTATTACCGGTGATCGTGCCGTCATCATTGAAGTAAGCGACAAAGGAATAAGTCTCGCCATTGTCACGGGGTATCGTGAACTTCACCGTGTTTTCGGTGTAGAGCTTCCAGAATTCCGGCTCATTCGCACGCAAATCGGCATCCAGACCACCGGTCGCGGCCGGCGCGTCGGCGGCGTCCCAGTCGACCGAACCACTGATCCGCATCACATAGGCAGTAAGCGCCGCCACCTGATCCGCCGACACATTTACGGCGGGCATTACGTTGCCCGGAATGGTTGCAGAAGGATCAGCGATGTATTGAGCAAACAATACGGGTGACCAGTCGCGGCCATCGCCGGCAAGCGCTTCGGAGTACGCGAAGCCGTCCTTGCTGCCGACCTTGCGCTTGAAGAGCCGGTACAAATTCGGGCCGGACATGTCAGGGCCGCCCTGCTGAGCGGTGTGGCAGAACGCGCAGTTCTGCTGCCAGGCTTGTTCGCCTGCCGCCGGGTCAAGTTTTTTGAGTTCTGCTTCCGAGTACGGGTCCTGGGCCGGGGCAACCCCCAGCCAGAGCAGCAAAGCGGCAGCCGACAAAGCACTTCTGTTCACGCGTATTCCAGTCATACAGATCATTTTCAGGCGGTAGTGTCAGACACCAGCATAGTAAAGTCTGATTTACTCAAACGCTCGTGTCCGTAGGTGGTAATCCGTACCGTATCCTCCAAGCGGAATGCGCCCACACCTGTCTCGGCATGAGACATGTCATGTGACAGGTCATGGAACATCGCAACGGTGACAACCATGTCCGGCTCCAGCGTGACATCTGTCTCCTGCAGCATGCGCGGCGCTGCGCCGAAAGGTCGCGGGTCATCCACAGGCTCAAGACCGATGCTGTGCACCCGCGGGTCGCAGAAATTTTTCAGCCCGGCGCTGCGCACCGTAGCGCCGATGGCCTGACTGACTTCCCGGTAGCTGACTCCCGGTTGCAACTGCTCGCTGGCCGTTTCCCAGCCCGCGAGCAGGTGTGCGTGAGTTTTTCGGTGCGCCCTGTCGGGCTCACCCACGGCGGCAGTGCGCCCGATACTTGCGTGATAGTGACGCCAGGTGCCAAGCGCTGCCAGACTCACCGGGTGATGGCTGCCAACGGCAGCCACGGCTGGCCCGCCCTGAGCGACATGCAGCTGCACACCCCGGCCGCCCTGCTGCGCCATCGTCATCATGTAAAAGTTTTCCAGTTCTTCCGGCGTCGATGCCGCGGCCATCGAGTCAAATGCCAGCAGCAAACCCATCTCATTGGCATGAGCAGCCTGCTTTAGTGATTCGATTTCGGCCGCACTCTTGACCAGCCTGATCTCGTTAAACAATTCCGGCCGGTAACTCATCCGGACGCGCTCACTGCCATGAGCGGTCAGCCACCCTGCTGTGCGTGGGTCGTCCGTCGCACAATGCGCGGCGTCGAGGCCGGCAGACTTAAGGGCTGGTATCAGCGTGCCCGCAACATCCCCAGATGCAGTGTCATGCAATGTATCGCCATAGCTGCAGACATTGTCTATCCAGGTTCCCCGCCCCCGCTCCTGTTCCGCAGCGAGGTCCTGCAGTTCTGACTCCGGAACAATCAGTGCCGCCGGCGCCTGAGGATCCCGCGGTAACACCACCCAGTAGCCGCCGTTATCATCAACTTGCGCCACGGCGGACGCTCCCGCGTAGTTACTGACGTAGTAGCGGTTGACCGGTAGCCGGGCAATCAGACCGTCTATACTCTCGCGTGCCATAATTTCCGTGGCACGCTCTTTGTTCAGCAATGAGTCCATACAACGAAGGATAACAAGATGATTCTCATTACAGGCGCAACCGGCAAAGCCGGCGGCGAACTCGCCCGTCAGCTGACCGAGGCAGACGTTCCTTTCAGCGCAATTGTGCGTAATCGCGAAAAAGCCGGCGATTTGCTCGATATGGACGCCGACCTTGTCTACGGCGATCTGGAAGATCGCAAATTTCTGCAGGCCGCACTGGCCGGCATTGAGAAGGCCGTACTGGTCATGCCCAACGTCGAGAATCAGCTCGAAATCGAAAAACAGTTCATCGATGTCGCCAAAGAATGCGGTGTACAGCACATCGTTTATTTTTCATCGCTGGAATCGATCCCGGGGTCAACCAATCCCATCACCAGTATTCATGTCGCGACGGAAGAGCACCTGCGTGCCTCAGGTCTGGACTGGACGATGATCCGGCCGGCGTTCTTCATGCAAACCTTCGTCGCGTCAGCCCCGCGCATCAAAGCAAGCGGCAACATCGTATTGCCGCTGGGCAACGCACCTATTTGTGCAACAGATCTGCGCGACGTCGCTGCAGTGATCGCTAAGGTGCTGACGGAACCGGGCCACGAAGGCAAAAGCTATGACCTGACAGGGCCGGAACTCGTCACGATGGAAGACATCGCGGCCCGCTTCAGCAACGTGCTGGGCAAAGAATTCAACTACATCGATCTGCCGCTGCCGGCGTTCCGCGAAGCACTGGGCAAGGTCTATAACGAATGGCGCGTGAATGCCGTCGCGATGGAACTTGAGTCGATCGCCAATGGTTCGCTCGACCACACGACCGACACCGTGCAAGAGCTCTTAGGCCGCGCACCCAATTCGATCGACGATTTCATCAGGGATCATGCAGATTTGTTTGTCTGAGATCGTTTCCAGGGTCACAGGGCCTCGTTTACGCTCTGCACTGACCTACAGTCTGCTGCTGGCGGGCTGCACCCTGAACCCCGACCCGGGCACGAGTAGTTTTCGCGACTGTGCAGCCTGCCCGGAGATGGTTTCCCTGCCCGCAGGCACGTTTCTGATGGGCACCGCTGAGGACGACCGCATCATAGACCCGCGCACCGGCAAACCGGCAACTAACGACGGGCCGCAACACGAAGTCACCTTCGCGTACCCGTTTGCGATCGGCAAATTTGAAGTGACGATCGCCGAGTTCGCCGAATTTGTCGCGGCCACCGGCTACGCGACCGTGGATCGCTGCATGGAGTTCAGCAAACCCGGCGGCTTTGCGATTCGCAAAGACATCAGCTGGGAACACACCGCTTTTTTGCAGTGGCCGAATCAGCCGGTTGTATGCGTGTCGTTTCATGATGCCGAAGCCTATGCCGTCTGGCTCAGTGAGGTGACGGGCACGCACTATCGACTGCCCACGGAGGCGGAGTGGGAATACGCCGCGCGGGGCGGCAGCACCACACCCTACTTCTGGGGCACAGCAGAGGCCGATGCGTGCGACTTTGCCAATGTGCGCGGCACCGGTGCCGACACGATCAGCCCGCGACAAGCCGAAGCCGACAAACTCGGCTTTCCCTGCGACGACGGCTTTCGCCAGTCATCGCCGGCTGGCAGCTTCCGGGCGAACGCGTTTGGTTTGCATGACATGCAGGGCAATGTCTGGGAATGGGTCGCAGACTGCAACCACAAAGACTATGAAGGCGCGCCGACCGACGGCAGCGCATGGACAGAAGCAGACCCGCAAGCCTGTAACTTCGGCATTATTCGCGGCGGCTCATTCCTGAATCTGGTCGAGCGTTCCAGCGTGACGGTCCGTGCCGGCCGACCGCGCTCGGGCAGTGCCACCAACATGGGCTTTCGCGTCGTGCGTGACAAGCGCGGGACGCCGGAGCGCATGGCGACCGCACAGAAACAATGGCGACCCGGAGCAGCGCAGGACGGCGACAGTGCCGGCGCCCAACTCTTCAGCGAAAACTGCGCAGCCTGTCATCTCAGCAGCCGTGACTTTGCAGGCCTATACGGCACCAGCAGAACAGAAGTGATTGCGGCCATCAGCAACGGCGGTAACAACACGATGAGCATGCCGGCTTTCGCCGACCGGCTCACCGGCACCGAGATAGAGGAACTCGCGGACTATATACGCGCGGTCAACGACTGGCGGTAGTCTGCGTCTGCGGCGTCGCAGGGGATTCTGCAGGCGTCTCGAGCGGCTGCATACCCTGCGACAGTATGGTGTCGATAGCCTCGGCAAAGGCGTCAATGATCGGGCCGGAGAATTCATGCGCGGCGACACCGCCGTAGATCACTTGTGTCCCGTCCTGCTCCAGATGCTTACGCCACGGCTTTGACCAGTCGGTGTACTGCACAGTCTCGTACACGTCGTAGTCATCGAAAAACTCGTAATTGGCCATGTCGTGATAAAACATCGTGTCGGTGTTTTCGGCAAAAAACTCCAGCGGAATATTCAACACATAGTCGTAGCCTTCCTCGATGGCCTGCCAGAACGCTTCGTTCGTTGACACATAGCGGTTGTCCGGATCGTTATGGGGGTCGGCGAAATGATCCTGCGACTGCACGATCGCCAGCCGCTTATAGTCGTAGTCCTTCATCACTTCGGCCGCCCGGGCCAGTGAACCGTCAACAAACTTCGGCGCCAGCTTCAGCCAGGCCTCGTGCGGCACGTTGTCCCACGGCATTCCGTGCACCGACAGCACCAGCTTGAGCGACACGCCCTCGGGTATGCTCTTGAGGTTGTCACGCAGGATGTTGGCATGCGTGTCATACATCCGTTCAAACTCGGACAGCTGCGGCGTGATGATCACTTTGACCTCATGGCCGCCGTTGGCTTCCTGCCATTCATGCAGGAAGTGCACGGCATGTTTAAACGCGCCGTTAAATTCCTCATGGTGTGAATAAATGGGTCGCGGTGCAGCGAGCACCAGCGTATCGATGCCCTCGTCGAGCAGATCGAATAGCGCCTCGCGCTGCAGGGTCGGATTATCCGACGTTACCCAGCGCCAGGGAAACGACCCGTATTTGGTTTCAAGTTTCTGCATCGCATTGAACACGATGTAACGATTCCCTTCTTCATGCGGCACACGACCATCGTGAAACCCTTTGCCGGGTGCGTAGTAGTAATTTTTTGCTTTGACGGCAAGCTTCTGTTCGACCACTGACTGGCCGGACTTCTGCCCTGTATAGAGAAATGCGCCATGACTCAGGTGCGATGAACCGGGCGGCATCCATTCAATCTCGCCGGCACGGTATCTGTCGATGTACGGTACGCCGGCAGCGTCCACACTGCTGCCTGTGTGGTCGACCAGATCGGTCGGTTCAAATTCCTCGAATTCGTAGTAGCGATCGCGATCCAGCAACACCAGGCCACGGTCGATTTGCACGACCTCGCGTATCGGCCAGGGGATGTATTGATAGGATTTACCGGCGATCGTCACGTAGTCCTCTTCGCGATAATCTTCCGGCAGGACCAGATGCGACACGAATACACCGATGCGGCCGACCGGTCGGGTGTCCTGCTCCAGGTAGTAACTGTAGTAGTCGGGGCCTACCAGCTGCGGCGGCCGGTTTTGCCACCACGCGTAGCCGGCAAGGACAACGGCACAGGCCGCCGCACCCGCAAACACTTTCTTCCACGTTTTCATACGGTATATATATACCATCACTGAATTCATCCGGGGCACGTCATGCCCCGCATGGCCATTTGCCACGATTGCGGCGCTTCGGGCAGTCTGCTAGCTTCGCCTGCAGTAGTGCATCGGCTGCAGGCCGGGGCAACAACAGAGTACAGACCTTAAGGAATTCAACATGGCAGATTTCTCCCGTCGCGACTTTATGAATCAGGTCGGCATCGGTGCCGCCTCAGCAGCTGCACTGGCCGCAACCGGCTGCGCAAGTGTCGGCTCAAGCGTCGGCGCGGCCACAGGCAATAATTCCGGTTCCGCCAATTCCGTCACCGGCCCTAACTTCAACCTGATCGAAAGCGCGGAAGACAACATGATTGCCTATGCGCGTTTGCAGGGTAATCTCGACAGCAGCAAAACCAAATACGGCTGGTACAAAGGTATGGTATCCGCCGTGATGCCCGATAAGGTGGTGCGCGATCTGTTCATGATGGAAGGCTTTTCCTGCGCGCGGCTGCTGCCGAAAGACGACGGGATCGGCTATCACAAGGTGTTAAGGGAAGTCGGCTTCTATCGCGAACAGCGCTTCGGTCGTTCCGGCGACATCATGAGCGAATGGCGCAATCCGCTGACCAAGGAAACTGTCCGCGTGGTGCCGATCGCCAACGATCCCTTCAACTACGACATTACGCCCTTCTTCCCGGAGCCGCCGAACTACGGTGGCCTGAACGCGGGCCAGCCGTTCCCGAAGATCCCGCTCAAGCTGCCCTGGGAAAAAGCGGTGTACAACAACAATGCACGCCTGGACACGCGCATTAACCTCTTCTACCCGAGCGCACTGCAGCCGGATGAATGGCCGCGTGAATCATCGGGATCAATGAATCGCGTCACAGAGATTTTTCAGTACAACATTGACGTCGATGATCTGCAGAACCCGGACCTGACGACAACCAAGTACAACGGCACCTGGGCCCGGATTACACCGTGGCTCCCATGGATGCTGATGGGCCAGACTCCCGGGCACATCGTTTACACCTGCTACATGGGTAGCATCGACAGCCTCGACGTGCTGCCGGACGATCTGGTAGCTGCCGCTGAAGCGATTGATCCGAAGTATCTGGAAGCACCGACGGAAGTCTACGGGCCCAGCCTGTCATCGCTTGAGAACTATGCGATTGAACAGACACCGGCGCCCGTCAAAGATTAACGTCGGCCGCCCGGTCGATCTGCGCGCCCGCTAGCCGTGGGACGCTGGCGTCCAAAACTGCCGCCCTCGTCGCCGTATATCACGGCGGCGGGCTACGCAGCGCTCCAGGAGGAAGATAAGGCGCTCTGGCAGAAACGTGCGGGCGTCGTCAAAGCGCTCGCCGCTGCGGCCGCTGAAGGCGACCGCAGCGAAAACGCTGAGTACATTTATCGCAAGAAAGAACTGGCGGGCATCGACCGGCGTATCCGCTACCTGCAAAGACGCCTGCCAACGCTGCAGATCGTTCGAGAATTTGCCAACCGCGACGCCGTTTTTTTCGGCGCGTGGGTAACGCTGGAGCAGGATACCGGTGACGTAGTCGAATATCGCATCGTGGGACCCGACGAGACGGACGCTGCGCCGGAATATATCAGTATGGACTCGCCGCTTTCCCGCGCGTTGCTGAAGCGCCGTGTTGACGATGAAATAAAGCTGGATCTCAACGGCAACAGCGTCGTTTACTACGTGACGGGCATTCGTTATCCCGACTAGGTGCGCGCTTAGCCGACGCGATCGGGTTCCGGCAACCTGCTCTCGCCCATCTGCCGCATGATGTGATCGGCAAAACCGGCACCCGCTTCCTGATAGTAGTTAAACGCAGCATCGACACCGGCATTGATCAACTCAAGTTGCTCATCCTGATAGCGGCTGACGGCACCAATACGTCCGTCGAAACCGACCTGCTGCAGCAGGCTCGCCACTTTCAGCATGTCGTCATGCGTGGGCAATGCCAGCATGATGAGACGGATCTGCGGCCGCAGAATCTGCCGCCAGAAATCGATGTCTTCGGCATCGCCTGAGATCACGTTCACCAGATCGCCGCGCAGCCGCTCGACGCGCTCCTCGTCGGCGTCGATTCCCAGCACCTTCTCGCTGTAGTCATCGCGCATGGACCGGTATGCGCCGCGACCCACCCGGCCCATGCCGATCACCAGCACTTCAGCCTCGCCCGGGTCTGCCGGCGCCACATTGTCTTTGCACTCTTGCGTTTCGAATCGCGCAACAACACGGTGGAGCCGCTCATACAATTCGTGAGCACGAATGTTCAACACCGAGGCGACCGCGAAACTGCCGGCGACAGCCAGTGCCATCACTACCATCCAGTCTGCCGAAATCAGACCGGCTGCCTCGCCCTCGCGGGCAACAATCAAACCGAATTCACTGAAACACGCGAGGCTTAATGCGGACAGAAATGCCGTGCGGGCGCGCACGTGGAACCGGGTCAGCAACCAGAAGTAGAGAAACGTTTTGACCGGCAACAGCAACAACAGCAGGCCCGCCACGATGATGAGGCTGTCGAGCGTGGGCATCGCCCCGAGACCGATCGACAAAAAGAAGCCCAGCAGAAAAAATTCCTTGAAGCTGAACAGCGCCTTGTAGAGCTCAACGGTCTTGCGGTGCCCGCCCAGCAGCATGCCGAACACCAGCGCGCCGATGCCCGGCTTCATGCCCACCGCATCAAATAACTCCGCCGCCAGTGCGATGGTGGCCAGCCCGAACAACACCAGCACTTCGCCGTGACCCGCGCGCTCCAAAACTCGCAACAACAGCGGCCTGAAGAGCGGCAGGGCCAGCAGTCCCAGCGCCCAGACTGAGGGCATCTTCTGCTCCGCCAGCAGTAAAAAGAACACGGCGATCACGTCCTGAATAATCAGTATGCCGATCGCAATGACCGCATGCCGGGCACGACTTTCACCGCGCTCATCAAACACCTTTACGGCAAACACCGTGCTGCTGAAGCTGAACGCGAACGCAATCACCGCGGCGCTGGCGAGATCGCCTGTTTCCACCAGGCCGAAGCCGATACCGGCGAGCAGCAGAAACGCGCCGCCGCCGAGTAGCGTAATCAGCAGCATATGCGTCGCCGCACCCCCGCCGATGGCCGGGTCAGCGAATTCCTTTAAGCGGAGCTTCAGCCCGACCGTAAACAGGAGCAGGTAGATACCATAGTCCGACGCGAGCTTGAGCAGCTCACCGCCCTCCTCACCGAGCGCATTCAGTACAAAACCGGCCAGCAGAAAGCCGACCAGCGGCGGCAGGCGCACCTGCTGCGCCAGCAGACCGAACAGTAATGCAATCAGCAGCCAGACTGAATCCATGTCCGCCGCCGGGAGATCAGGTGTCGCCGCGGTTGGCGGTCAGTCGTACTATCTCGAACGCGACCAGGAGCAGGGCAATGTAGGTCAGTGTTTGTGCCGCACCGGCGACTGCCGGAACACCCGCCTGCTTGACGCTGATTGCCCAGGCCGCCCACGCAACCACGAGCGTCGCCGCAATATCCCGGCGGCGGCAAATCAGTGTTGCCCCGATGGCGCCTGCTACACCCAGTTTAAGCAGCGTCCAGGTTTCAGCATCGAAAATCAGCGACTCCCAGCCGGTGCCGACCTGCACCGCACTTAAATTGGCAATCGTGGCGACACAAATCCAGCCGGTGTAAATACTGAACGGCACATGCACGAAGAGCTTGCGGCCAAGGGGTGCGGGTGTGACCGCAATACCCAGCTCCCGATAGATAGTAACCAGACTCAGGAGCAAGCCGAGCATGGCGAGCATCGATAACAGCAGGAAGTCGTAGTGCCAGAAAAATATCCAGACGACGTTAAACAGACAACTGAGCTGCCAGGGCCGGCTGATCCGCGCCAGCTGCTCGTCATTACGATTGCCGGAGCCAGCCTGATAGAGCACGAACGCAAAGAGTGCGACGTATATCAGACCCCAGATAGCAAATGCGTAACCCGCCGGTGTGAAGGTCGACTCGTAGCGGGCAGACACTTCGCCCGTTGTGACGCCGCCGAGAGGTAATCCGGTTGCGATCGCGTTGACGAGTACGACCGCTACGAGTGCCAGGATGTTGCCACCCCAATCCTTGAAATCCCTTTCCATAGTGATAGCCCCCTATTTTCCGCAGGGTACCACAAGCGGGGGCCGGAGCGCCGTATCAGGGCTTCTCGAACACCAGAATGAAGCGGTCGGTTTTGCCCCGGATGGCCTTGTCGAAAACCATTTTGCTGTGATCATCCGCCGGGTTGCGCAGCGCCGGATCACTGGCGATGAACCGGAAACCGGCCTGCTCGAAGTCCCGTCGGGCAAAGGCCTCGTCGATACGGTGTAAATCCTGCGCGGGCGCCTTGCCGGTGCCCGCCGCAGCCGCATGGTCAATGATGACCAGCCGGCCACCGGGCTTCAGGGCCGACTTCAGATTGCTCATGAACAACGGTACATCGGGATACGGCCCTTCCTGATCCTTCGGCTTGTAATAAAGATCGTGATAGGACATCACAAGGAGTGCCGCATCGACCGTTGACGGAGCGATACCGAGATCATCTATCTCACTGCGCAGCAGACGCACCGGCGGCCGCGCGTCGCCGCCATAGCGCTCATCGTTACTCTCTTTTACGTAGCGGTCGTACTGTGCGTTGTTGTGCAACCACACCGTGCCACTGTCACCGACCATAGCCGCCATCAGGTCGGCGTAATAGCCGCCCCCGCCGAACACATCGACCGCAGTGTCGCCGGGCTCCAGATCGAGCAGCGGCAGCACCGCATCCGGCCGGCTGCGCAGATCGCGCTCACGCGCTTCAGCTGAACGGTCCGGATCCGCTATCGCGGCAGCGGCCCGGTCACTCTGCGCGGGGCCCGCGATGCACCCGGACACGACAAACGACGAAACCATGAGCGTGAAAAACACCACGAATATCGAATTTACTTTTTGCATGTCGCGACTCCTGAAACCAAAATGCGGCTATGGCCCGCATCTTACTCCTGAATAAGCCGTTTCGCGTCATGTCGCAGTTCCGGCCCAGCGGCGACAAGCGCACGCTGGCCGAATTCGTCGACGACAAAGACCTGCGCGTTGCCGGCCGGCTGGACTACGACTCGGAAGGGCTGCTGGTGCTGAGCGACGACGGCCGGCTGGTGCAGCAAATCACTCATCCGCGGTACAAGGCACCCAAGACCTACTGGGCGCAGGTCGAGGGCGAACCCGACAGCGCGGCGCTGACGACACTGCAAAGCGGCGTCGACTTAAAAGACGGACGCACCCTCCCGGCCGGCGCCTGCATCATCGACGAACCCACCTGCCTGTGGCCGCGCGACCCGCCGATCCGGGTCCGCGAAAACATTCCCACCACCTGGCTGGAGATCACGCTGCTGGAGGGCCGTAACCGGCAAGTCAGGCGCATGACCGCTGCAGTCGGCCACCCGACACTCCGTCTGGTGCGCATCTCTGTGGGCGACTGGAAATTGGGCGAGCTGCAGCCCGGCGCAAGCCGTCTTTGCAGGCAATAGAACCGAATGCGGGTAGATCACCCTGCTGCGGCGCGCGGGGAACTTCCACGCGCGTCGTCAGTCTTAATTTGTGATCCCGCCGGTGTCGCTCTACTCCCCCCCATTTGCAGACGGCACCGGTTCTCCGGGCGGCGCTGTATCAACAGCGCCGCCTTTTATTTTGCGCACGATTTATCGCGTCTGAACGGCCCCCGCGGCCTGCCCACAGAGCGGTCGCGGTCATTGTTGACACCCACAGCAGGTGAGCAGACTATCTTTTGAGAAGCTGTTTACTAATAAGCCTCCCGGGGGAAACTATGAAGAATCTTCGCTGTCATCTGCGCACCGCGCGGTTGCCCGCCGCCACGCTGCTGTCTGCAGCCCTTGCCAGCCTTGCAGGCATCGGCGGACTGTCCGCGACATCTGCTGCACTGGCGCAGGACGTCAGACAACCGGACGAAATCACTGTGTTCGCTCGCAAGCGTTCAGAATCCTTGCAGGATGTGCCGGCCACAGTGACCGTGTTTACCGAGCGCGATATCGAGCGCAACGGTGTCGATCGCGCCGGAGATTTTATTGCGCTGACGCCCGGCGTCTCGCTGGTCGATGCTGCCGAAGTCGGTGACACTCAGGTCAATATTCGCGGCATGAATGGCGCCCGCGATGCGGAGAACAACTATGCACTCGTCATCGACGGCGTGACCTACACCAACCCGGCGGCGCTGAATCGCGAGTACGCGAATCTGCAACAGATCGAAGTCTTGAAAGGCCCTCAGGGTGCACTGTACGGCCGTAACGCTTCGGCAGGCGCCTTCATCATCAGCACCAAACTCCCCGATGAAGGCCTCGAAGGCGATGTCAAAGTGGGCTACGGCGAAGATGACACCAAATACGCCAGTGGCACTTACGGCGGTCGCCTGAACGACACGTTGCTCGGCAGCGTGCAGGCAACTTATTACGATACCGATGGCTTTTATAACAACGAATACCTGAATCGTGATGACATTACCGACAATCTGGAGAGCTGGGATTTAGCCGGCCGGCTGCAGTTTGAACTCGGCGACAACACCACACTCGATACGAAGGTTCGCATCAGCGAGGTGGAAGGCTCATCGATTCGCTTTAATTCAATTTTTCACATCCCCGCCTTTACCGGCACTGCGCCGGAATTCGATGAGGACGTGAACGATCACGACTTCCGCTTCTTCAACAATGTCGTGCACACCAATGATCAGGAGTCGCTGGAATTTTCCGCGAAACTCGATCATGACTTTGAGGGCGTGACGCTGACGGCGTGGACGTTGTTCAGCGACATCGAGAATATGCTGGGCGCTGACGGCACGAGTGCGGCATTCAGCTTCTTTGATACCGATCAGGCCTGTATCGATACCGTCGCGGGTCTGACCGGGTTCGGGCTGAACCCGCCGCAGTACATCGGCGCATCGCCGGGCTTCCCGAACTCCCTGCTCGGTGCCTACACACCGACAACCTGTGACGGCACGCAGTTCCAGATGCGCAACCAGAAAGACTACAGCTTTGAAGTGCGGCTGACGTCTGACAACGACGGGCCGATTCAATGGATGACCGGTATCTACTACCTGAATATTGATCGTGAAGTGGCGGTCTCGACGGGTGTCGACAATCTGAACCCGCCGACCTACCGCGGCGGCACAGTCATCATGCAGCCCTACACCACCGACCCGAGCAATCCGACGGAACAGCTGGTGTGGGATCAGTTCGATACCGACGTGTACAGCCTGTTCGGTCAGGTCGGCTGGGATATCAGTGACACTGTGACTGCTGATCTCGCGCTGCGCTACGACCGCGAGGAGCGCAAAGTGCGCAACAAGGTGCCGACGCCCGCCGACGGTGCGTCAGCCAGCTTTATCAATCCTTGTGTGCCGTTCGGGCCGGTCGACTCAACGACACCGCTGAACCCGGGTCTGTGTAACGGCCCCATCGAGCCGAAGAACAAAAACTTCAGCGAGCTTCAACCGAAACTCAGCGTTAACTGGACGGTGACAGACGAAACCTCCGTGTTCGCCAGCTGGGGCAAGGGTTTCCGTTCGGGCGGCTTCAACAGCCAGGGCTCCGAAGCGACGGTAGACACCTTCATTAACAATCTGCTGTTTGATGAGTTTGGCAACAACGGTTTGTGTGATCCGTCAGTGCCGGGCTGTCTGGAAACCAGTCGGTCGCAGATCAACATCACCGATGACTACCGCAAGGAAACCAGTACGGCGATCGAGCTGGGCTTTAAGTCCAGTCTGCTTGACGGCGGACTGCGGCTGGAAGGTGCGATTTACCAGACTGATGTCGATGACATGCAGTTCTTCGAATTCATCGTCGGTCCGTTCGGCCTGCTGCGCGTGGTTGAGAATATCGACGATGTGCAGTTGCGCGGTTTGGAGCTTGCCGCAACGTGGGATGCGACGGAATGGCTGGATCTCTATATCGGTGCGAACTTCAATGACACTGAGATCAAGAAGAACAGCGCAAGACCGGACACGGTCGGCAATGACTCGCCCTACACGCCGGACTACACAGGCACCGCCGGTGCGTATCTCAACCTGCCGGTTAACGACGAAATGGAATTCTTCGCCAACCTGAATATTTCAGCGGTAGGCAAGACCTGGTTCCACGCCGTGCAGGATCAGTCGCGGCCGATCGGCTTCGAACTCGTGCCCGCGGTGGGCGGTCCGTTTACACCGGGCAACTACACGAAGACCCGTCGTGATGCGTACGAACTGCTCAACCTGCGGACCGGCGTCGAGACCGACACCTGGACGGCCGCTATCTGGGTCGACAACCTGACTGATGAGGACTACCTCGAGGAAGTCATCCCCGCGCCGGAATTCGGCGGCAGCTTTGGCCACCCGGGTGGTCTGCGCCGCATCGGAGCGGAGTTCCTGTACCGCTTCTGATACATCGGCACGAAACGCAAAAACGCCGGCGCAAGCCGGCGTTTTTGTTTGCCGCGAGGATTACGACTCAGGCTTGAGCGGCAGCCTGCTCGCGTTTGCGGTTCTTGGTAATCTCGCGCCAGACTTTGTACGACGTCATCGGAATTTCCGGCAGGAAAGAGCCGACGGCATCGGATACAGCGGCGGCAATCGCACCGCCTGCCACCACAATCGGGCCCTCACCCACTTCTTTGGCGCCGAACGGTCCGTAGGGATCATTTGACTCCACAATAAAGTAGTCGACCTCCGGCATTTCGTAGGTGCGCGGCATTTTGTACTCGAGACGCGACGGATTCAGGTACTGCCCCTCGTCCATCTCGACTTCTTCGTAGAGCACCTGACTCATCGCGGAATACACCTGGCCGTCAATCTGCCCCTCAATCGCGAGCGGATTGATCGCCCGGCCGCAATCGTGAGCCACCCAGACATGCTTCACATTGACTTCACCCGTGTCGGGGTCGACCTCGACCTCGGCAACCTGAGCGCCGAAAGACCACGCCGCCGTACCGAAATCGACCGGTGTCGTGTGAAAGCCGCGACCCATCACGAAGCGGCCCTCTTTACTGTGCAGCGTGCCGAACGCAACTTTGGCGAACGGCAGGCAACGCTCCGGATCGTCTTTGACAAAGACCTGACCGTTGGCAAACTTCAGCTCGGACACATCAACCTCGAGCAGTTCCGCTGCATTCTGTGCCAGCTGATCGCGGGCTTCTTCCGCGGCTTTCTTCGTTGCGTTGCCGGTCTGTATGGTGCCGCGCTGGGCGAACGCGCCGACATCGACAGGTGTGGTATCGGTGTCGCCGGCAATGACGCGGACACTTTCTGCGGAAATGCCCAGCACTTCAGCAGCAATCAGCGCCATAGTGGTATGGGTACCCTGCCCCATGTCGGGAATACCGGTGTACACGGTGACATGGCCGTCTTCACCAACCTTCACCATCGCCGCTGACGTGTCGTGTTTAAAGGCACCCCGCGCCCCGGCGGCCATCGAGCCCATACCCACACCAATACCGCGCAATTTACCGTCAGCCGTGGGGGTCAGCTTGCCGTATTTGTCATCCCAGCCCGACGCCTCGCGAACTTTTTCGAGACACTCTTTCAATCCACAACTCGCGAAATGCTCACCGGTCATCCCCCAGTGCCCGGTTTCAATCGCGTTCTTCAGCATGACGTCCATGGGGTCGAGCCCGAGTTCGCGTGCGCCGCGACAGATTTGCTGCATCAGCCCAGCATTGGAGCCGATCATCATGCCGCCGTGACCGACGAAGTTCGGCCGGTGATTCGTGAGCACAACCTTGCGCGCGTAGCGCAGGCCTTTGAGGTCCATAATCCAGGACATGCACAGGCCGACCATCCAACCGAAATAGCCGAGCATATGCCCCTGACCGCCGCCGTCGAGCGTGGCTTCGACATCGACCGCCAGCACCGTGCCGTCTTTCTTCATCGCGGTCCGCATGCGGTATTCGTTGTCGCCGAGTGCGCGGCACACCAGAAATTCCTCATCGCCACTGGCGAAAATTTTCACCGGGCGGCGCGCTTTACGCGACAACATAGCGGCAACATAGTGATGCGGTCGCACCGAGCCGCGCCCGGAGAAAGCACCACCCGTGTGCAGGTGCACGATGCGCACCTGATTGACACCGAGCTGGAATGCCCGTGCCAGTGACTGCTGAAACAGATAGGCAGTCTGCGTCGGCGTCCACATTTCGAGCTTCTCGGGGTCGGAAAAGTCGGCGACCACGACGTGATACTCGGCAAACAGGTTGTGGGTCGGTCGCGTGACAAACTTGTCATCAAGCACGAGGTCCGCCTCTGCGAAAGCGGCATCGACTTCACCGTGTTCATCATAGGACTCCGACAGCACATTGCCCGGGAACCCGTCATCCACCTGTGGCGCACCGTCTTTCAGCGACTCACGGATGGTGGTCACAGCCGGCAGCACCTCGTATTCCACTTCGATCAGCGCGACAGCCTTTGCCGCCGTCGCCTCATCCACAGCCGCCACGCCGCCGAGCTCTTCGCCGATATATCGCGTGGTGGTGCCACAAACTGCGGGCTCGTTCTGACTTGCCCAGATACCTTTCGCATCATCGGCCAGCACCACGGCTTTGACGCCGGGTAACGCTTCCGCTTTGGATGTGTCGATGCTGAGGATGCGCGCATGCTTGTGCTTACTGCGAAGTATTTTTCCGTGCAGCATGCCGGCAGGACGAACATCATCCGTAAACAGCGCCCGGCCGCTGACTTTTTCCGGCCCGTCCAGCCGCGGTTGCCGGGTGCCGACCGCTGCCGGATCGACCTGAGCCTTCATGCGAATTCCGGCCGTCTTCATTCTTTTTCCAGCGCTATGCGCAGTTTTTCGTGCCGCAAGCGAAAGTCATTACGGATCGCGTCTTTTACTTTGATATGCCCGGTGCAGCGACACAACACACCGGCCATCCCCTCGTTAATCTGCTCCTCGGTCGGCTGCGGGTACTTGTTGAGCAATGCCTTCGCCGACATGATCACGCCCGGCGTGCAGAACCCGCACTGCACAGCGCCGAATTCGACGAATGCCCTCTGGATGGCATCCAGCTCCTCATCGGACTCCAGCCCTTCGATGGTCGTGATCGATTCACCGTCCCATTCTGCTGCAGGTGTCAGGCATGACAGCACGGATTCACCACACACATTATTCACCGTGCACACGCCACACGCCCCGGTCGTACAACCGCGCTTGGTGCCGGTGAGCGCTAACTGGTTACGCAATACGTCCAGCAGCGTGTCGGTATCGTCGGCGGCGAATTCATGCGCGTCGTCGTTGACCGTGAGTGTCATGATGTACTTGGCCATTGCTCACATACTCCGGATTTGCCTGAGTGCGCGCCGCACCAGCGTTTTGGCAATCTGCTTCTTGTAAGTTGCCCGCCCGTAAAGATTCGTGACTTCACCCAGTTCGCCGCGCATGTGCTCAATCGCGGCTTCAATCGCGTCGTCACCCAGCCCCTGTTCCGCGATGATTTCGGCGGGCTTGTGCAGAATGATGGGTGACGAGGAAATCGACGCGATCACGATCACGGGGTCTATCGCTTCTTCCCCCTGGCCATCACAGCGCACTGCCACCGCGCCGATTGAAAAGTCCATCCCGCGACGTGGTGTGTACTTGATAAACACAGCGCGATCGATGGATGCCGGCAATGTGACATGGGTGACGATTTCATCCGCAGCCAACGCCATGTGCGCCATACCGTCCGGCTGATAAAACTCTGCAATGGGTAATACGCGACAGCCGCGCACACTCTGGATGGTTAACGTTGCACCGAGTGCAATCAGTGCCGGCGGCGTATCGGCATTGTTGATCGCGTGACACTGCTCGCTGCTCGGAATGACGTGGCAGTGCTCGCAGTCGGTTTTGAAACAACCCGCGCGACCTTCCCGCCAGTCGTCCGAATTATTGGTGTACCAGCAGCGCGTCTCCAGGCAAATATTCCCGCCGAGCGTGCCCATGTTGCGTATATGCACGGATGCAACGGCATCAATCGCCTGCCTGAGCGCCGGGAATCGCTGCTGGATGCGCGCGTCGTCCGCGAGATCTACCAGGCGGCAGGCGGTGCCGATGCGCAAACCGCCGTCCGGCAGTTCCTCGACCTGCTGCAGCTCATGCAGTCGCCGCAGACTGATCAGATGGTCAGGCTGAAAAAACTTCAGCCGCATGTTGAAGATGACATCCGTGCCGCCGGCGACGAGCTGCACCTGATCATGGCGCTCCTGTTCACCGGCGCCGAGGTCACTGAGTTGCTGCAGGCAGTCGCTCAGGCTGGTTGGTTTGTGCAGGGTGTGTTCAGGTAACAGCATTCCTCTAGTCTAGTCCCCCCAGCCGTTGGCCTCCAGCCACTGCCGCAGTGTCATAAGCTGCGGAAACTGCTCGCGCAATGCGTCTACGTCGGCGGTGTAGCCCACCTCGTGATACCAGCGAAACAAGGGGCGCAGGGGCGGTGGCAGGCTGTCCAGAAATTCGTCCAGCGGCAATTGCTTGTAGCGGATGTCCTCGCCGGTAACGTCGCTGATGACCGCCACATGGTCTGCCACGCTGAGCCGGTCTCCGGCAATATTGATCGCTAAGCCCTGCCAGTCATCCGGGGCGGCAAATGCCGCACCGACCAGCAACCCGATATCACGCACAGCAATAAAGTGCAGCAGCCGGTCAGGCGCACGGGAATCGATGACGCCCTCAGTGATGAAGCGACGTTTTAGTCCGGCATAATTTTCCATGAACGCAACGGGCCGGAACACGGTATAGGGAATCCCGCTGGCAATAATTTCCTGTTCCAGCGTCATTTTGGCGCCGGGAATGCCTACACCAGGTTCTGCGGCAGCCCCGGAACTGTAGATGAGGTGCCTGATGCCTGCGGCCCGGGCTGAGGCGATCACCGTCCGCCCTTCCTCAAGTTCATTGCGCGAGAAACCGCTGTAGAAAAATAGCCGCGACACGCCGTTCATCGCAGCGTCAAGCGATGCACGATCACCGTAATTGCCGGCGACCACCTCAACTCCGCGAGCACTGAGTGCCAGCGCTTTCCGGCCGTCGGGCTTGCGCGTCAGCGCCCGCACCCGGTAACCGCGGGACAACAGTTCATCCACTACAGCGGAACCCTGCCGGCCGGTGGCGCCGCCCACCAGAATCAGCTCGGACCCGGACGGTACAGCAGTGCAGCCGGCCAGCAGCACGGTCAGTAACAGCATCAGGCGGGTGAATATTGAGGTCATGACGTTATCTCTTGAGCACAAAGACGTTACCGGCGACGGCGAGCGTCAGCCCGGCAAGCAGCGTAACACCCGGCTGCAAACCTTCAAGCATCACGGAGAACAACAACGCAACGACGGGGATCAGCACCGACGCATAGCCGGCACGCTCGAGCCCGATGCGGCCCAGCAGGGTCAGGTAACACGCGAATGCAACGACGGACCCGATCACAGCGAGATACACGAGTGAACCGAGATACGTTAGCGACGTGTCAATGACAAAGGGCTTGCCCTGCGCTACTGCAATTAAAATGTTCAGAAGCGCCCCGTACAGCATTCCCCATGCATTGGCCTGCATGATCGGTAACCGGTCGCGCTGCATCGCCTCTGACGCGATGTTGCCGAACGATGCGAATAAAGTTCCCAACACCGAGAAAAACATGCCAATCAAGATTGCGTCGGTGAGGGCTACCTCTTCCACCTCGGGCAGGAAAACGAGCAGGATTCCGGCAATACCCAGCGCCGCTCCGAGGTACATACGCCCCGTGGGACGGCGACGGAAAAACAGCCACGCATTCAGCATGTTGATCACGATCATCGTTGAGAAGCCGATCGCGTTCAGCGCCGAGCTGATATAGAACTGGGCCTGATAGGCTGACAGGTAATTGAGCCCGAACAGGAAGGTGCCCAGTAACAGGAAGCGCACGTGACTGCGCAGCGGAAATCGCAGCGAGCGACGCGTCGCAACGCACCAGGCAAACGCGATGCCTGCCGCAATCAGGTAGCGGTACGCCAGCGACACCGACGGCTCGACAACACCGAGCTGAAAGTCGATGGCGTACCACGTTGATCCCCAGATCAGCACGGTCGCAAGATACAAAATCAGGTTTGCCATCCGGGCAGTCTACCGTGCTAAATTATTTTCATGATTAAAAAACAACAACTGCGCACTACACTCCTTGCTGCTGTGTTACTGGTTTCGGGCCCGCTGTCATTCGCGGGCGGACATCAGGGCGGCGGGCCAAAAGTGAAGGTCAGCAAAGAAAAGCAGGCAGAGCTGCAACTCTGGTTTGACGCATACGCCGCTCAGATGGACGACAAGTATTTCGGCCAGGTCGGCGAGATGAACGGTCGCGTGGAATTTGAAGACCGCTTCCACGAAACCGAATACGCGCGGTTCCTGCTGCGGGTCACGCGTGGCGACGTGATGGAAAAAGCCGGCCGCATGATGGCACCGGGCAAGAAGCTCAGCCCGGGACGCGGTGACGGTATTCTCACCTGGGGTCGCTTTTACTCGCTCGACATGCACCCCAAAACTCCGCTGGTCGGCATGCTGCACGCCACTATTGTCATGCAGATGTTCGAGGATGACTCGGTAACAACCGGCGGCTGGCTTGGCGTCATGCCGGGAACACGCGTGGAAGAAGACCTGGCACTGCTCAAAAAAGTAACGGATAACTACTTTGCGCGCCATGACAAAGACCCGTCACTGTACCGTCAGCTCATTTGCAAAGGCACCCATGACACCGTCGCCCAGTTCCGTCGCAAACCGGCCTGTTCAGGCGTAAGTTTCTATGGCCCGCCTGTTTATGCCGACGACCCTGAAGCATCGATACGTTTTATTGCGGGCCTGTACGATGAGTTTGTCGGCACCTACATGGATATCGTGCGCGAGCGTCAGGGCGACACTTACACCGCCGCCGACATCGAGGCGCAGGATGGAATGCGCAGGCAGTGGTTAATTGATCAGCTGTTTTCGGATCCGTTCTCTGGAAAAATTATCCCGTTTGAGATCTGGAGCTTCGCCAACGTACCGCCTGTGGTTAAGTTTTAAAGCGGGCAACGCATGACATCTACGCTGGTCGACGGGTTGTACCGGTGCGCAAACTGGCGTGCCGGCATCATCATCACGCTTATATACGGCGTATTTCTGACGCAGGTTATGGCGCCACAGGGTGCCGTCATGACGGCGTCAGCAGGTGACTGGGGCGCACCGGACGGTCATTTTTTCTACACGCCCGATGAACTGTACGCAGCAATAGGCGCCTGGAACGACACCGCCCGCTCCGCTTACATCAGTTTTCGCCTCGGCCTCGACCCCGTCTGGGCACTGGTATACGGCACCTGGCTGATGGTGTTCACCGGTATCGGCTTACGGCATGCCACACCCGCGGAGTCCCGCTGGCGCTTGCTGATTCTGCTGCCGCTGTTGCCGGTGCTCGCGGATCTCAGCGAAAACCTGCTGGGTATTGTTCTGGTCCGCGCGCTGCCGGTCGAACACAGTCTGCTGGCATGGCTCACCGCCTGCGTCACCGCCGGGAAATGGCTGACACTGGCGCTGGGCCACCTGATTGCGCTGGCAGCGCTCCTCGCGGCGGCGTATCAGCGCGTTCGGCTTATGTAAAAGCGGAAATCTTCGCTGTGGCTGTCAACCAAACTCAAACCGGCTCGTTAGTAGTTCCGTAGACAATGAAAACGGAGCACGACCATGCTAACTCGCCAACTGACACTCGCCGCTCTCCTGAGCTGCGCACTGGCCGGCAATGCCATTGCCAATGACAACGAGCGCTCACGCGAAGAAATACTGGACCGCAAGGGTGATCGCATCGAACGCCACCTTGACCGCAAAGGTGACCGGGTCGATGCGCGACTGGATCGCAAGGGCGACCGTGTCGACCACCGGCTGGATCGCAAGGGCGACCGGATCGACGCACGCCTCGATCGCAAGTCTGATCGTGCCGCAGCAGCCGGCAAGGACAAGGCCGCACGCCATCTGGATCGCAAGGGTGATCGCATCGATAACCGTCTGGATCGTAAAGGCGACCGGATCGACAATCGTCTGGACCGCAAAGGCGATCGCGTCGACCACCGGCTGGATCGCAAAGGCAGCCGGATCAACAACCGGCTCGATCGCAGGGGTCAGCGCGCCGGCAGGTGAATAGTTATAGTGAGGCAGTTCGTATCAAGAGCCCCCCTGAATTGAACGACTGCACATCACTGGACCGGTTTCTCGCCGGTGTTGAACGCCGGGCCTACCAAATGGCCCGCGTCAGCACCGGCGACCCCGACGCCGCCCTCGATATCGTGCAGGATGCCATGTACCGACTTGTTAAAAGCTATCAGCACAAAAGCGCGGATGACTGGCCGCCGCTGTTTTATCGCATTCTTAATAATGCGATTACCGACTGGCACCGCCAGCGCAGTCGCGGGTGGAAAGTGTTTGATCGCTGGTTCGGCGCTGATGACACCGTGGACCCGGTGAATACCGCACCTGCGCCGGTCAGCCTGCAGCCGGAAAGACAGGTTCAAACGAATGAGTCATTGCAACAACTGGAAACGGCGCTTCAGGAGTTGCCGCCGCGACAGCAACAGGCTTTTATGCTGCGCTGCTGGGAGGGCCTGAGCACCCGCGATACCGCCACTGCCATGGGCTGCAGCGAAGGCACAGTCAAAACGTTGTACTCACGCGCACTACATCGCCTGCGCGAACAGCTGGAGCACCCGGATGCCTGAGCAGACAGAAGGTGCACACGAAGAGCTGGAGCAGCGGCTGCGCGATCAGCTGCGAGCCGGCGAATCGGAACTGGACACCCGCACCCGGGCACGACTGAACGCGGCGCGGCGCGCGGCCCTGGCGCAGGAACGCGAAGCTGATCACGGCGGCTGGTCACTTGGGTTCGGCCGGCCGGCGTGGGGCACTCTCGCTGCGGTGGCCGTGGTGGCCATAGTCGCGACGAACCTGAACACACCCCGGCAGTCAGAGCCGGCCACCAATGGCAATACCGTGGCAGGTAACGCGACGGAAACAAGTGAAGAACCGCGCCCGGAGAACGAAGCGCAACTGGAACTTTATGAAAATATCGAGCTGCTCGAGTTCTACGAAGACATCGAGTTCTACGAATGGCTCGCGGACACGGAGTTTGAGGAGATGGCGTCATGATTAATCGTAATCGCCACCGTATACAACTGGTCTGCAGCAGTGTTGCATTGCTTCTGTGCGCAACAATATATGCTGACGAAATCTCTGCGCAGGAATGGGATGAACTCAGCGATGAGCAACAGGCATTGCTGGCACCCCTTGAAGAAACCTGGAGCGAGATACCCGCACCGCGCCGCGAACGACTCGCCCGCGGCAGCCAACGCTGGAACTCGCTAACCCCGGAACAGCAGCAGGCTGCAAAGCAGCGCATGGAGCGGTGGCGCGATCTTAGCCCTGAGCAACGTGCCCGGGTGCAGGAACAGTTCCGACGCTTTCAAAGCATGACACCCGAGCAACGCCGGCGGGTGCGCAACGCACGCGAGCGCTTCCGTAAACTGCCGCCGGAACAGCGGCGCGCAATGCGTGAACGTTTCGAGAGCATGACGCCTGACGAGCGCGCAGCGTTTCGTGCACAGCGCAGTGAGCGACGCGAAAAGTTGCGCAATATGTCACCTGATGAGCGGCAAAAGGCACGCCAGGAGTGGCAAAAGCGGCGTCAGGACAGGCTCAACCAAAGGCCGAACAGGGCGCCTGACGCGAACTAGAGCAGAGCCGCTGTCCCGCTATACTGGTGGGCATGATGCGAACTCTAATAACAACAATACTCGCAGCAGCGAGCCTCTCGTGGGTCGCCATACCTGCCCTTGCCTTGCCGCCGGTACCGGTTCCCGACGCCGAAAATCTTCCCTATGAAGCAGGCACCGGGCCGGAAGACCGCAGCGTCCCTTTTCTGGCGTGGTTTGCAGACCTGACGCCTGATGGTTATACCGAACAGGAAATACTCATGTCCGGTGAAGCCAACACTTATGAGTACGTTGACAACGACGCGCGCACCTTCGACGTGCAGGTCGCAACAAGCGGTCATCCGTATACCACGCGTGTCTTGTTGCGGCACCCGATCGACCCGGCCGACTTCAACGGCGTGGTCTACATGGAAATTCTGAACGCAACGGCTCGCTATGACGGCGCTCCGATGTGGGACTTTACCTACCCGTCGATTATTGCCGACGGAGCGGCATGGGTCGGTGTGACGTACTCCGATACCACTGCCAACTTCATGAAGAACGTCTGGGGTACGACCAACTTCCCGGCTCCGGCCGGTGCGCAGCCGCGCAATCGCAGTCGTTACAGCACGCTGAACGTGACCAGCCGTCGTTACGCCTGGGACATTCTGAGTCAGGCCGCCGCGTTGCTGAAAGCCGATTGGGCTGGACAGAACCCGCTGGCCGGCTTCGGCGTGGATACGATCATTGTCACCGGTTACTCGCAGTCCGCCCGTTACGTCACGTCATACGGCAACTCCTTCTACCCGCAATACAGCACCGTGCCCGATGATCCGATCGTGGATGGTTACATCGTCGCGGCGGGCGGCGCTGTCGCGTCAACCATGGACGGGGCAGGCTTTCATCGCGACGCTGAAGCCGACCCGCGCAACTTTAATCGCAGCGGTGGCTATACCGTGCGCTTTACCACGGAGTCGGATGTCGGCTCAGCGCGCGTGCGCGTGTCACAGGATGACAACCCGCGTATACGCACCTACGAAGCTGCAGGCACATCACACGTTGACTTAAACGGCGGAATCGTGGGCGCTCAGCTGTCGGCCTACCAGTTCGGTGTCGTCCGTGAAGGCTTTGGCTGTGATCTGCCGCCTAACCCGATACGCACGGGCGTGCCGCTGTCGGCCGCGCAGCACCGGCTCGCCAACTGGATACAGTACGGTGACAGACCACCGAACGACCGTCTGATCGACTACGACGCACTCAATCAGGAGTGGCTCCGCGACAGCGACGGCAATGCCACCGGTGGTGTGCGCACCGCCCGCATCGAGGTGCCGCTGGGCACCTACACAGGCGACAGCCCCTACAGTGGCGACAACGTAGTCACCGGCATACTCTGCCGCAGCATCGTGGGTGGCTTCCAGCGCTTCAGTGACGCCGAAATCGTCGACCGTTACCGCAATAAGCGACTGTTTCTGCTCAAGACCTGGGGCGCCCTGCTGCGCCAGTGGTTGGACGGCTTCCTGATACCTGTCGATGCCTGGCCCATTCTCCAGGAGGCTTACGAACTTGAGGTGGAAGGCCTGCCTGACCGGCCGCAGCGCAAGAAGCGCCCGCGTCGTAGCGGCCAGCGCTGAGCGCTGGCCTGAGGGCGAACGATCAACCCGAATGTCGGGCTGCGTCTGCTACTGCAGCAGCCCACGCCTGCACGGCATCCAGATGAAACGGCCCGGGTTCTGACCGGTGCTGCACGACGCCAGTGCCGTCAATAATGTACAGGCGCTCCGGATCGGCGCTGTATGCATTACAGGTAGCGTTGCTCATTGAGTCGATAGCCATCGGCATCGCCACTGAATAACGTTCAATAAAGTCAGCCGCGATGGCTGCGCGTGCGTCCGCATCGACCGGTTGCCTGTAAACACAGTCGTGCCGCTCATTGATCTCCAGTTGCCAGCCGTCCTCCGGGTGCTCTTCCTTGACATACACCGTGAGAAAGTCGAGCCGGTCACCAAATCGCTCGTAGACCTCGCGAAAACATTCGAACTGCGCCCGGTAAATGGGGCAGGTGTAGCTACCGAACATCAATACGAGCGTGCGCCCGCGGTAGTCTTTCAGACCCCTGTGGGTGCCGCTCCGCTGACCGGTCGCAGTGAGCAATTCGACTGAAAAGTCCGGAGCCGTATCGCCGACACGCGGCGCCACTGCTTCCCGCGCCTCGCGCTCAGCTATATATTGCCCATATATAGGTTCCGGCGGCAGCTCAAGCGTGGCAAGGTAGTCGTTCGTTTCATTGTCCGGCGTCCACATGGACTCACCGGCGCCAGAAAAGCAGGAATTCATAGCCCTCCTCCGCAGGCCAATCGTATGCAGTATTCAAGAATAAGTTTACACCCGATTTCCGGTTCATTGGGCACGATAGTGGAAGGCGTCGACCTTGCACAACCGATGGATGATGAAACCTACGCGGAAATCAAACATGCATTGCTGGATAACCTCGTAATTTTTTTCCGTGATCAGAACATTACGCCGCAGCAACAGATAGCATTTGGCAAGCGCTTCGGCGATCTGCACATCCACCCGTTTATTCCGGCGCTGGAAGGGCATGATGAAATCATTCAGCTCAAAGCCAAAAGTGGCGCCAATGACAATCTGCGCCTCGCGAATCAGTGGCACCCGGATCTCAGCTACACCAACGATCCGCCGCTACTCGGCATACTGCGCGGTGTCACCATTCCGAGCCGTGGTGGCGACACGATGTGGGTCAATCTTTACAAAGCTTACGAGACATTGTCGGAGCCGATGCAGTCGTTCATCAGCGGGCTGTCGGCGTGGCATGACGTCACTAAGACCTACCGACGGCAGGAATTGCAAAGTGAAGGCGGCCCGGAACGCTATCGCATGACCTATGAAAAGTCGCCGCCTACGCTGCAGCCGCTGGTTCAGGTGCACCCGGAGACCGGTCGCAAGCTGCTGTACATCAGTGAGCTGACCACCACCCATATCGAGGGTTTGAATCCGGCGGAGAGTGATGCGCTGCTGCAGATGCTGTTTGATCATCTGAACTGGAAAGAGCTGCAGTGCCGCTTCTTCTGGCGACCTGATTCCCTGGCGATCTGGGACAATCGCTGCACCTGCCACTACGCGGTGCGGGATTACGACGAGCCACGCGAAATGCATCGCGTCACCGTTATCGGCAAGGTACTGAACTGACTAAACAGTCGGCGCGATATTCGCGTTGAGCCGGAACAGATTCTGCGGGTCAAACTCGTTCTTTAATGCCTGCAGGCGCGGGTAATTGCCCAGATAGTTTTTGTGTATGGCATCGGCACTTTCGTCCATCAGGCTGTTCGTGTAAAAACCCTTCGTGTAGTCCTGCACGGCACCGAAATAATCGCGGCCCCAGGTAACGTTTGCATCGTTCGCCGCCGCATCGTCCCAGGCCGCACCGATCATCAGGTCGAATTCGCCGTAACGGTGTGAATACGCGGTTGCGTCGTCCGGCAGATCGCGTATCGCGCCGCCGAGCTGCGTCATGACCACGACCTGCTCGCGTTTATCAGATGGCTCAACGCGCCGCACCAGCTCATCAATAAATTCATCGGAAATCTCGGGCAGATACCCCGACTTCATGTAGTAATGGCGTCCTGCCGCGAGTTGCTGATCGTTCGCTGTCTGCAGTGTCGAGTAGAGCGTTTTCTGCACGCCCTTGCGCACAGGATTGCCGTACTCAAGCAGCGGCCGTAAATGTTTTTCACCTTTGCGCACATCACCGGAGTAGGTGATGCTCATCATCACGAAACCGCGTCCGTTGCGCATCATCAGCAGGTTACCGCTGAGCGATAACTCGCGATGGGCTTTACGCGAAAAGTCATTGACGACTTTCAGCACCTCGCTCGCCTGCTCAATCGGGTACATCATCGCCCCGCCGAGCACCTCATTGTCGAGCGGGTGCAGTTGATATTCGAATGACGTGGCCACACCAAAGTTACCGCCGCCACCGCGCAGGCCCCAGAACAGTTCATCATGCTCATCCGCCGCCGCACGACGCAGTTTCCCGTCGGCGGTTACCACATCGACCGACAGCAGGTTATCGCTGGTCAGACCGTGCTGCCGGCACAGCCGCCCGATGCCGCCGCCCAGCGTAAGGCCGCCCGCACCGGTGTGCGAGACCGTACCGGAGGTCGTCGCCAGACCCAGCGGCAGAGTTTCGTGATCCAGATTGCTCAGCAATGCCCCGCCCTCAACACGCGCGACCCGGCGTTGCCGGTCCACGTGCACGCCGTTCATGTGCTGCAGATCGATCATCAGACCGCCTTCACAGACCGATTTGCCGGCGATGCTGTGGCCGCCGCCCCGCACCGCCAGCAGCAGATTGTGTTCGCGGGCAAAGTTAACGGCAGACGCAACGTCGGCCGGCCCGGAGCACTGTGCGATCAACGCCGGTTTGCGATCGAACATGCCGTTCCAGAGCGCCCGGGCCGCATCGTAGCCCTCACCGCCGGGCAGCATCAGGGAGCCGTGCAGCGATGCGCCGAGCTCTTTAACGACGGCTTTGGGCAGTATGGTTTCCGCACCGCTGAGCGTCATCGCCGGCACATCGGCACGCACCCGCAGTCGTCGACCGGCACCGAATGCAAGATGAGGAAAACCGGCAACGGCAGCGCCGGCCAGTGTTGAGCTCAGAAAACGTCTGCGATCCATAACTAGCTGCCTTCCATCCATTGCATGACTTTGTGCATGCGTTCCGTAAATTCACGGGGGTTGTCCTGCTTGATGCGCAACGCCTGCGATGCCGCTTCAATACTGATGACCGGTTCGTATTCATCAGCCTGCATGGCGGCAATCGTTTGCTCCGCGCACTCCTCGGCTGACATACCGGCGTCGGCACCCCAGTCTGCATGACCATACGCAGAACCGTCACCCAACAGCGCATGCTCATGCACGTTGCTGCGTACGCCGGCGATGACGAGCAAACACACTTTGATGTCATGGCTGAACATCTCAATGCGCAGACTTTCGTAGTAGCCATGCAGCGCGTGCTTGGCCGCACAGTACGCGGAGTGATGCGACATACCGTGTTTGCCGGCGACTGATGAGGTCACCACCAGGTGCCCGCCGCCCTGCTCCATCATCCGTGGCAATACCGCTTTGGTCAGCGCCACCGGCGCAAAAAAGTCGAGCTCCATGATACGGCGGTCGACGTCCAGCGAGGTTTCCATGATTAGCGAACGCTGGCCGATACCCGCATTGTTGATCAGTACATCCAAACGCGGGTAGCGCGCCAGCACCTCCGCGGCGGCCGCATCACGTTCGGCTGCATCAATCAGATCAAACGGGACGACATCAATACTGCCGGGCCCGTCCGTGCATGAAGCTTTGACCCGCTCCAGCTCCGCGGCACGCCGCGCCGAAATAATGATATTGGCGCCCTCGCGATGAAATACGCGGGCCAACCCTTCACCGACACCCGAAGATGCGCCGGTAATCCAGACTGTTTTGTCTTGATACTGCATCGCCAACCGATTACCCCTGTTATTCTGCTTTGGATATGGAGCACGAATCAGAAATTAAAACTGAAACCGTAGATTACTACTGGTCGTTTCGCAGTCACTATTGTTATCTGAGCATCGACCGCGTTATGGAACTGCCCCGGGAGTTCGCCGTCAACATCAGGCTGCGACCGGTCCTGCCGCTGATTCTGCGCACCCCGAAGTATTTCACCAGCCTGCCCGACACCGGCGTGAATCGCTGGTCCTACATACAAAAGGATACCGAGCGGATCGCCGAACGTCTCGGCCTGTCGTTCGGCTGGCCGGATCCCGACCCCGTTGCCTTTGTGCCCGGGGAGTTCAAACCGGCGGCTGAACAACCGCATATACATCGGCTGAACCGAATCGCAGTGGCCGCCGCACAGCATGGCAAGGAACTCGAAGTGACGGCGGCGCTCGCGCGCGTAATCTTCGCGCCGCAACCGGGCTGGGAAAATCCGGAACGCATCCGCGCGACCATTGAATCGGTCGGGCTCAATTATGAAGGCCTGATGAATGACATCGAATCCAACGCGTCACGCCTGGATGCGGAAATCGACACCAACGCCGAGGCGCTCGCAGCGGCGGGTCACTGGGGCGTGCCGACGCTGGTGTTTCGCGGTGAAACATTTTTCGGTCAGGATCGCATCGAGGATCTGCGCTGGCGCATGCAGCAGCAGGGCTTGTGAGTCAGGAGTGGTAGCGCTCGTATTCTTTTTCAAACACCAGCAGGCTCATGTCATCCATGCGATCGACAAACAAGCGTCCGTCCAGATGATCAAATTCGTGCTGCAACACGGTCGCGGGAAAACCCTGTAGCTCGATAGCGTGCTCTGCACCCTGCAGATCCTGATACTGCACGCGCACATGTTGCGGGCGCTCAACAAAGCCACGCAGGCCCGGCACTGACAGACACCCTTCCCAGTAACCTGCCGTGGCCGCGTCAATGACGTTGACCTGCGGATTCACGAAGACCGTGAGCGGCATCGGTGCGAGATCACCGTAGCGGGTCGGCCCGCCGGGGATTTCGATGATCGCGAGACGAATACTCTCACCGATCTGCGGCGCGGCGAGCCCGATACCCCCGTAGTCATGCAGCGTATCGACCATATCGTCGAGCAGCCCCCGCAGCGCCGGGTCGCTGAGGTCGCCAGGCTCAAGCCGCCGCGACACCTGCCGCAACAGCGGGTGCCCCATTCTTAAAATACGCCGCACTGCCATGCACCGAGTATACTGCTCGAATGCTGAAGTGGCTCATACGCGTAGTACTGGGTCTGCTGGGGGCTGCGGCTATCGCCGTTGTCAGCAGTTATGTGTATTTCTTTGTCGTGCTGCCGCGCGACCTGCCCCCGCCTGACCTGCAGATCGAACTCACGCCTGCACGCGTAGAGCGTGGCACGTATCTGGCAACAGCCGTGTTCGGCTGCGCTTACTGTCACAGCGATCGTGACTGGAGCCTGTTCGGCGCACCGCCGAAACCGGGCACGATCGGTCAGGGCGGTGAATTGTTTGATGAGTCCGCCGGACTGTCCGGCATGATCGTATCGCCGAACATCACACCCTACGCGCTCGGCGACTGGACAGACGGCGAAATCTACCGGGCGATCGTCAGTGGTCTGCACAAAGATGGCTACGCGTTTTTTCCGATTATGCCATTCGATGTCTATCTCTATCTTGAGCCTGAAGACGCCTATGCGCTGGTCGCGTGGGTGCGCTCACTTGAGCCGGTTGTGAACGACACACCGCCGCGCAACCCGAGCCTGTTTATGCAGTGGATCGGTAACGTGCGCGCAATCCCGGCCGCGCCGTGGGAAATTGACAAGAGCGATCCCGTGCAGCGCGGGCAATACCTGGCGGTCATCGCCGGCTGCCGTTTTTGTCACACGCCGGCAGACGAGCGGCAGCAAGCGCTGCCGGGCATGCGGCTCGCGGGTGGCCTCGGCATGCCGGCCAATGGCGTGAAAGTCTATTCCGCCAATATCACACCGGATCGCGCGACCGGAATCGGCGGCTGGTCCGAGCGGGACTTCATCAATCGTTTTCACAATTTTCGTGGCGCGACGGTCGCGGCAGATGCGGTCGGCTTTCAGACTCAGCATGCGTGGACCGAATATGCGCAGATGACGGCGGCAGATCTGGCGGACATCTACGCCTACCTGATGGCACAACCCGCAGTTAGCAACAGCGTGGACCCGCTCCTGGGCATGCAGCCCTGAAACCCTGAACTAGTGGCCTATGCCGGTTTGCTCGGCTGACCACTGCCACAGCTTTTTGCGCGGCTCGACCTCCAGAGCAACAGGCCCCGGTTGCTTTTCCTGCAGGTGCTCGAAGTATTTGGCGGTGGTCGTTTCGAGCGCAGGGTCGGTCGCCAGCCATTCGTAGGTGCGGGCACTGCGTTCCGGCGTATTCCAGCCGAACAGCGAACCAAAGCCGAACACCAGTTTGGCACCGAACAGAAACACGCCGGTCAGGTTGCGATAGATACTCGTGTTGACAAAGTAACCGGGCGAAATCGCGTTCACGGTCACGCGGGTGCCTTCCAACCGTTCCGCCAGTTCGTACATAAAATAAAGATTGCTGAGCTTGGCGCGGTGATAGGCCGTAAAGGATGCAGCGTTGGAAGGCTTGTCGTGGTCTTTCCAGATCCGCTCGTTATTAAGGTCGTCGAAATCCAGCCCGTCGCCCGCTTTATGCGCCTCCGAGGACGTCAGCAGTATCCGGGCCGGTGCGCTTTGCTTCAGTAAGTCGAGCAACAAATGGGTCAGCAGAAAGTGCCCCAGATGGCAGGTCGCAACGTGATGCTCGTAACCCTCCGGCGTCTCACGGCGCACCGGGTCGGTGATGCCTGCATTGCAAAACAGCACTTCGAGCCGGTTGTGGGCTGCAATCACATCGGCGGCCAGTGCCCGAATCGCCGGGAAGCGGGTCAACTCGCAGTAGCGGAATTCCGCCGTACCCGGCCCGGCGTTGATTTCGTCACGCAGGCGCGTGCCGGCTTCGCCTTCCCAGTCCACGATGATGATATGGGCGCCATGTTGACCGAGCTTCCGCGCGGTTTCCCTGCCCATGCCGCGCGCACCGCCGGTAATGAGTACGTTTTTGCCCGCCATCTTCATCACAGACGAGAGTAACATGCGGGTATGA
>JABDLC010000125.1 GCA_013001905.1 Gammaproteobacteria bacterium | reverse complement strand
GATCTGGATTTCTCATCTGCGGCCGAGACGTATGCCCTGCTGACGATTGGCGACGGCCTCGTGGCGCAGATACCGTCGCTGCTGCTCGCAACGGCGGTCGCTGTGATTGTGACGCGTATGTCGCGGTCCGAAGACATGGGCGCACAGCTGGCGTCGCAATTGCTCGGCGATAAACGTGTGTTGCGGGTCGCAGCCGGCATTCTCGCGGTGCTCGGCCTGATCCCCGGTATGCCGAACATGGCGTTCCTGCTGATGGCGCTGCTGTGTGCAACCGCATCCTGGCTCGCGACGCGCACCGTGATCCAGGAAGAAGCCGAGGAATTGACCGACGAAGCGCCGCTCGATGAACCTGCACAGCCCCGTGAGCTGAGCTGGGATGATGTCGGGGAAGCGGATGTGATCGCGCTTGATGTCGGCTATCGCCTGATCCCGCTGGTCGATCAGCAGCAGAATGGCGAATTGATGCGGCGCATTAAGGGCGTGCGTAAGCGCTTGTCATCCGAGCTGGGTTTTCTGGTGCCCGCGGTGCGTATTCGTGACGATCTCGAACTCGGCGCCAACCATTACCGCATCAGCCTGAACGGTTCGGCGCTGGCGGAAGGCGATGTCGTCCTCGACAGGGAACTCGCCATCAATCCAGGTCATATCGAAGGGGCGATTGAAGGGCTGCCGACCAAAGAGCCCGCCTTTGGCCTCGATGCAGTCTGGGTCGATCCCGTGCAGCGTGATTCCGCACAGTCGATGGGCTACACCGTGGTTGATGTCTCGACAGTGGTGGCCACCCACATGAGCAAAATTTTGCAGGACAACGCGCACGAACTGTTCGGCCATCAGGAAGCACAGGAGATGCTGGACAGGCTGGCGGTGCATTCGCCCAAACTCGTCGAGGAACTCGTGCCGAAGACGCTGCCGCTCAGTGTCATCGTGCGTGTGATGCAGGACTTGCTGCGTGATCAGGTGCCGGTCAGCAATATGCGGGCGATCTGTCAGGCGCTGGCGGAACACGGGCGGTCGACACAGGAGCCGGAAGCACTCGTGGCTGCGGTTCGTGTGGCACTGGGACGCACGCTCGTGCAGCAGGCGGGGCACGATTCCGGCGAGTTACCGGTCATCACCCTCGACCCCGCGCTTGAACAGATTCTGAAAGAAGCAGTGACCAGCGGTGACGATGCGGGTATTGAGCCCGGGCTGGCAGAACAGGTGCAGAGCCGGCTTGCAGAAACAGCGCAGAAGCAGGAGATCGCGGGTGAGCCGGCGATTCTGCTGGTATCACCGGCGCTGCGCCCGTGGCTGTCCCGGTTCCTCCGTTTCGCAGTGCCGAATCTGAAAGTGCTGGCCTACAACGAAGTGCCGGACAGCAAGCGCGTGAAACTGGTCGCCGCGGTGGGTGCGTAGGCGGGAAACAGCAATGGCAATGATTAAACGAAGCAGGAAAGAGCTATGAACATCAGGCGTTTTGAAGCAGCGGATATGCGGCAGGCGTTAAACCTGATCCGTGAAGAACTGGGTGAAGAGGCCGTCATACTCGAGACCAACAAGACCGACGAAGGTGTCGAGGTTACCGCTGCCGTCGATTTCGATCCGGCCATGTACATCCAGCCGGAAAACTCGCAGTCAGATCTGGTGGCGCCTGCGCCGCAGGACTCCCGGTTGAACACAGAGCCGCCGGTCAGCAGTTACGAGGCCATTGCGGCGGCAGCCGCGGCCGGGGCAGCGCCGCCGGCGGCAGAACCCCCGGCCGGAGCGACCGCTGTGTTCACGCCCGAAGATGAATCCGTGCGGTGCATGCTGGAAGCCCGCTTGTCACGCCTGATCTGGGACGACATGCGCAGTCGCAATCCGGCGGCCGCGAACATCATGCGCAATCTGACACGGCTCGGGTTGACGCCGCCGGTGGTCGAAACGCTGATGGCGCGCGCGGGCGATGTTCGCGAGCTGGAAAACAGCTGGGCGGGGCCTATCCGCTGGCTTAAAGAGAGTATTCCGGTGACCGCGGCTGACCTCGTCATGCACGGTGGCGTGTTTGCTGTTGCAGGCCCCACAGGTGTGGGCAAGACCACATCGATAGCCAAACTGGCCGCCCGTTACGCACTTCACAACAATGCGGATGACATCGCGCTTGTCAGTGCGGACAACTACCGCATCGGCGCACGCGAGCAGTTGGAAACCTTTGCCCGGATTATCAACGTGCCCGTGTACAGCGTTCCGGATGCGGCCAAGCTGGATCAGGTGTTATCCGGCATCGACAAACGGCTCGTGCTGGTGGATACCGCCGGTATGGGGCAACGTGACGAGCGGATGCGTGACCAGCTTGTGGCGCTGCGCGAATCCAGCGCCGACATCTCATTATTGCTGGCGTTGCCGGCAAACGCGCAGACCGCAACTAACCAGGAAATAATCGATGTGTTTGCGCCCGCTAACCCGGAGGCGGCTATTCTGACCAAAGTCGACGAGGCGACCTCGCTTGGCGGTGCGCTGTCGGCACTAATCAGCGCTGATCTGCCACTCGCGTATATTTGCGACGGTCAGCGCGTACCTGAAGACCTGCACCTCGCGGTGCAGAAGCTCAGCTGGATCGTCAAGCTCGCCATGGATTGCATGAAGGACCACGCGGGCCGCATCGGCAAAGATGAAATGGCGCAGCGTTTTATCAAGGTGGCCGTGAATGCTTGAGGGGCTGCGAAAAACCGATCAGGCGCAGGGTTTGCGCACGCTGAAAAAGCGGCGCCCCGTGAAGGTTATTGCCGTAAGCGGCGGCAAGGGCGGTGTCGGCAAGACCAACGTGTGCGCAAACCTGGCCGTCGCCATGGCGGCATTGGGCCGCAAGGTGATGGTGCTCGATGCGGACATGGGGCTCGCCAACATTGATGTGATTTACGGTTTGCAACCGCGGGCCACATTGGCCGATGTTGTGCGCGGTGAGTGCCTGCTGGATGACGTGCTGCTCGACGGTCCGCTCGGGGTCAAAGTGGTGCCCGGTGCCTCCGGACTGACCGAGATGGCGCAGCTGGGCGAGCAAACTCTCGCCGCTCTCGTGCATTCATTCAGCGACTATCACGATGATCTTGATGTGTTGCTTATCGATACGGCGCCCGGGATCACGGCGGATGTGCTGCAGTTTGCGCAGGCCGCACACGAGGTGCTCATTGTCGTGCGCGATGAGCCGACCTCCATTACCGACGCATATGCGGTGATGAAAGTGCTGAGCGGCGATCGCGATGTCAATCGTTTCCGTGTGGTGACCAACATGACACGCGGTTCCGGCGACGGTGTGGCGCTGTACAACAAGTTGTCGCGCGTAACAGACAGGTTTCTTAACGTGTCTTTGCATCACACCGGCAGCATCCCGTATGACGAGCGCGTGGGCCGCGCGGTGCAGATGCAAACGCCGTTTATGACGGCATACCCTGCCAGTATGGCAGCGTTATCGGTTCGTAAACTCGCGGAGCGCGCTGATGACTGGGCTGTGCCGCAACAGGCACGTGGCACGATTGAATTCTTTCTCGAACGATTGCTGGGGCTCGATTCCCCGGAACTGCGGGCGAGTTAGGCGGCGCGGGGACGGAAGCAGGAGCGATGAGTCTGGCAGACGAATACCAGGTTTCGGGAGGCGTTTCAGCCGACGACCTCGTCGAGCAATACGCCCCGCTGGTTAAAAAAGTGGCGCTGCATCTGCTTGCGCGATTGCCGCACGGGACTGAGCTTGATGACCTCATACAGGTCGGGCTTATCGCGCTGTTGGAAGCGGCTCGTAACTACAACGCGTCGAAAGGCGCCAGTTTTGAAACCTATGCGCGCATACGGCTGCGCGGCGCGATGCTCGATGAAGTGCGGGCGGCCGACTGGGCGCCGCGTTCTGTCTACAAAAAGCAGCGCGATCTTGTAACAGCAACCCGTGAGGTCGAAAACCGTACGGGCCAGGAAGCAACACCGGCGGAAGTGGCGGAGTTACTCGAGGTGGACCTCGATGAGTATCACGACATTCTGGCCGACGCTTCGTCAGCAAAATTTTTTAGCTTGAATCAAATGATGGATGACACCGAGTACGACCCAGCCGCTCCGCCAAGCCAGCAGAACAATCCGTCGCAGGAACTGCAGAAATCAGAGTTCTTTGCCTCGGTAGCCGATGCGATTCAGGAGCTGCCGGAGCGTGAGGGTCTGGTGATGTCGTTGTACTACGTCGAAGAGCTCAACCTGAAAGAAATCGGTGCAGTGTTGGGCGTATCCGAGTCCAGAGTTTCACAAATACATTCGCAGGCAGTCGTGCGACTGCGCGCCCGTTTGGGTGAAGAATGGGGAGCAGCAGATAATGTTGAATAACTGGTTACAAGTCATCCTGAATGCAGATTATCTACGCTACAGCGAGCAGGCTCTGGTTACGCTGGTTGTGCTGAGTCTGTTGCTGGCCATTTGGGCGTTACTGGCCGCAGCACGAGCGAAACGCCGCATGAATCAGCTGGCGGAGTCACTGACTGCGCTGGAGCAGTCCATGCAGTCGGCCGCCAACATCTTCGCTGAGACAGACCTGCGTATGAACGCGGCCTGCGCGCAAATTGGACAGCTCGCCAAGCGCCAGGGCACGCTGGATGCGGCTGCCGGGCAGGCGGGCTTCAAGCAGGCCATTGCCCTCAGCCGGCGCGGGGCCAGTGTCAGCGAAATCGTGGATACCTGCGGTGTCAGCCACGGTGAGGCACGTCTCATCTGCACCATGTACGCGACCGGCGGAACTGCGTCACATTAGTTCTGATTATTGTCGCAAAGTGTGACTCATTGCCGGGTCTGCACGCCTCTTAATAGCTACGTTACGTTCAATGGCGCGTGAAGCAGCCATTGGGGACGTGGTTCGCATGGCGGACCCTGCGAATGATTTGTCCAGAGGCGTAGTAATGAACGAACTGTCTGAAGAGCTATTGGAACAATTAGGCAAGTGTAAAAATCTGCCGACGTTGCCGAAAGCGGCGATGCGTATTATCGATGTGGCGCAGCGCCCTGAAATAGACATGGGTATGGTTGCAGAGGCAGTCAGCGCTGACCCGGCGATCGCAGCAAAAGTCATGCGCATTGCCAATTCCGCGCTCTACGCACGCCGCCGCGAGAGCACGAATCTGCGTCAGGCGCTGATTACTCTGGGCCTCAACGCAACGCTGACACTGGCGCTTAGCTTTACGCTGGTCACGAAGCTGCGTCAGGACCCGATTAAGGGCTTCGATTTCAATGAATTCTGGAAACGTTCGATTCTGGCCGGTTCCTGGGCGCGTATTCTTGCCACTGAAGTTGAGGTCGTCGGCGCCGAAGAAGTGTTCCTCGTTTCGCTGCTGCAGGATATCGGCATGCTGGCGATCGATCGCGTTGCACCCGAGGTATACGCAGACATTTCACCGTTCTCTATGGATCACGATACGCTCGCTCAGCATGAGAAAAGCAAGCTGTCCGTCGATCACTGCGACGTGGGTGCGTGGCTGCTGAATGACTGGAACATGCCGGAAGTGCTGGTGGGCGCCGTGCAACACAGCCATGACCCGTCGGCGGCCGATGTCGATGAGAGCTACCGTGATATCGTGAAAATTACTGCGCTGTCAGGCCTTCTGGCCGACAGTTGCGCATCTCCCCGGGGCGCTGAATCGATGCCCGCTATCGCCGCACATGTTAAGCAGCAGACCGGTATCAGCCCCGAACGGCTGTCCGACATGTACGACATACTGATAGAGCAGATCCCCGAGGCCGAATCAGTATTCGAGATGAATCTCATGGAGGAAGATGAGCTTCAGACGCTCATGGAGACGGCCCATGAGACATTGCTGATCCGCAATCTCAATGTATTCTCGCAGGCCGCGGAACTGGTTGAGCGTGCAGAATCGCTGCAAGAAGAAAATCAGGTGCTGAAGCAGGAGAATAGTATCGACGAGCTGACGGGTGCTTACAACCGTCGTCATTTCGAAGATGCGCTGAACGAAGAGTTTGAGTTTGCCGTCAAGCAGAATTCATCCCTCAGCATGATCTTCGTGGATATCGACTACTTTAAAGAGGCAAATGACAACTACGGTCATCAGGCCGGCGACGAAGTATTGAAGAGAGTTGCTGATCTGCTGACGGAGATGGTGCGCAGTTCAGATGTGGTTGCGCGTTTCGGCGGCGACGAGTTCGTTGTTGTCTTGCCCGGCACTGATGCCGAGCGCACTGCGCTGGTAGCCGGTCGTATTGTCGAGGGTGCGCGTCAACTTGAGGTGAATACGGATGACGGGCGTACCGTAAAAGTGACGCTGTCACTCGGTACGGCGACGCAGGATCCGGCGAACAACTTTAAGACTTCCGCAGGGCTGATTCGGGCTGCTGATTCGGCGCTTTACAATTCGAAGCGCAAAGGTCGCGATTGCCACACGTCGTTTACTGCAGAGGACGTGGCCTGAGTCGTAAATGAAACGGCGTTTATTCGGTGTCGAGAGCGATGCCGTAGCGCTTCATCTTCTCTGACAGCGTCGTGCGCCGTATCTGCAGGCGTTCAGCTGCGTGCGCAACGATGCCGCGCGCCTCGCGCAGCGCCGCGTCAATCAGAGCGATTTCAATGCTCTCAAGGTAATCCTTTAACGGCATACCTTTGCAGGCCGCCAGTATGTCGGCCGGCGCCCCGTTGGCCGCAGGAATGCTCTCTGCCTCGCCGGGCTCCGGCGTATCGTCGAATTCGACGTTACCTGTGTAGCGTGCCGGCAGCAGGCGGGGGTCGACTTTGCCGCCGGGGTACAGAATGCACAGCCGTTCCATCAGGTTGGACAGTTCGCGGACATTGCCGGGCCAGTCATAGCCGTTCAACGCGCGTATCGCCGCTTCGGTGAGCTGCACCGGATCGAGGCCGGCCTTGACGCATGTAACGAGGCTGCTCTCGATCAGTTGCGCCAGGTCTTCAAGGCGCTCCCGCAACGGCGGCAGTTCAATCGGAAACACGTTAAGGCGGTAAAACAAGTCCTCGCGAAAGCGATTGAGCATGATCTCTTCTTCGAGGTTGCGATGGGTGGCTGCAATGATGCGAACATCGGCTGCACGGCTTTCATTACTGCCGACCCGCTCGAACACACGTTCCTGCAAAACGCGCAGCAATTTGACCTGCATCGGCAGGCTCATGTCACCAATTTCATCGAGGAAGAGGGTGCCGCCTTCGGCTGCTTCGAAGCGCCCGATGCGCGTTGCAACCGCGCCCGTAAAAGCGCCTTTCTCGTGGCCAAACAGTTCGCTTTCCAGAAGCTCCGCGGGTATCGCGCCGCAGTTGACCGGTACAAAGGGAGCGTCCTTGCGCGGGGATAATGCATGGATGGCGCGTGCGGTCCATTCCTTGCCGGTACCGGATTCCCCGGTAATGAGTACGTTGGCATTGAATTCGGCGACTTGCTCGACCAGTCGCCGGACGACGACCATCTTGCGGCTGTGGCCGGTCGGGAAATACGCGAGATTGGAAGCGGTATTCTGCGTCATCGCAGCGCATTCTGTGCTGCGGCGCAAAAGCAACGATCTAACGGCCATCCTTGGTCGTGCATTGGCATTGCAGTTTCCCCCTGATCAACGCCTAATATCTTCACATATGGTCACTTATGACCATATATTGCACGAAGCCGCCTGAACTAGCTTTCTTATAGTTTTTATTTAGTTAAGCAGCTTTCGTACAAAAGCTCCTTATATTATGTCGGGAAAATATACAGGTGCGCCTGCGGTCGCGCAAGAGATTTCCCAGTTTTTTTAGATATTTATTGGCACTTTCGCAGCAGGTGGCGGGTTCGTGACAGCGTGCGGCTATGCAATATTTCGATTTTCCATAAAGTGTGAACCGGGTCGCTTATTTGCGCGCGCCCAGCCTCTAGGATGAGCGCTATGGATAACGTAATTACCCCCGAGGCCGAACAGGCCGAGAAGAGCGCCGCGACCAGCCAGAAGGCCTTCGCATTTGTGCAACGATTAGCCGCTGACCTGAGTCAGGAGGGCGATCTTGAGTTGCCCGGTTTTCCGGATGTGGTCATCAAATTGCAGAAGGCACTCGGCGACGAGAATGGTTCGTTGAAAGAGGTGTCAAGGATCATTAATTCAGAGCCGGTGCTCGCTGCCCGGTTAATGCAACTGGCAAACTCAGCCGCGTTTCGTCAGAGCACTGATGCGGTCGGGGAGTTGCGCACCGCAGTCACCATGCTGGGGCTTAACGTCGTTCGCGCAACTGCAACCAATTTCGCCATGCAGCAGCTGCAGCAGCAGGAATGGCTGGCACCGCTGCGCCCGGAACTCGCGAAAATCTGGAAAGCCAGCAATACGGTTGCGGCGACGGCGTATACCGTTGCCAAAAACCTTGAAGCGATGCCGGCGGATAAAGCGATGCTGGCCGGATTGTTTCATCAGCTCGGCTATCTGTATTTGTTGACCACTGCGCATCGTGAAGATGCCGAGATTATCAACGACCCGGCCTGGGATTCGATCGTCGAGGACTGGCACCCGACGATATCCCGCGCCATTCTGGATAGCTGGGGCCTGCCGGAAGATGTCACCTACGCGACGGAGAGTCAGGATGCTGTCGCCGACGGCGAGACCCGGGGCCTCGACCGCCTGTCACTCGTGGTGTCTGCATCGAAGTATTGCGCCAACAGCGGTACGGACGATGAAGCAGAACTGCTGGAATCGGTGACGTTTTCCGGTGCATCGTTTAACGAGATTGTGACCCGTCATCGTGACGAAATTGATCAGATGATTGCGGCGATTTCCTGAGCGCGAATGACTTCAGACGAGTTCGTCAAGCAGTGTGCCGAGCGCCTCGTTAGCACGCTTCAGAGCAGCGGCCGATGCGTCGACACCATTGCGATACTCAAGCGCCTCCGTCGCGGTAACGGCATAGTCGATCGCTTCCGCGCCATCAACACTCGCCGACGCCACCTGCTGGCTCACTTCCGTAAGGCCATCAAGGTTGTTCCGGATACCCGCCAGGGCGACGGGCGTTGTGCTGGTAATCGATGTCATGCTGCTTCTCCGCGCAGGGTTTCACACCTTATCAATCAGCAACCGCTATTGCGGCGAACCGCATCGCAATTATCGAGCGGGTTTCGGTATTTAGGTAAATTGGCCTGTGGCACTGCGCTGGCGGGGTTGCTGCTGCTGCCAGCCGCAGCGCTGGAACACAGGCACCAGAATGTCCCGAAACAGGTCGCACTATTGATTGAGCCCGGTCGTTTGCTGGCCTCCAATGTGCGCTTGAGTCGAATTGATGTGTTGGCGCTTGAGGAGGGCGAAAGGCTGGTTCGCCAAATTGAGGCGGACGCCGCGCTGGCGGCCGTGACCAGCTGGCGCATCGTCGCCTACGGGCCTGCAGTCGGCTGGCGGGAGCTGCCGCTGCTTCCGGATGAGCAGGTCGAGGAAATGCGCGCCGAGGACTATGCCGTATTTGTCACGACTGACCGCCGCTACCTCAATTTCAGCGCCAAAACCGGCCTCTGGGCTGAGCGGCTGAGAACGTCCTCCTGAGACGCGACGTCCGTCGCAAACCCTTATGTCAACTTGTGAAGCAGGTCTCAGTTGCCTGTTGCCGTGAACTGTAAATTAGGCAGACATGAGAGAGGACCCGGCTGGG
>JABDLC010000116.1 GCA_013001905.1 Gammaproteobacteria bacterium | reverse complement strand
CGTTGACGCCGCTGCGCAAGCTGACCGGCTGGCTGTGGGTGATCCGTTTGCGGCGCATGACCGGGCTGTTCGCGCTGTTTTACGCCAGCATGCACCTGCTCAACTACCTGGGCCCCGATCAGGGCTTCGCCTGGGGTGCCATTGTGGAAGACATTATTGAGCGGCCGTTTATCACCCTTGGCGCGATTGCGATGCTCGGTTTGCTGGCACTCGGCATCACCTCAACGAAAGGCTGGCAGTAACGTCTCGGCCGCCGCTGGCAGCGCCTTCACCAATTAGTCTATGTAATCGGCATCCTGGTCGTCTGGCATTTCTGGTGGCAGGTTAAGGCAGACATCATGGAGCCCGCGATTTACGCAGCGATACTCGCCGTGCTGCTACTGGCACGCTGGAAAAAAAAACCGCGCCCGGCTGACCCGGACGCGGCAATTCAATAACCCCACCCCGCTCAAATCCTACAAATAGTAGCCACGTTCCTCGTGCTGCGTGATATCCAGACCTTCTGTTTCTTCGTCTTCACTCACACGCAAGCCGATCATTATGTCGAGTAGCTTAAACAGCAACAGCGACACAATCGCGCACCAGGCGGCAATAGCTACAGCGCCGATCAGTTGTTCAACAAACTGCTGACCGCTGGACGTGATGTTTTCGCTCAGGAAGCCCTGACCACCCAGACGGTTGGCGAGAAACGCGGTCATCAACAGCCCCAGAAAGCCACCGATACCGTGCACCGGAAACACATCAAGCGAATCATCAATTTCAAAGGTGCGTTTGACGATCTGGGTTGCCCAGAAACACACCACACCGGCCGACAGACCGATGATTAATGCGCCTTCCGGCCCGACAAAACCACTTGCCGGCGTGATGGTGCCAAGACCCGCCACCATGCCGGTGACGATACCCAGTACGCTAGGCTTGCCAAAGCGGATCCACTCCATCGCCATCCACGCGAGTGAACCGGCCGCCGCGCCGAGATGCGTGACGAGCATCGCCATCCCGGCATCACCATTAGCAGCCAGAGCGCTGCCGGCATTAAAGCCGAACCAGCCCACCCACAGCATGCCCGCGCCCATTACCGACATCGTCAGGTTGTGCGGCGGCATCGGCGTCATCGGAAAACCTTTGCGTTTGCCCATGTAGATAGCTGCAACCAGCGCTGCGACACCGGCGTTCACGTGCACCACGCCACCGCCGGCGAAGTCCATGAAGCCGCGCTCGGCGAGCCAGCCACCACCCCACACCCAGTGAGTGACAGGCGCATAGACCAGCAATAACCAAAGTGCGGAGAAAAGCAGCATCGCGGAAAAACGAATCCGTTCGGCGAAACCACCGATGATCAGCGCCGGTGTAATAATCGCGAACGTCATCTGAAACATGACGAACACGCTCTCGGGATAGGTGCCCGACAATGCATCTTCAGTAAGGCCGGCCAGCAACAGCCGATCGAAGCCACCCAGAAAACCGTTGGTCACCTCACCAAAGGCCAGCGTATAGCCCACCAGAAACCACAGTATTGAGGCCATGCAGGCAATAGCGAAACACTGCATCAAAACCGACAGTACGTTTTTGGCGCGCACCAAGCCGGCGTAAAACAGCGCCAGACCCGGGAGCGTCATGAACAGCACCAGCGCAGTGGCCGTCAGCATCCACGCTGTGTCACCGGAATCCAGACTCTGCGCACTCACCGGCGCAGCAAACAAAAACAGCGGCGCAATGCGCAACGCGTTGCGAATAAGATTACTCATGTTGATACTCCGTCGATGCAGCGCTTACAGCGCGCCGTCGCCCGTGTCGCCGGTGCGGATGCGGATGGTCTGCTCGATACTCGTGACGAAAATTTTACCGTCACCGACCTTGCCGGTGCGCGCTGACCCGACAATGGCCTCAATCGCACGCTCAGCAATATCATCACTGACCGCGATCTCAATTTTTGATTTCGGGAGAAAATCGACGACATATTCAGCACCGCGGTACAGTTCGGTATGGCCGTGTTGTCGACCAAAGCCTTTGACTTCGGTTACCGTCATACCTGCTACGCCAACTTCGGCGAGTGCGTTGCGGACGTCGTCGAGACGAAATGGTTTGATGATGGCTGTTATCAGCTTCATGCAGAGCCCCCGGTCTTGTTATTTGTTATCGACTAAGCGGAATAGCCTAGCCTGAGACAGCGTTATCATATCCGAAAAACATGGCCCCCCAAAGGCTTTTCCAGCAAAGGATGATTGATGGGAACCAAGTCTGTAGACCTGCAGAGTGCAACACCGCCGGAATGGATTAAAACTGTTCTAAATGACTTTGATACCTTTCTGGTTGACCACGCAAATTGTGAGCGGAAAGCCAATGCCCTGTTAATGAGCATGATCGCGAAGTACCCCGACCGTACGGCGATTATTCCGCAACTCATTGAACTCGCGCAGGAAGAGCTGGAGCACTTTGCCGAGGCCTACGCATTTATGGAGCGCCGCGGACTGCGGCTCGGTAAAGACGCGCCGGATCCCTACGTCAATCAGCTGCTGGCGCAGGCTCGCCACGGCCGCGACGAACGGCTGATCGACCGCATGCTGATCTCGTCAGTAATTGAACGCCGCGGTGCAGAACGGTTCCGCATCGTGGCAGAGAATGTGGCCGATCAGGAGCTCGCGGAATTCTATGACAGCCTGTGGAAAAGCGAAGTCAAACACGCGCACGTTTTTGTGCTGATGCTGCACAAAGAATTTAATCCGCAAATCGTGGATACAAGGTTGCACGAACTGACGGTCATCGAAGCCGAAGTCTGCGCCGGGCTCGAACTGCGCCCGGCTCTGCACTAGTCAGAATCTCGCGGGTTAGTAAACCCGGTAACCGCCGTGACGTGCGCGACTGCGGCTGTCGATGAAGTACCAGCCGCCATAAATGCCTAACGCCAGCGCGATCATCGTGCCGATCAGCAACCAGCTCAGCGGCACACTGCTGCCATAGGCTGACAAGGTGCTTTCCAACGCTTCGTTGGCGTCGCGGAGCTCTGTGAGTTCCTCACGTGCGGATGCAAGCTGACCGACAACACTGCTTTCATCACCCTCCAGCTCGTCGATCCGGTCTTGTTTGTCTTTTACCTGAGCACGCAGCGTTTCGACCAGTGCCTGCAGGTTTTCGTTTTCAGCCTCCAGCTTGTTGAGCCGGGTGCGGGCGGGCTCTTTCGTCACGACGTATAACGTTTTGACCCAGCCGGTCTGGCCGTCCGGTAAACGCACATTCGCGGCACGACCTTTACGGGTCAGAATCTCAAAGCTGTCGCCGCTGCGGAGCTTGCGCTTCTTGCTGTTCATCGCCTCGTCAGCGTACAGATCCAGCTGCAGCATGTCGGTAACGTAGCCCGTCTCCGCGTGCACCCCCGAACTGAACCAGCCCGCCAGACAGATACTCAGTACGCTTAGCAGTCGCACCCTACTGTTCATACACCCACCTCAACAGCGCAGCCTGCGCTTCTTCACCCGGACCCCGGTTGGCATCCTTGTAGTTTTGCAAAATTACCACCGCGTAGTCTTTTCCCGAAAGCGCATGCACATACCCTGCGGTCGCATACACGTCGGAGAGCCGGCCGGTTTTCAGATGCATCCGGCCGGTGGCCGCCTCATCCCGGAAGCGCTTGCGCAGCGTCCCGTCCAGCCCTGCCAGCGACATCGATGCGGTGTACTCCGCCCACCATGGGCTGAAACTGGCCGCCCTCAGCACCTCGCCAAGACTGCCCGCCGAAATGCGTGCGTCCCGCGACAGCCCCGACCCGTTGTCGATGCGAAGCTCGGGGAAATTGAGCTGCTGCTGCTGCAATATTAACTGCGTGGCGCGGCGCGCCTTGTCCCGGTTAGCCGGCTCACCGAATACATCAGCACCGAGACTCAGGAACATGTGTCGCGACATGACATTGTTGCTGAACTTATTGATGTAGCGAATCAGATCGCTGAGCGGCGGCGACTCGATGCGCAGAAACGGTTCCTCATCGTCTGCGCGGCCCAGTAGCGCCGTCGGCTGGACACGCAGCGTGCCGCCCAGTTCACCGCCGGACTCTTCCCAGAGCGACCGGAACACACCATAAGCATAGGTCGGCGCTCGCAACACAGATCGCGTCAGCACGTAGCGCTCACAGTCGATGCCGTAATTGCCCGAGACAATCAGCTTGTTGCGACTGTTGCCTTCCAGCTCAAGCCTGACGCCATTACGGAATCCGCCGCAGCGTCCCGGCTGGGCCCGCAGCCGATTGTCGATCGTGAGGTTGGCGGGCATCGGGTCTGCGGAGACGCGAATGCGATTACGAGCGGGGTCCGGCTCGAAATAGAGGCTTAGCGCCTGGAAGTTCACCAGAAATGCATCCGGCAAGACGTTGTAGGCACGCAGCCCTTCGCCGTCAAAAGCCGCCGGGTCACCCGCCTCGCCACTGAAGTAGCTGTTATCAATCACGAGGTCGCCCGCAATCTTGCGTATACCGCGAAGCCGCAACTGCCGTTGCAGCGACCACAGGCGCTCGGTGATCAGATAGGGGTCACCGTAGCCTTTGATAATCAGATCGCCGCGCAACACGCCGCGCACGATTTCGCCGTCCACGTAGACATCGGTTGGCCAGGTCCACTCCGGACCCAGTTCGGTAAGCGCCAGCCAGGTCGTCAGCAACTTTATCGTGGATGCCGGGTTGAACGCTGCGCTGGAATTGATATCCAGCAACGGCTCTGATTCATCCAGCGCCTGCACGAAGATGCCGACGTCACCGGGCTTGACGTTATATCCGTCGAGCACGCGGCGCAGCTCATCCGGCGCGCCCGGCCAGGGCTCCTGAGCCATTGCGTTTACACACAGCGTGCTGCTCACCAGCCACAGACAAACCAGTGCGATACGCCGCATCAGGATGCCCTCCGCGTGCGTTTAATGTTGGCAGGTTTTTCCAGATTCAGTGAACGCATACGATCCGTCAGTGTGCTTGGTTTCAGTCCCAGTAATTCCGCGGCGCCGCCTTTACCCGACACACGCCACCCCGCATAGTCGAGTGCGCGCCGTATATTTTCACGCTGCTGCTCTTTCATCTCTGCTTCGGTCACGAAGTTTTGCGACCCGTTGCTGGCGACAGGCGCAGTACTCGCCACCTCGCTCAACGCTGCAATTGACTGGTTCGTGGGCAGCGACAGATCGAGCTTGCCGTCTTCGCGCGACAGGATAACGGCTCGCTCCATCACGTTTTTCAACTCGCGGATATTACCGGGCCAGTCATAACGGCGCATTTCATCAACCTGCGTCTGCGTGAGATTCGGCACGCTGCGGCCGAAATCGCGACAAAGTTGCTCCAGAAAATGAACCGCAAGCTGAATGACGTCGTCGCCTCGCTTGCGTAACGGCGGCACCTGTACCGGAAACACACTCAACCTGTAAAACAGATCCTCACGAAAGTTGCCTGCCTCAACCTCTTTCTCAAGGTCCCGGTTGGTGGCAGCGATGACGCGCACATCGACCTGTCGCGTCACGTCCTCGCCGACCCGCTCAAATTCCCGCTCCTGCAGAACCCGCAGCAGTTTGCCCTGCAGCTCGAGTGGTATTTCACCCACTTCGTCCAGAAAAATTGTGCCGCCATCGGCCAGCTGAAAGCGGCCGACACGATCGCGGTAAGCACCTGTAAACGCGCCTTTCGCATGACCAAAAAATTCGCTTTCGAACAGCTCGTG
>JABDLC010000115.1 GCA_013001905.1 Gammaproteobacteria bacterium | reverse complement strand
TGCCGGTGCTCGAACTCGGCGTGAAGTTTCTGATCAGCTATTTTCTCGGCTCGCTGATGGGCGCGATGATCGTGGGCAAGGTGCGCGGCGGCGTCGACATTCGGACCATGGGGAGCGGCAATGCCGGCGGCACCAATGCGCTCAGGACGCAGGGCTTCATGTTCGCGCTGGGTGTCGTGATCGTCGATATCGGCAAGGGAGCGCTGGCCACGGGGCTGGTGCCGGGCCTGGATATTCCGTTCGTAGGCACCGACCCTGAGATCTCGCGGACCTGGCTGACATTGTGCTGCGCGGCGGCCGCGGTAGCAGGTCATGTTTGGCCGATCTATCACGGCTTCAAGGGCGGCAAGGGTGGCGCTACGCTGATTGGCACGCTCGTCATTCTGGCGCCCACGTTGATCATCATTGCGCTGCTCGCATTTGCGTCGGTACTCATTGTGACCGGCTACGTCGGCCTGGCAACGATGACAGCCGCAACGTCGCTGCCCGTCTGGCTTGCAATAACGAGACTGCCCGCTGACCAGCCGCTGTTTATCTTCAGCGCGGTGATGGCGCTGTTCATCATTTACTGCCACCGTTCTAACATCGAGCGATTGCAGAAGGGCACCGAGAACCGCATTACGAAAGTCATGCTGTTTGCGAAAGCCGCGACGAAGGGCGATGACGACGACACTTGATGCTGACGGTATTCGTGCTGCGCTCGTCGACGTAACCAGCACGCAGCTCGAGTTGCTCGAGATCTTTGACGAGATCGACTCGACCAACAGCTACCTGATGCGGCAACCGGGGCCGCGGCCAGGATTCTTCCGCACCGCCGCGACGCTTAATCAAACAGCGGGCCGTGGCCGTTACGGAAAAGACTGGCACTCGCCGCCCGGCAGCGGGCTCTGCGTGTCGATGGCTTACACGTGCGCACGCAAACCTGAAAACCTCGCGGCACTGACGCTGGCGATCGGGCTGGGCACGATCGAGGCCTTGCGGGATTGCGGCGTGCCCGGCGTGATGCTGAAGTGGCCGAACGACCTCGTCCTGTGCGACGGCAAACTGGGCGGTATATTGACGGAAGCGCAGTCGCACGGACGGGAAGTGGTCAGCATTGTGACCGGCGTGGGCCTGAATATTGACGTCGGGACAACCTTCGACGATGAACTGGGCCCCGGCCGAGCGCTTGCTGCCGTTGACCTGAAAAGTTGCTGCGCTGAGCTGCCCACGCGTGAGCGATTGACGGCCCAGTTGATGAATGAGATTTACGCGACCTTTGCAGAATACGAGGCCCGCGGGTTTGCGTCGTTCTATCGTCGTTGGCCCGACCATGACTGGCTGCGCGGGAAGCGGGTAACGGTCGAGACGCAACGGCAGGAAGTCTCCGGTGTGGCAGCGGGCATTGCTGAGGACGGCGCACTGCTTGTTGAGACGCCGGGCGCAACGCACCGTGTTACGTCAGGATCCGTGGTCCGTGCCGAACCTGCTGGGGATGACGACGTCGGGGCCGCGCCTTGACCATCGGAATTACCTCGCGCATTCTGATCCGGTATGCGCAAACTGGACGTTGACCCATGAAGAACCTGCTGTTGATCCTGGTACTTGCCAATGTCCTGTACTTCCTGTGGGGCATGTACCAGGAGGAGCCGCCAATGCCTGGCAGCGCTATCGTCGAGGAGACGGACTTCGGCCCGTCAATCGAGGTTGCGGCAGCGCCGGATGCTGAAACCGTGGCGAGCGTCGGCGCAATTCTTGGCGCAGGACAGCCGTCCGATCTCGAGGCTGTTGTCGGACGCGCCTGCGTGACCATCGGACCGCTACGCGAGCAAACCGACGCGGACGCGGCGCTGCTGGAATACACGGGCGAGGGCATGAAAGCGCATACCCGCAGCACCGAAGCCGAGGTATTTGTCGGCCACTGGGTGCAGATTCGCAACGTCGAGTCCGACTCGGTCGCCAGCGACATGCTGGATACGCTCAGTGACGGTGGTTTGCCCGAGGCCTACGTTGTGCGTACCGATGACGAGGGCCTGAAAATCTCGCTCGGCGTATTTGACGACGCGGACGGCGCTGAAAAAGTCGAACTGCGGGCACGCTCGATGGGCTTCAGTGCCGACATTTCACCGCGCATGGCGGAACGTACCGTGTACTTCGTTGACATCGCCCTGCCGCCGGGGCGTGGCGCCAGCGCCATCGTCGAAAAGTACGGTGAGGACAGGGTCTCGCTGCGCCGGGAGGCGACATGCCCGCCATAAACTGTGCCCTCAACCCTTGTCAGGTGCCGCCGAAAAGCGAATAATTCGCCTCCCGTGCGCACCGCGCGGGCCTATTCAGCCGGCATAGCTCAGTTGGTAGAGCAACTGATTTGTAATCAGTAGGTCCCGCGTTCGAATCGTGGTGCCGGCACCATTTTTTCTAAGGATTTTCTAAGGTCTTTCTAAGAAAGTCCTATTTCACCGCCCGGAGGCGGCGGGCTCGATTGTACCTGCGCATGAGTCCGAGGCCGGTTTCATGATCCGAATCTGCCTTCGCTCGCAGGTCATGGAACGTCCATGACACATCCAGTCTCCGCATTGCTGACTGGATTGCCGACATGCTCCATGGTTTGCCGCTGCGGTTGGTGAAAACCCAGTCCGAATTCGATCGTTCAAGCTCCTTTCGTACCAACTTCCGGAGACTGTCTGTCCACTGACGAATCTCGTGTTTGCCATCCTTCGACTGCCATACTTTGATGCCGTCAACGGTTATCTGGTCGCGTTTGATTGACCGCAGGTCTTTCTGTCGGAAGCCTGTGAGGTACGCAGCCCACAATAATCTTCGAAGCGACACATGGGCGCTGCGAAGCGCCTGCCGCATTTCTTTATTGGTTACAGCGCGCATCCTGGGCTTTTCGGTATTTCGCCGGACGCCGTAGCACGGATTGACGTTGCAGGCGCGAATCCTCATGCCGTGATTGAAAACGCTGGACAAACAAGCTATCTCTCGGTTGCCGGCTGGCCCATGGCC
>JABDLC010000075.1 GCA_013001905.1 Gammaproteobacteria bacterium | reverse complement strand
CGGACGTCGTGCTCGCCGGCATCGAACAGCATCTGGGCTATGCGACTGATGAAAGCGGCTGCCATATGAACTGGGAACTGGAATTTTTACGCTGCACTAAAGCGGCTTAAGAAAAACACCGCTTATGCGCAATTCAAGACTCGCCTTGCTCGCTTCTCTGCTGCTGTTGCTGACAGTCAGTGGCTGCGACCGCATCGAAGACACTGTCCTCAGCTTCATGCTGGAACCGGATTCTGTTGAGGCGGTTGCAGGCGTCGAAGCGATCAATAACCTGATCTACAGCGAAACACCGCAGGGCCCGATGCTGCTTGATGTGTACCGGCCTGCCGATTACACCGGGCCGCCTTTGCCGGTCGTGTTGTTTTTTTATGGCGGCGCGTTCGAGATGGGCAATAAACATCAGCTGGCGTTATATGACGTCCACACCCTGCCCCTCGACGGCTTCGCCGTTATCAGCATCGACTACCGCCTGTCTGATCAGGCGATATTCCCGGCGCCGCTCGAAGATGCCGCGAACGCACTGCGCTGGATTGCCGATAATGCCGACGAATACAAATTGGACGCGGATCGCATCGGCGTATGGGGGATGTCTGCCGGCGGCATGCTTGCCGCTCTGGTCGGCACGGTCGGCGGCACCGATGCCGGTGCGATAGGCAAAATACTCGCCGCAGCACCGCGGGTTCGCGCCGTAGTGGATTACTACGGGCCGTCCGATTTCTTGCAGGGTGACGATCATGCGCCCGACGGCGTTGATCTCAACTGGGCAGCCGCTGACTCATGGCCATCGCGCTATCTCGGTGATGCGCTGGCCAACATTCCCCAGCAGGTCGCGGCGGCCAACCCCATGAGTTATGCAAGTACCGATGATCCGCCGTTTTTGATCGTGCACGGCGATCAGGATGAGATCGTACCGCTGCATCAAAGCGAGCTTCTGCACGCAGCGCTGCTCGATGCCGGTGTTGACTCAGAACTCTACGTCGTTACAGACGGCGGTCATGCGCGCGGCGGCGAATTCGGCAGCGAAACACTGCACCGCAAGACGGTGGCGTTTTTGCAGGAACAACTCCAGTAGCGAAACCGATCTCACAACAGCTGGTTATTCCTCTTCGTCGCAGCTGCTGTAGCAGGCGCCCAGCGTTGCATAAGAGTCGGTAATGCACCCACTGACGAAGGTGCCACGCCCTTCCGTGGCCGGCCGCCGTATACAGGCGCGAATCTGCCCTGAGTGCACGAGTTCACAATCGGTGAAGCACTGCCCCATCGCATCCATCTGAAGCGCTGCGATTTCCTTATCGGTGGGCTGGACAGCGCAGGCGCTGAGCACCAGCGGAATCATCAGTAATGACAGACGTTGCAAAAGTTCTTTGAGCATAGTCAGGTGGCTCCGAGTTGGCATTACAGCGTAAACATTAACCCATAGCGCACCTGAAGCCGTCCACAGACCGGACAAGATTCCATCTCCAGTGTTGATAGTCATGTCACCACTAGGTGAGTTTGCGATGCAGCGGTTAGTTTAAGTTTGAGTAGTATTCATCATCATTCGCATTCAGCCTGGGGGGCCACAATGACTAGTCGATGGTTTTTAGCGATCGCGGTATCCATGCTCGCGCCCGTCGCAGTATTCCAATCAGAGCCGGGTTTCGCGCAGGACAAAAAGCTCGATGAAATCGTTGTCTACGTCAGACGCAAAGACGAGAGCCTGCAGGAAATCCCGATTGCCGTCTCGACACTCAGCGAACAGGAAATCAACCGGCTGGGCATCAGCGACCTTAGCGATGTCGTAAAGTACTCACCTGACCTGCAGTTCGACGAAGGCTTCGGTGCTCAGGATACGCGCGTTGTGATACGCGGCCTGTCACCAACGCGCGGCCGTTCCAATGTTGCACTGCTGGTCGACGGCGTCGACTTTACCGGCGAAGCGGTTTCAACTGCCGGTGGCGGCCTGTTGTTCAGTCAGCAGCTGCTCGATATTGAACGCGTAGAAATCGTTAAAGGGCCCCAAAGCGCGCTCTATGGACGAAGCGCGTTCGCCGGCGCCGTTCAGTACATCACCAAGCTGCCCAGCCTGGAGGAAAATGAAGGCACTGCCGCTGTCGAATACAGCACCGGCGGTAGCGGCAACAGCGGCTACCGCATGCGCGCCGGTTTCGGTGGCCCACTGACTGACAAGATTGGCTTGCGGGTGAACACGCTGAACTACGACGAAGACGGCTACTACAAGAACAGCATTACGGGCGGGTCTATAGGCGGTTCAGACGGTTTTGGTATCGCACTGTCGGGCCTGTGGGAGCCCAGTGATAAGGTGCGCGTTGAAGCACGCGTTGCCGGCTCGCAGGATGAGTACGAACCCCTGGCGCAGGCGCGCCCTGCCTCCAACAGGATCGTCAATCTCAACAATTCGGTTGCCGTGCAGAATGGCGAGACCACTTCGCTGATTCGGTCATCAGGGCCGCCGTTCCTGCAGGGCGCTTATGCACAGTGCACGCCCGGGTTCCCGACCGATCGCGACCGCACATTGACCGGCTGCTTCGGCGGTGCGCCACGCGTTCTTGTGGTTGGCAAGATGCCGGACGCAGACGACCTCACTATCGAGCTCAGTGACGACCCCCGCACCGGTGACGACTATCCGGGCACTGAGGTCGACACGATCAGTTCCACGTTTACGGTCAAGTGGGATACCGATGCCGGTCAGATCTCTTCGTACACGGGTTTTTCTGCCGTCAATTCTGTGCAGTTCTTTGACGGCCAGATTGATGCGCTGCCGCCAGGCACGTACACGTCGCTGGACTCCGGTTATATGGGCGGCCCAACCTATTCGTTCACGCTCCCGGATTGCGGTTTTGGCGATTGCTCACCTGTGAAGCAGGAGATCAATTTCGCCAACAAGACGCGGTTGTTCAGTCAGGAATTCCGCTTCGCCAGCGATCTCGACGGCGGCTTTAACTACACAGTCGGCGCACTGTACTGGAAAGAACGGGTCAGTCAGGACGAAGACGGCAGAACAATTTCTCCCGCAATTTTCCGGGATGCCACCAGCCCGTCTAGCCTGGTCAATGGCAAACCGCCGGCCAATTCAATCATCACCTCAGTCTTTACACCGATGCCATCGACCGTGAGTCGCGACACCGAGAGCCTCTCGGCGTACGCGCAACTTGAATTTGATTTGAGCGAGACCATTAAGCTCACCGTTGAGGGACGTTACATCGACGAAGAGCTGGAAGTGTCCGGCCCGGTCTGCGATATCGTCGCCACACCGGCGTTGAGCGGCCGGCCGAATCAGCCACCCGATGCCAACGGGGATGTGTTCTGCGACGGCTCGTTCCGTGGCTCCTCGTCGGTCGCCGAAGTCCTCGCGGGCGGCTCGCTGCCGGAGGGCTCACTAACGAAAGCGGCCATACTCACCGATACGGCCAAGTTCGACGACAGCTTCATCGCGCCTAAAGCGATCCTCGAATGGGCCGCCTCAGACTCACAGTTGTTTTACGCATCGATCGGCAAAGGCATCAAGCCTGGCGGCATCAGCACCATCACCGCAGGCTCATTCTTCCGCCCGAACCAGAATACCTTCGACAAGGAAGAACTGTGGTCGTACGAGCTGGGCTCTAAAAGCACGCTGCTCGACGGCGATCTGGTCGTAAACAGTTCACTGTTTTATCAGGATTACTCTGATAAGCAGGTGGGCGTCTCGCGCTTTGATCCCGTCATCCAGACCGACGTGGGCTCGATCGAAAATGCCGGTGAAGCTGAAATCTACGGCTTCGAAATTGAAGCGATCTGGCGCGTAACTGATGCGCTTACAATGTCCGGCGGCTATACCTTTGTTGATGCTGAATACACCGATTTTGTCATCGAGACGTCGTCAGCAAACAATGTGGCTCGCAGTCTGGCAGCGGGTGACGGCGGCTGTCTCACCATCATCGATAACGACCCTGCTCCGCTGGACGGCCAGAGCGATATTTGTATCGTCGACCTGACCGATAACGAAGTTGAAGACGTGCCCAAACATTCGTTTGTTGGCAACCTCCGCTATCAGGCCGCGGCTGGCGACACCGGGCTTGAGTGGTTCGGCGGGCTGACCACGATCTACCGTGCTGAACGGTTTATGGATGAATTCAACATTAAAGAACTGGATAGCTACTGGCTGACCGATGCTCGCGCCGGCCTGATTGGTGACAACTGGGAACTCACCTTTTTCGTCGACAACGTGTTTGACGACGATACGGTGAAATCAGGCGTGGACTTCGGCTCGCAGGTCAACACCGTCAAGCAGGGCTACTTCCCCCCGGGCCCGACCGACGGCGTTGTGGTCTCGTTGCCCGACCCGCGGGTCGTGGGAGCACGCTTAAACTTTACGTTCTAGCCGCTCGCGTACACAATACCCGCAACGAAAAACGCCGGCTCTGCCGGCGTTTTTTTGTGCGTTCAGAAAGGAGCCTGAAGATCAGTAATTCAGGCCGAGCACCGGGTTGATGGTAAGCAGCTTGTCGCCGTTCTCGTCCACATAAAAACTATTAGCGGAATCGATCGTGTAGTTGGTGGCATAACTGGCGAGATTACTGTCATCGGTCAGTACCGCGAAATTCAGGTCTTTAAACGTACCCGCGCCGATAACCCAGGTGCCACCGTAATCAGAATTGGGCACGAAGCCCAGCGGGTTGGTCACCATGGCGATCAGTGCATGCGTACCGTCGCCGTTATCGACATTGTTCTGAATGATGTTGATGTGCGGCGCATGTGATATCGGAACCAGATGCGGGATACGAGTCGTGCCGGACTTCAGCGCAGCCGGGTCGTAATCCAGTTTGAGTTGCAGACCGCCAATCTTGCTGATGCCCGTGAGACTGTCCGGCTGGATGGTCAGCGCCTGCTGCTGATCAAACGCAGCATAGAGATAAAAGTCGGTGTCGGTCGGCTGCTTGTTAACGGTGCCGCTGATGATTTCCACGTCGAACTGAGTGAGTTCGCCATCGAGGCCGAACGTGTCGGTCACGAGCGAAGATGCCAACGCAATCGTGGCATCGCCAACGGCCAGCGCCAGCGGCGTATCGGTTGCCGGGTCGACCAGATGCACGGTAATCCACCATTGCCCGTCGAATGGCTCAATACTGCCGTAGCCTCCGTTTTCAGGGCTGCGGTCGAGCGCACCGAAGGCATAGAAACTGGTGTTATCCGGGAAGGCACGGAAGGTACGTAGCACCTTCGCATTGAATACCGCGGAGTTGCTGTCGGTAATCGTCGCCGTGATGTCCGACGGGCGCAGCGTGACCATGCCATCGGTATTAAATTTGATACCCGCCATCCCGATGTTGACGATGTCGCCCGACCGCGCGTAGGACGGCAGCGCCTTCAGGTTAACGCAGCCACTCGCCAGGAAACCCAGCACGAGAACGGTAATAGAGATCAGATTGCGATGCATTTATTCGGACAGGTAAGTTTGACAGCGCTGTCATTATGCGCTTAAATCTACCGTTGCGTCAAGCCCTGTAAATAACCCGGTAACCAAGAGCCTGTGAAAAAAGCGATCGGCATAGCAGCACTGTATCTCGCCTGTACGGCTCAGGTCGCAACCGCGGCGCCACTGGTATATGCAGACGGCGACCTGGCACCGCAGAATTCGCCCGACGGGCTGATCAATATCGCCGACCTGCTGCTCGCCGACAAAATTGCGATTGGCTTGATCGCACCGACGGGCTCGGATTTGTCACACGGCGACCTCTACCCCGCCGACGCGCCGGACGGGGTCATCAACATCCAGGATGTCTTGTTGCTGCAGCAGAAAATGCGCGGCGACGGAACCACCGCCGCCAATCAGTACGTTGAAAGCCTCGGGCTCTTTGAAGAAGGGCCTGCAACTGTTACCGGCGAAGCCGGCGGGAATTCCGCAAACACCACGCTGGTGGTCAGCGGCTACACGGCGCCCGGTGCCACTGTCATCAACGACCCCAACTTCACCGACCCTGAAGATAGTGGCAACACGCTGTGGCGGGTATCCGTCAGCGGCGGTATCGGCAATGTATACCTCAGTACCGCAGACCTCAGTGGCGACCCGCTACTGGATACCGGCTTCGATCTGACCGGTGACGGCGACGCACAGCTCGTCTTCGACATCAAAGTGAACAGCGTCGACCCCGGCGCAACGCTAACCGTCAAGATGGACAGCGGCTACCCCAACCTCGGTCAGGTGGCACTGACAGCATCGGATTACACGGTCGGCAGCTGGCGCCGCGTCGCCATTGATTTCGCCGATCTGCTGGCAGACCCGGGGCCGGGCGCAGGCCTCGACCTCGCCAACGTGATCAACATCTTTGTCATCGAAGTGACGGGCGGCAGCGCTGACTTTTACCTCGACAATATCTTTGTCACCCATGCCTGCATGGATGTTGGCGGCTGTAACGCTACGGTCAAGACTAAACCGCAGCTGGGGAATGCGTTGCCGGCGACGGCAACGGCCAGCAGCATCGGTGCAGCCGGCGGCCCCGCACTTGCGGTGGACGGCAGTCTGGGCACGCGCTGGGAATCCGCGCACGGTATAGACCCGAGCTGGCTGGCACTGGATCTCGGCGCTGAATTTGCGCTGACTGACGTCATCATTCACTGGGAAGCGGCGAACGCAGCAACCTACGAAATTCAGGGGTCGACCGATAACGTTAACTGGATCAATCTGTCGAGCCAGTCCGGCGGTACCTTTGGCGACCGCACTGACAACATCAGCGTGGCAGGCACTTACCGCTACGTGCGCATGTTCGGCCTGTCACGCACCAGCGTGTACGGCTATTCGATCTACGAAATGGAAGTCTATGGCACGGCCGGCGCTGATAGCGACGGGGATGGTGTCGATGACAGCATCGACCAGTGTCCGGGCACACCAGCGGGCAGCACTGTCGCCGCCAATGGTTGTATCGACACGGATGGTGACGGCGTTGACGACACCATTGATCAATGTCCGGGCACGCCGGCGGGCGCGCAGGTTGATTCCGTTGGCTGCGAACTTGTAATTCCGGTCAACGAAGTCAGTGCCTATAACAATCTTCTGGTCGGCGGCTCGGGCTCCGCTCAGCCGGGCTTCACGCTGTACGTATTCGACAACGACCTGGCGGCACCCGGCACCAGCACCTGCAACGGAGGTTGCGCGTCTACCTGGCCGCCGCTGCTGGTGGCCGACGGCGTCGCTTCCGGCGCGACCAACCTCGGCACGATCACGCGCAATGACGCCGCCACGCAGGCGACCTACAACGGGCGACCGCTTTACTTCTATGCGGGCGACACGGCCGTCGGCGACACCCTCGGCGATGGCTCCGGCAACGTTTGGCACACCGTCAGCTATGTACAGACAGTGGTTCCGCTGTTCGACAACACCACCGTACTCGAACCTGTGCTGCAGGAGGATACGCCGACCGCTCTGATTACCCGGCTGGCTGATCGCGCGCGCGACCGCCATGCACGTGAAGAACAGTTTCAGCAATACGATCACTACCTGTCGTTCTACTGGGAGCACCGCACCGCCGAGATCGAAATCGTCGATACCGTGGGCAAGGGCGGCAACAGCATCACCTTTAATGTGATCACCGAGTGGCCGGTCAATCCGCAGGAAGCGGAGCTGCGCTTCTTCCATCTGAGCGAGGCCGTGTATGCCAATAACGGCATCATGACGGCCGTACCCGAGCTGGATGTGCCGGGCGAGGATCGCCGGCACTACACGCGGTCGGTAACACTCAATTCCCTGAACAACCAGCCGCTCGCCGTGGGCGATCTGATGGAGTTCGAGCTCAGCCAGTTCCTTACCGGCACACCGAATGGCCGTGACAACTATTACGGCACCGCGATCCTGTACGTCGTGGGTCAGGGCGTGGAGCCATGGGAGGGCGTGGGCGCCGCGCAGAATCCTTCGCCGATGCCGGCAGCCGGCAGACTGGGCGGCGACACCACACTGCCTTATCAGTACTCCGATGAGCCTGATCACCACTTCCAGCAGATGTCGACCAACTTGTCGAACATCAATGGCCAGACCTTCGTGCTCGGCCGCCGTGTGCATCACACCGACTTTGGTGACGGCTCTCATGATGAGGCAGCGGAAAACGCCGATTTCACCGAGCTTGCGAACACACTCGGCACCAACTACGTCAACCGGTCCTGCATCGCATGCCACACGCGCAACGGGCGTGCCGTTCCCCCTGCCGTCGGACAGGAGCTGACGCAGTATGTCGTGAAGGTCGGCGACGCGAACGGATTCCCGGACCCGAATCTCGGTGCGGTGCTGCAACCGCAGGTAACCAGCGGCACAGCGGAAGGCAGCGTTAACATTGCGAGCTGGACCGAGAACAACGGGCTTCGCACGCCGAATTTCAGCTTCACCGGCGCCAACACACCAACCAATTATTCCGCCCGCATCGCGCCGCAGCTGGTAGGCATGGGCCTGCTGGAAGCGATCGATGAAGCGGATATACAATTGCTGGCCGATGAGAACGACAGCAACAGCGACGGTATTTCCGGGCGCGTGCATCTGGTCACGGATGCGGTCACGAGCGAAACGCGCATCGGCCGCTTCGGCTGGAAAGCGAGTCAGCCTAGCCTGAAGCAACAGGTTGCGTCAGCACTGAACACTGATGTCGGCGTGATGACCTCGATTCTGCCGAACCCGGACTGTGGTGCTCAACAAAGCGACTGCGGCAGTGCAGGCAGCGAGATTGCAGACGAGCATCTCGACAACCTGACCGCCTACATTGCGCTGCTGGGCCTCAGCGCCCGACGGGATCTCAGTGATGCAACTGCACTGCAGGGCGAGGCGCTGTTCGATACCGCCGGCTGCAACGCATGCCACGTCGATACCTTCCAGACTTCGCAATACCATCCGCATGCGGAACTGCGCGATCAGACCATTCACCCCTACACCGACCTGCTGCTCCACGACATGGGCCCGGGTCTGGCCTCGAATCTGCCCGAGGGCGACGCAGCCGGCGCCGAGTGGCGCACCGCACCGCTGTGGAATATCGGCCTGACGTCAGGCGTCAGCGGTGGTGAAGGTTATTTGCATGATGGGCGCGCGCGAACTCTGCATGAAGCGATCATGTGGCATGGCGGCGAAGCCGATGCATCACGCCTGAACTACGAGGCCTTATCGCAGACCGATAAAGACGCATTGATCGCGTTTCTTGAATCTCTCTGAGCTGACTGTTTTCGTTCCGCAAGCGCACGACGATAAGTGCTGACGAACTCGTCAGCCACGAGGCGATGCCCTGCCGCATTCCAGTGCGAATCCCTGAGTATGTAATAGTTGTCCAGCACTTCACGGACATCGCCCGTCACGAAACACGGGAAGTAATTCAGAAACCCTGTACCGTGCTGGCCGGCCCAGTCCCGCCAGTAGCTCGCCTGAATCGACTCAAGGTCATTCTTCGCGACCTGATCCGGCCACGGATACACCGCGACCGTCAGCGGGATGCCGCGGCTGCGCAGCAGCTCGGCGAGCTTACTCATGCTGGCAGCAGCGCGCTCTAGCCCGTCCTGACCCCATGCCTGCATGAGTTTCGGGTCTATTGTCCACAGGCTCCGGTCCTGATCCACGTAATAATCACTGGCCGGAAAAATCAGATCATGCACCTCGTTCAGCAAAAAATAACTGAACATCAGGCGGCGCTTCATTAATCCTTTCAGACCTTCCTTCTGCTGCATCTGCTCAACCGGCTGCTCACCTACGATGTCAATAACAGTGCCGTCGTCGGCGAGCCGCCAGATGATCGCCTCGTCCTGTATGTCGGAGATATCCAGAAAGACGATGACCTCGTCAACATCCAGTCCGACATCTTCAAGCAGGTACTTGATCTTGCGCCAGTAAATAATCGGCGAATACGAGCTCACGCCAGCATTGAGCACGTCGATACCCTCACCACTCAGTGCATTGGCAATACGACCAACAAATGTCTCGTCATACTCATACCCAATACCTTCGGTAAAAGAATCACCGATGAATAGAATTCGATACCGCTCGCTCAACAGCGGCGTCGACTTTACCCGGTCACTTTTGAATCCGAGCGAGTCGGTATACACGCTGTATTTGAGCTGACCCCAGTTCGCGGAATCAGATGCAACATTGGCGAGCAGGTCATGATGGTAGATATCCGAGCGCTGGCGATAACCCTGATTCGGGTCAGGCTCACCATCAGCCGCGGGGGTTGCTTGCGGCGCAACACCGGCGACCTGAGTAACGAAGGTAACCATCAGATCCAGCAACACGAAACTGATGCCCGCCAGCGCAAGTATTGTCAGACGCGGGAAGCGCTCGAACACAGTTGCCTTATCATGATGCGATTCGTTCATAGGGATTCAACTGTAACTGCTTTGCGTCTAACCCATCCACCCCGGAGCCGGCCGGCCTGAGGAGCGGGAACCGGCATACCGGCGCCCGTCGGGTACTGAATATGTCAAAGCTGCTGCGGGTTCTGAGACACTGTTATCGTTAGCGCAAACAAAGGCTTGCACGGTCTAATTGATTGTGATGAAGTCGCAGGCACATTTAACGATGGACTGCATTTTATGACACGCGATGAATTTCTCAAGGCGCTCGAAGAAGCCATTATGGTCGATCCGGGCACACTCGAACCCGGCAAACCTCTCACTGATATTGAAGAGTGGGACAGCCTTGCGGTGGTCGAACTGCAGGGAATCGCTGACGAATCGCTGCAGATTGATTTGCAGCCCGAACAAGTAGGCGCATGCGAAACCGTCGACGATCTGGTGGCACTCGTCGACCACAAGCTGGCCGACTAGCTCACCAGCGTCGCTGACAAGCTCGCAAATTTCTCAGCAGGACCAACATGACTGATGCTGTTATCCGCGGGATCGCTATTCATCTGCCGGAAGATGTGCTCACTAATGAGGACCTCGATGCGCAGTTCCCCGAGTGGGAAATGGATAAGATAGCGGCGAAGAACGGCATTCAGCAGCGGCATATAGTCGCGGAAGATCAGACCGGACTTGACCTCGCGGAAGCAGCCTGCCGAAAAATGTTTGCAGAAGGCATTACCGCACCTAACGGTGCGGCTCAGGGCGACATTGATCCGGCAGATATTGATGCACTGATTTACTGCACGCAGGCCGCTGACTACCTGATGCCGACCAACGCCTGTATTCTGCAGCACCGGCTTGGCCTGCCCACAACAACGATGGCGTTTGATTTTAATCTCGGCTGCAGCGGCTGGGTGTATGGCCTCTCCATCGCAAAAGGATTTATCAGTACCGGCCAGGCGAAACGAGTCCTGCTGGTCACGACTGACGTGTATTCCCGCTGGATCAGAGAAGACGATCGCAGCATTCGCTCACTGTTTGGTGATGCCGCCTGCGCCACACTGATCGAAGCGGGAGATTCCGCGACAACCGGCGGGCATATCCGGGAATGCGTGTACGGCACTGACGGCAGTGGAGCTGCGAATATCGTAGTCACCGGTGCGGGCATGAGCGGCGCACCTCTGGATGAACGCTCAGCTAATCGGGGCGACGGCCCGACGATGTTTATGGACGGCCCGGAAGTATTCCGCTTTACGCTGGCCGTGGTGCCGAAGCTGATGCAGCAGCTCTATGAGAAATCAGGCGAGAGCGTTGACTCTATCGATCAGTTTATTTTGCATCAGGCCAACAAGTTTATGCTTGAGCACCTTCGGCGCAAACTGAAACTGCCGAAGGAAAAGTTCATACTCGAATTGGCAGACGTGGGTAACACCGTCTCCAACACCATTCCGATTGCTCTGGGTCGCGCGTATCGCGACGGCCGGGTGCAATCCGGTCAAACGCTCGCCCTGGTCGGTTTCGGCGTAGGCCTCAGCTGGGGCGGCGTCATCGTCGACTGGCGCTGAGTCGATACGCCCCTCCGATCCTCGCTTTATCTCAGCCTGACTGTCTCTGCTGCAAGATAACGCGACAGCAGCGCAGCACCGTCAGAGTTCACATGCTCCAGGTCAAACAAATACTCCGGTGAGTACAGCTGCGGATACGTCCGCGGGTCTGACAGGTCAATGCGCTGTGATTCCGGCAGTTGCAAAAATACCGGGTAGGCAAACTCGACACCCGCAGGTGTCAGCAGCGGCGGCAGGTAAAAGATCAGATCGATATTCCGGTCACGCGCGTCACGGATCAGTCTGTTTAATCGTGTCACGTACGGGCTGCTACTCAGCGTCCAGTCACGATCGTACTTGCTCACGTGCAGTCGCCGGCGATCGTCGAGACGATGCTGGTTGCGAACAAAACTGTCGCGCACTCGCTGCATGGTAGCGACATTGTCAGCGAACGACGAGGCTGCCAGTTCTGCGTCTTTTGCGTAAAACCCAGCCGGCGCTGCAGCGATACGTTCGCGCATAAACGGCCTGAGTTCCCGCTCCGTCGACAGGTAACCAAGCATGCTGAAGCCTGCATACTTGTAGACCAACGTTCTGCTGTACTGCCACCAAAGCCAGACCTTGTAACGCTGACTGTAGTTTGCGGCCGCAATTGTTCGCACAACGTCGGCATACAGCCCGGGCGTGATCATGCGCATGATCTCCGGCGCACGGTAATTCACAGTGATTGTGTCCAGACGGAACAATTCCACGTATACGCGTTGCAGGCCGGGCGGCGGATTCTCAATTAGTCGCTCCAGATACGCTGTGGAGCGAGGGGGGAACAGCCCGGGGTTGCCGAGATTGATTGATCGTTGCGGCTGAACGCTGTCGGCATCAGATGCGGCGATGACTGCGTCTACAACCCGCGGGTCGATCTGCCTGAATGTCACACTGGAGCCGACATACACCGTATTGTATTCGCCATCAGACAGCAGCGAGTCGCGGGCGACGAGATACGGCGACTCCACCTGCGCCCAGTCCGGCTCGCCCAACAGTGCATACACGCTCGCTGTTACGGCCACGCAGAAGACCACGAATGCCAATAACGCCACGATCACTCGCCTCACGAACTGTGTTGGTTGACTTGTATTCATACTCAGAACTGAAAATAAATAAACTCAGTCGTCCGCCGTGCTGAGATCACAATCCAGTATCCCAGCCCGAAATAAATCATCCAGCGTGCCGGTCGCGGCAGACTCAGGCCTGCAAGCGCAAAGGACCGGAACCGGCACAGCCACTCGATACCCGTCAGCGCAGCGACCAGCGCAAGCGGCCGCAGCAATGCTGCGTCGAAACCAGCAAAAAACGGCGCAGTCACTAATGACTGCAGATACCCCACAGCCTGCGTGATGTTTTCGGCCCGAAAGAAAACCCACGCGACGCAGACGAGCGCAAAAGTCTGAGCAATTCTGATGGCTTCAATAGCGGTCGGTATCGCGGAATCTGCTGCTGCATCATCCAGATGTCGGCGATGCCGATTACGCAGAATGGACGGCAGGAACAGCGCGGCATGAATAGCGCCCCATGCGACGAAAGTCCAGTTCGCTCCGTGCCACAACCCGCTGACCACAAAGACGATGCTGATGTTGCGAAAAGTCATAAACCGCGTGCCGCGCGACCCGCCAAGCGGAATGTAAACGTAGTCACGAAACCAGGTAGACAGCGAAATGTGCCAGCGCCGCCAGAATTCACCGATATCACGGGCGAAATAGGGGTAGCGAAAATTGCTCATTAACCGGAACCCGAACAAACGCGCGGTGCCGATGGCGATGTCTGAATAACCTGAGAAATCGCAGTAGATCTGAAAGGCGAACAAGACAGCGCCGATGGCGAGCACGCTTCCCGGCGCATCCGCGTAACCGGCGAAAATTGCATCCACATAGGGCGCCAGCTGATCCGCAATAACGACCTTCTTAAATAACCCCCACAATATCTGCCGCAGGCCTTCAACACTCTCGCGATACGAAAACACATGGGCGCGCGAAAACTGCGGCAACAGATTGGCCGCACGCTCAATCGGGCCGGCAACGAGCTGCGGAAAGAAGGCAACGAATGCAGCGAACGCCAGCGGGTCACGGGTCGCTTCAATCCTGCGCCGGTACAGATCAATCGTGTAACTGAGCGTCTGGAACGTATAGAAGGAAATACCGACCGGCAGAATAATTTGCAACGTGAACGGGTGCATTTCGACACCCAGCGTTCCCCAGGCCTGCACCCAGGAATCGATAAAGAAATTCCAGTATTTGAAGAAACCGAGCAGACCGAGGTTGGTAGCGAGACTGGTCAATAGCAATAGCCGCCGCCGGCCCGGCGCATCCGTTACGGCCAGACCGCGGCCGACGAGATAATCGACGACCGTGCTTACTATGATCAGGCCGAGAAAACGCCAGTCCCACCAGCCGTAAAACACGTAACTGGCCGCCAGCAGCAACAGATTACGCGCGGTCAGGTTACGGGCGGCAACATACCAGTACAGCCCGAATACGACCGGGAGAAAAACAAAGAATTCGAGAGAATTGAACAGCAAGAGTAGGGTCGCTGATGCTCGTCTGCGTCAGCCGCGGTCGCGCAACTCGCGGCGCAACACTTT
>JABDLC010000071.1 GCA_013001905.1 Gammaproteobacteria bacterium | reverse complement strand
GTTGCGTACAATACGGCAGTCCCGGACAAAGTGAACAACGAATGACCGCCGCTGCCGCCGTACAAACTGGAAACCCCATCGCTGTCGATTTCTGTGGTGTCGGCTTTGACTCGCCGATTGTGCTGTTATCGGGCTGCGTCGGTTTCGGCGAGGAGTACACGCGCGTTCATGGCTTCTCGAACCGCGACGTCGGCGCCGTCGTTTTGAAAGGCACGACGCGCGAACCGCGGCTTGGCAATCCGCCGCACCGCGTCAGCGAGACGCCGATGGGCATGCTGAACGCCATCGGCCTGCAGAACCCGGGCATGGACAAGGTCATTGATGACATCCTGCCGACGCTCGACTTTAAAGAGACGCGCTTTATCGCCAACGTCTGTGGCTCAACGATCGACGACTACGCCGCCGTTACGAAACGCTTCGACGATTCGCGCATCGACGCAATCGAGATCAACATCTCCTGCCCGAACATCAAGGAAGGCGGCGTGTCGTTCGGTAACTACCCGGACATGTCGGCGAAAGTCGTCGCGGCCTGCCGCAAGGTCACGAGCAAGCCGATCATCGCGAAGCTGTCGCCAAACCAGACCGACATTCGGGAAAACGCGCGGCGTTGCATCGAGGCCGGCGCAGACGCGCTCGCGGTGATCAACACGGTCATGGGCATGGCGATCGACACCGAGCGGCGCACGCCAATCATCGGCAATGTGCAGGGCGGCCTGTCGGGCCCGGCTATTAAACCGATCGCGTTACTGAAGGTGCACCAGGTGTATGAAGTGGCTGGACCGCTCAAGGTGCCCATCATCGGCCAGGGCGGCATCACGACGGTGGAAGATGCGCTGGAATTTATAATCGCTGGTGCCAGTACGGTTGGCATCGGTACCGCACTGTTCTACGACCCGCTACTTTGCCGCAAGATCAACGACGGCATTCGTGACTACCTGCAGCGGCACAACATCGCGTCGGTCGCAGAGCTGACGGGTTCACTCGTCGCCTGAGACGCGACTCAGATCATCCATTTTCAGCGAACGAATTTTGCGGGTCAGCGTATTGCGGCCCCAGCCGAGCAGGCGCGCCGCACGCTGACGATGACCGCCGCAATGCGCGAGCGCGGTGCGAATCAGCATTTTCTCGAAGGCCGGCAAGGCCTCTTCCAGCAGCGGCGCTTCTGCATCCAGGTTAAGGCGACGCTCAGCCCAGGCGCCCAGCAGCGGCAGCCAGTCCGGCTCGTTCGACACCTGACCGCCAAGCTCCTGCGGCAGGTCGTCAGCAGTGATCACATTGCCCGGCGCGGTTACCGTAAGCCGTCGCGCAGCGTTGACGAGCTGGCGCACGTTGCCCGGCCAGTCGTAGTTGGTCAGCGCCGTTAGCGCAGCCGGATCGATGGCCTTGGTGTCGGTGTCGAGTTCATGTGCCGCCTGGTTCAGGTAGTGCTTTAGCAAGACCGGAATGTCCTCGCGGCGCTGGCGCAGCGGCGGCGTGTCGATGCGAATGACGTTCAGCCGGTGATAAAGATCTTCGCGGAACCGGCCAAGGCGTACCGCCTGCGCGAGGTCCTGGTGCGTTGCCGCGATGACCCGCACGTCCACCTTGATCGAGGTCTGTCCGCCAACGCGATAGAACTCGCTTTCCGCAAGCACCCGCAACAAGCGCGTTTGCAATGCCGGCGACATGTCGCCGATCTCATCCAGAAACAGCGTGCCGCCGTTTGCCTGCTCGAAGCGACCGACGCGTCGTGCGTCGGCGCCGGTGAACGCGCCTTTCTCGTGGCCGAACAATTCCGATTCGAGTAACTCGGAGGCAATTGCCGAGGTATTCAGTGCTACGAAAGCCCGATCCGCGCGCGGACTGTGTTCATGCAGGGCGCGCGCAACGAGTTCCTTGCCGGTGCCCGACTCGCCGGTGATCAGCACGGTCATACTGGAACCGGCCAGTCTGCCGATCGAACGAAACACTTCCTGCATCGCCGGCGCCTGACCGATCAAACTCGGTATCTGCGGTGCCGCACTCGGCCGCTCCACTTCTTCTTTCGCCCGCTGCCCGGCCGCCTTGCGCACCAGGTCAACCGCGTCGTCGATGTCGAACGGCTTCGGCAGATATTCGAACGCACCGCCCTGGTACGCCGAGACCGCGCTGTCAAGATCCGAGTGCGCGGTCATCACGATAATGGGCAGTTCCGGAAGCTCGGCATTCAGGCGCTTCAACAGGTGCAAGCCATCCATGCCGGGCATGCGCACGTCGGTCAACAACACGTCGGGTGCTTCGTCGCCGATGGCGGCAAGCAAAGGCTCGGCGCGATCGAACACGCGGCAGTCGTAGCCAGCCTGGCGCAGCGCCTTGTCCAGCACCCAGCGAACAGACTGGTCGTCGTCGACAACCCAGACGCGCAAACCCTTAGCGGTTGCCATGTGCATGTGCTCCATCGATCAGTGGCAGGCGAATAAAAAATACGGTGCGACCCGGACGCGACTCAAACTCGACGAGCCCGCCGTGGCGACTGATAAGTTCCTGCGCCAGCGGCAGGCCAAGCCCGGTGCCCTCCGCACGACCAGTAACCAGCGGGTAGAAAATGGAATCCCAGAGTTCGGCGGGTATTCCCGGGCCGTCGTCTTCGATCTCAATCGAGGCAATGGTCGCGTGGCGCGTATCGCCGATTGTGAAGTTGCTGCTTGCACGGGTGCGCAGCGTCAGCGTGCCCTGATGATCCAGCGACGCACAGGCGTTGTTCACAAGGTTCAGCACCGCCTGCAGGAACTGGTCACGGTCGAGTGCAATAGACGGCAGACCCGGGTCGTAGTCGCGAACGATCTGCAGGCTCTCACCGGACTGCGGTTCGACAACGCGCACGACGTACTCCAGCAGCTCGTGGATGTTGTGCGGCTGCTTGTTTGGCGGTCCGCCCGGACCGAGCAAGGTATCGACAAGTGCAGCCAGGCGATCAGCTTCAGAAACAATGACGTTGGTATACTCGCGCAGGTCATCGTTGCCTAGCTGCCGCTCCAGCAGTTGAGCTGCACCGCGCAGGCCGCCCAGCGGGTTCTTAATTTCGTGCGCCAGCTGTCTCACCATCTGCCGCCCCGCACCGTGCTGAATCTGCAGCGCGTGTTCGCGCGTGATGCGCATGCGGCGCGTGACGTCGATCATTTCGACCAGCAGATAGTCAGGATCGCCTGTGCGTGACAGGGGAGTCACGCGACATTCAATCATGCGCTCATTGGCGTGGACTTCGCTGGGCGCCAGCAATAGTTCATGCGCGTAGGTCTGGCCATTTTCCAGTGCCGACGCAAGAACGTGCTTCAGGGTCTCGTCATCATCAAGGAATGGCAGCAGCGGTTTGCCTGATGCGCGTTTCGCGCTTATACCCAGCAAATTTTCAGCGGCCGGATTCATGCTGCGCACAAACAGATTACGATCAACAACGACAATTGCGGTGTCGAGACTTTCGAGGATTTCGTCGGCGCTAACGGGCGGCTGCCCGGGTCCGCTCTGTTTGCTGCCTAGTTTTGCACCGAGGTCTGCTGCACGTAAAAGCGGATCGGGTCGCTGCGGATCATCAGGGTGCCGTTCGCGTCCACCACCTCCGCCTGCAGATTGTGCGCCCCACGCCAGACTTCCTCGAGCTGCGTACTCAGGCCCGCAATCGGCTGCGACGCCCCGTCGACGTACAGGGTCACCCGGTCGCCGTTGCGCAGCCCCGGTGACAGGCTGAGCGTGACGTTCAGTGTGCCGCCGATATTCCACAGCGTTTGCTCGGCAGTAGGTGAACTGAAAGTGAGTGATTCGTAGGCAAAAGGCCTGTCGGGCTGTGACTGCTCTGCGGCATCTCCTCGCGCAGGCTGGGTGCCAGCGGAGGGCGCCCGGAAGGTATTTTGTTTAATGTCCACGCGCTCGGCACCCGGGTGTGGCTGGTCCGAGTAATGCACGACACCGTCTTCATCAACCCACTTGTAAACCTGCGCAGACACAGCGCCGGCGCACAGCAGGAGGAGGACAAAAATGATGCGGTTTGTAAGCATGGCCGTAGCATAGCATGTGCCTCGTCGCAGAAAAAAAGCGGCGCAGGCGGCAGGCCGCCACCCGCGCCACCGCGGCCGCTACAGGCTGTAGTACAGGTCGAATTCAACCGGGTGCGTCGTCATGCGCAGGCGAGTAACTTCGGCGCGTTTCAGGTCGATGTAGGCATCGATTAAATCGTCGTCAAACACGTCACCCGCTTTCAGGAATGCGCGGTCAGCGTCGAGTGAGTTCAGTGCCTCTTCCAGCGAGAATGCAACGAGCTGCAGTTCCTTCTCTTCTTCCGGCGGCAGGTCGTAGAGATCCTTGTCCATGGCATCGCCCGGGTGGATCTTGTTCTTGATACCGTCGAGGCCCGCCATCATCAGCGCGCTGAATGCGAAGTACGGGTTGGCCATCGAATCCGGGAAGCGCACTTCGATGCGGCGTGCCTTTGGATTGGAAACGTACGGAATACGAATCGATGCGGAACGGTTACGTGCAGAGTACGCCAGGATTGTTGGCGCTTCGAAACCCGGCACCAGTCGCTTGTAGCTGTTGGTCGACGGGTTAGTGAAGGCGTTCAATGCCTTCGCGTGCTTGATGACACCACCGATGTAGTACAGCGCCGTTTCAGACAGGCCACCGTAGCCGTCGCCGGCGAACAGGTTCTTGCCGTCTTTGAACAGGGACTGATGCACGTGCATGCCACTGCCGTTGTCATTGACGAGCGGCTTCGGCATGAATGTCGAGGTCTTGCCGTAGGCGTGGGCCACGTTGTGCACAACGTATTTCAGAAGCTGCACTTCGTCGGCCTTTCTTTTCAGCGTGCTGAACTTGACGCCAATCTCGCACTGGCCGGCCGTAGCAACTTCGTGGTGATGCACTTCGGTTTCGAGGCCCATCTCTTCGAGCGCCATACACATGGCGGAACGAATATCGTGCAGTGAGTCGACCGGAGGTACCGGGAAGTAACCGCCCTTAACGGTCGGCCGGTGACCCATGTTGCCGTCGGTATCAACCTTGCCGGAGTTCCAGGCGCCTTCGCTGGAATCTATCGCGTAAAACGCGCCTTCCATCGTGACGCCCCAGCGGACATCGTCGAATACAAAGAACTCGTTCTCGGGGCCGAAGTAGGCAGAGTCGGCAATGCCGCTTGCCTGCAGATAGGATTCGGCGCGCGCCGCCAGCGAACGCGGGCAGCGGCCATAGCCCTGCATCGTATTCGGCTCGACGACATCGCAGCGCATATTCATGGTCGTTTCTTCGGTGAAAACGTCAATCACCGCGCTGGCAGCATCCGGCATCAAAATCATGTCGGATTCGTTAATGCCCTTCCAGCCCGAGATGGAGGAGCCATCGAACATTTTGCCTTCTTCAAACAGGTCTTCTTCGACAGTGTGAGCGGGCACGGTTACGTGCTGTTCTTTGCCCTTGGTGTCAGTAAAACGGAAATCGACGAACGTAACTTCACGTTCTTTAATCAGGGCCAGCACCTCTGCAGGGGTCATGTAGGTATCCTCCGGATGGGGTTTAGGGCGCGACAATGCCGCGGCGTGTGCCATAAGAGTGCAGAAAACGTGCCAGCCTCGTATGGTTTATAACTAATTGAATAATATGTATTTTTCACTTTACACTTGCCCCAAATTGCACCAATTCGGGGCGGCCTGGCAGGAGCACGCACCATAATAGTGCGAACGGTTGCAAACGTCACGCGAAAGTTTCGGGTCGGCAGCTACGCCGGCTGAGCCTGCGTTACGCAGGCATCAAGCCAGCAATCACCGCATGCGGGCGCAGAATGCGCGGGTTATACTTCGGCGCCCGTTTTTGCCCAAGAAACCATTGATGAACAAAGATAAAACGCCCACGGCCTGCAGTTTCCAGGAGCTTCTGCTGCGACTGCAGCATTACTGGGCTGGGCGCGGCTGCGTCGTCGCGCAGCCCTACGACATGGCGATGGGCGCCGGCACATTTCATCCGTCGACCTTCCTGCGCGCGATCGGGCCGGAGCCATGGAGCTCCGCCTACGTTCAGCCCTGCAGGCGGCCGACTGATGGCCGCTACGGCGACAACCCGTTCCGGCTGCAGCATTACTACCAGTACCAGGTCGTGATCAAACCGTCGCCGCATGACATCCAGGCACTGTACCTCGACTCGCTGCGGGCGATTGGTATCGACACCTCGGTCCACGACATCCGGTTCGTTGAAGACAACTGGGAGTCACCCACGCTCGGCGCCTGGGGGCTGGGCTGGGAAGTCTGGCTGAACGGCATGGAAGTCACGCAGTTCACCTACTTCCAGCAGGTGGGCGGACTCGAGTGCCGGCCGGTGACGGGAGAGATTACCTACGGCCTCGAGCGTCTCGCGATGTATTTGCAAAACGTCGAAAGCATTTTCGACATCGTCTGGACGGATGGCCCGCTCGGGCGCATCACCTACGGCGATGTGTATCACCAGAACGAAGTGGAACAATCGCGTTACAACTTCGAAGCGGCCGATACGACCGCGTTGTTCGCCGCATTCGATCACGCGGAAAGCGAAACGCAAAG
>JABDLC010000066.1 GCA_013001905.1 Gammaproteobacteria bacterium | reverse complement strand
CCCCTTTGCCACACTGCTGACCGCTGCGGTCATCGGCATTGCACTGGCGATGCCGGCCGCGCTTAATCTGCTGGTCAAAAATGGCCGTGACCTCGCCGGCGGTCTCGACAACACTCGCGACTTCTCCGTGTACCTGACCATGGGCACCAGTCTGGAGCGCGCCCGCAAACTGGCGGCCGATGTCCAGATGGAAACTTCGATCTATTCCGTAACCGTGACGGATGCAGACACAGCGCTCGAAGAGTTTCGTGTGACGAGTGGTTTCGACGATGTGCTCGAAGAGATCGACGGCAATCCACTGCCGCACACATTGAATGTCACCCCGGTTGATGAGGTGGCGGCTGCCGACCTCGCCGCGCTGCGCGACAAGTTGCTGGAGAACGATGCGATCGACTCCGTGCAGATCGACACGGCCTGGGTGGAACGGCTCAATGCGATACTCGATTTTCTGCGCCGCATTGTCATCGTAGCGACGATCATTCTGATCATCGGCGCCGTGATTATCGTGGGTAACACCATCCGGCTCGACATCAACAATCGCCGCGATGAAATCGAAGTGCTCAAACTGCTCGGCGCGAGCGACGGGTTCGTGCGCCGGCCGTTTTTATACGTCGGCCTCTGGTACGGACTCGCTGGTAGTCTGCTCGCACTACTGCTGTTGCTCATCGGCGGCTGGGTGCTGTCCGGGCCGGTCGACCGGCTGCTCGGTCTGTACGACAGCGACACCGCCGTGCTCGGGCTCGACGGGCTGACACTCGGGCTGTTGCTGGCCGGGGGTGTCATCGCGGGCTGGGGCGGCGCCTGGAGCGCGGTCGCGCGCCATTTGTCGGCGATTCAGCCAAAATAATCCCGGCCGGCCGGCCAAAATATGCCGATAAGTCTATGTTTTTTAATAAATTAAATTTTTTACTGTCGGGAACCTGACGGCCTCTTAGCACTCTAAAAGCTCGAGTGCTAAAATCCGCGACCGATTGAGGAAACGATGAGCAACAACTTGGCAATTAACCACCACAACCTGATCCTTGCCGGGCCCACCGGGAGTCTCGACAGCTACATTTCGGCTGTCAACGCGATTCCTGTGCTCGACAAAGACACTGAGTTCGAACTTGCCCGCCGTCTGCGGGAAGAGGGCGATCTTGATGCTGCGCGGGAACTCGTTGTGTCGCAGCTGCGTTTTGTTGTGCACATTGCCCGCGGTTACAACGGTTATGGCCTTAACCTCGGCGATCTTATTCAGGAAGGCAATATCGGCCTTATGAAGGCCGTGAAACGGTTTGACCCGTCGGTCGGCGTGCGTCTGGTTTCATTTGCCGTGCACTGGATCCGCGCTGAGATTCACGAATTCGTACTGAAGAACTGGAAGCTGGTGAAGGTCGCCACGACCAAAGCGCAGCGCAAGCTGTTCTTCAATCTGCGTAAAGCAAAAAAACGTCTTGGCTGGCTGTCGAAAGACGAGACTGAAGCGGTTGCCCGCGACCTGGGCGTGAGCGCCAAAGAAGTCAGCGAGATGGAACAGCGGCTGTACAGCTACGATGTCGCGTTCGACCCGACACCGAACGACGACGAAGAAAACCCGTATTCGCCCTCGCTGTATCTGCCGAGCGCGGAATCCGATCCGGCAATGCAGGCGGAAAGCGATGACTGGCAGAGTCAGGCCAGCGATGCACTGGTGGATGCGCTCGAGTCACTTGATGAGCGCAGCCGCAGTATTCTTGAATGCCGCTGGCTCGCGGAAAAGAAAAAGACGCTGCACGAGCTCGCCGCAGAATACGGCGTGTCGGCGGAGCGTATCCGACAGATCGAAGCCAACGCGATCCGCAAATTGCGGACCGCGATGGCCTGATCCTGAGATTTAGTCAGCTCATTCCGTCAGTGGAACAATCGTGATTTCGACACGGCGGTTCAGCTGCCGGCCGGCCTCTGTGCTGTTATCCGCAATCGGGCGATTCTCACCCGCGCCCACCGTGATAAAGCGATCGCCCATCACCTGTCGTGAACTCAGGTAGTTCGCCACACTGCGTGCACGGCGCTCAGACAACGCCTGGTTGTACTGCTCGGAACCCGTGCTGTCGGTATGACCGGCCACTTCAACCAGAGTCTTGTTGAACTCGTTGAGCACCAGCGCCACATCGTCAAGGACGTTGTAGAAACCGGCATTCACATCGGCGCTGTCGACCGCGAACGTAATATTGCCGGGCATATTCAGCGTGATGTTGTCACCCACGCGGGTCACGCTCACGCCGGTGCCGTCGAGGCGCTGGCGCAGTTTCGCTTCCTGCTGGTCCATGTAGGCACCGACGCCGCCGCCGGTAATTGCGCCCACGCCACCGAGTATCAGTGCGCGCTTTTTGCGCTCTTTGGAATCATCCCCGGTGATCAGACCGACAACAGCACCCGCGGCTGCACCAATAACCGCACCCTTGGTCGCGTTGCTGGTTTTTTCTTCGCGGGTGTACGGATCCAGTGTTGTACAACCTGACAGCACCACCAGTGCACTGATGGTCAGCACACCGGCCGATTTCATAGAAAGCCTGTTCATTGAGTTCTCCTTCGTAGACAGCTTGCGGCAAGCCTACACTGTTATTAACGCTAAAAGTCGTGATTGGTTGACAAGGCGATTCGTGTCAGAGTTCAGCCTGTTTGCACAATAAAACTAAGAAACAGTCTGCTTTTTGCATAATGAACAATGACTTGAAACACGCTTATGGCAACGCGGCGATCTGGAGCATCGCGCTGCCGATGATTATATCGACGGTGTCCGTGCCTCTGCTCGGCCTCGTCGACACGGCGGTACTCGGGCACCTCGACAGCCCGGTTTATCTTGCGGCGGTCGCCGTCGGCGCGACCGTATTTAATGTGGCGTTCATGACGCTCAACTTTCTGCGCATGGGCACCACCGGTATCGCTGCACAGGCGTTTGGTGCCGGTGAACCGCAGCCGGTACTCAGCAGCCTCGTACAACCGCTGGTCATCGCCCTGCTGCTGGCCGCCGTTTTGCTCGCACTGCAGGTGCCGATCCTGAGCCTGGCGTTGCTGTTGCTGCAGCCCGATTCCGTCGTCAGCCCGTACGTGAGCGAATACTTCAGCATCCGTATCTGGAGCGCGCCCGCCATGCTCTGCAATCTCGTCATGGTCGGCTGGTTACTCGGGATGCAGAACGCGCGTGCGACGCTCGCCGTCTATCTGCTCGTCAATGTCAGCAACATGGTGCTCAGCGTGATTCTGGTGTGGGGCTTCGGGCTGGACGTGCGCGGCGTCGCCACCGGCACCCTGGTCGCCGAATACGCCGGCACGCTGCTGGCTTTGTGGCACGTATTGCGTGAACTGCGGCTTCACGGCGTGGACTATAGCCGCCAGTTGTCATCGACGGCGCTCACCGAAGTGTCGCGCTATATGCGGCTGCTGCGCGTTAACAGCAGTCTGTTTGTGCGCTCGCTCGCGCTGATGTTTGTGTTCGCCTTCATTACCGCGCGCGGTGCGCGGCTCGGCGCCGACGTGCTGGCAATCAACGCGGTGCTACTGAATTTTTTGTACTTCTTTTCCTACGCAACCGACGGTCTGGCGAATGCGGCCGAGGCACTGACCGGCAAAGCGGTCGGCCGGCAGAACCGGGAGGGTCTGCGGCTCGCCGTGCGCAACACACTGCGCTGGACGGCGGGCTTCACCGTGGTATTCGCGCTGGTTTACCTGTTGGCCGGGCCTGTGATTATTGATTTGTTAACGGGTATCGACCGCGTGCGCAGCGGTGCACGTGAATATTTACCGTGGATCGTCGCGCTGCCGCTGGTCTCCGCCTGGTGCTTTTTATACGACGGCGTGTACGTCGGCATGACCCGCACGCGCGAAATGATGCTCGTGATGGCGGGCTCGGTGCTGGGGGTGTTTTTACCCGTGTGGTTTGTGCTGCAGGCGTCCGGCTACGGCAATCACGCGTTGTGGGCCGCGTTAATCGCCTTCATGGCGGTGCGCAGTGCGGGCATGCACCTGTGGTGCCGCTCGCTGGTAGATGTCGTGGCGAAAGTGTAATTCGCCGTCAGCCGCGACCCAGGCATTGAGATAGACGAGATCGACCGGCACGCTCTCGGGCAAGACGAAACTGCGGGTGCGCCACTCCGGGTCTGCGGCCGCAGTCGTCAGCGCCGTGGCGACAGAGTCAGTCGGTTGCGTACCCGACTGCAGCAACCAGTCCGCCAGTGCTGCCGAATCCTGCGCGCGCACACAACCGCTGCTCAGCGAGCGTACCGACAGTTGCAGCAATGCGCGCGCCGGTGTGTCGTGC
>JABDLC010000046.1 GCA_013001905.1 Gammaproteobacteria bacterium | reverse complement strand
CCTTGGATCCGCAACTCGTCAGTGCCCTGCGAGACTGGCTGGCCGACGATGTGCGGCGCGAGGCCGCCCGACTCAGTTCCGGTTATCAGGGTGCGACCTACCTCTATGAAGGCGAATCTGAAGGTCACCCTGTGCGGCTGGTCGTCAAACGCGCAGCGGATGGTTGGTTTGCAGGCCGGTTCCACCGTCGCATGCTGCGCCGGGAAGCCCGTGCTTATCAACTAATGGCAAACGTAAATGGTGTGCCGCACTCGCCGGGTTTTATCGATGAGCAGTGGTTGGTGCTCGAGTACATTGACGGCGAGCCTCTAAAAACCAAGCGTTTTGAGCTGCGCGATCGCGAGGCATTTTTTGCACGTTTGTTGCAGGTGATTCATGACATACATGCGGCGGGAGTCAGTCACGGCGACCTCAAGCGCAAAGACAATATTCTGGTGACCGCAGATGAGTGTCCGGTCATTATTGATTTTGGTGCAGCGGTGATGCGTGACGGGTCACTCTGGGATCGCCTGATGTTTCGCCTGGTGCGCCGCTTTGATTACCACGCCTGGATAAAAACGAAGTACCACAACGACTACGCGAAGATTTCGCCGGACGATGAGCAGTGGTACCGCCCGACCTTGCTGGAACGGGCATTCCGCCGGCTGCAGAAGCTGTGGCGGGTTGTCAGTCTGCGGCAGTGGCGCAAGCGTCGCCGACGGGCGCGCGAGAACCAGGAAATTTCAGATCGATAAAATGGCGTCTCCGGCAATGCTGGCGCGGATGTGAGCATCGACAGGGCGCTTGTCTTATGTAAATTTGCCCCGCAGAATGCGTGTGACAAGCTGCTGCGAGGAGCTGCTACATGGACATGGCTAACATGAGCTGGCTGACCGATGTCGTCAAATGGCTGGCCTATTTCTTCGTCTTTCTGGTCGGTACCGGTGTGCTGTGGGCCGTTGTCCTCTACATCATCGACGTTAATCAGACTACGCATGCGATTCGCCGCAATTACCCCGTAGTTGGTCGTTTCCGTTATGTGTTTGAGCACTTGGGCGAATTCTTCCGGCAGTATTTTTTCGCGCTGGATCGCGAGGAAATGCCGTTCAATCGGGCTGAGCGTTCGTGGGCCTACCGGGCGGCCAAAGGTGTCGATACCACGGTCGCGTTTGGCTCCACCCGTGATCTGCGACCCACCGGTACTGTGATTTTCGTGAACTGTCCGTACCCGACGCTGGATCAGGACATCGTGCCCGTATCAACACTGACGATCGGCACTGACTGCGAGCACCCTTACTCAACCAACAAGATTTTCCACATCTCCGGAATGAGCTTCGGTGCCCTGTCAAAGCCGGCAGTGCTGGCGCTGTCTCGCGGTGCGAAGATGGCCGGCTGCTGGATGAACACGGGCGAGGGTGGTTTGTCGCCGTACCATCTCGAAGGCGGCGCTGACATAGTGTTTCAGATCGGTACCGCTAAATACGGTGTGCGTGATGAGAACGGTGCGCTCAGCGACGATAAACTCCGCGAATTGGCCGCGCACGAGCAAGTGCGGATGTTTGAGATTAAAATGAGTCAGGGTGCGAAGCCGGGTAAAGGCGGCATCCTGCCCGGTACCAAGGTGACGGCGGAGATCGCACAGATTCGCGGTATCCCTGAAGGGCACGACTCCATCAGCCCCAACGGGCACCCCGAAATCAAAAACGGTTCAGACCTGCTGGACATGATCGACCGGGTGCGCCGCGTGACCGGTAAGCCCGTCGGTTTTAAAGCAGTCATCGGCGCTTACGGCTGGCTGCATGAGTTGTTCGATGAAGTGGCTCGTCGCGGTGTATCCAGCGCGCCTGACTTTATTACCGTTGACTCGGGCGACGGCGGCACCGGCGCGGCCCCGCAACCGCTCATCGATAACGTTGGTCTGCCGCTCCGGGAAAGCCTCCCGTTGCTTGTCGATTTGCTGAATCACTACGATCTGCGTGACCGGGTGAAAGTCATCGCCAGTGGCAAAGCGATTACACCGGATCTCACCGCTGCGTGCCTGTGCGCCGGCGCCGATTTCGTTGTTTCGGCGCGTGGTTTCATGTTCGCACTGGGCTGTATTCAGGCGCTTCAGTGCAATAAAAACACCTGCCCGACGGGCATCACAACCCATAATAAGAAACTGCAGCGCGGCCTTGTCCCGGCGGACAAGGCGGAGCGTGTGCGGCGCTATCAGCAAACCATGGAAAAAGAAGTCGGCATCATTGCGCATTCCTGTGGTGTAAAGGAGGCGCGGCAACTGGGCCGCAAGCATTGCCGCATCGTGCAGAACAACGGGTTGTCAAAACCGATGGACGAGGTTTTTCCGAATATCCGTCCGCGCCCGCGCGAAGTTGCCTAATCCGATTTCACACATTAACGAATTGATAAGTACCGCCTCAGTCGCACAGGAGTGCCCATGAAAGCGTCCGATCTGCTCGTACAATGCCTCGAAAAAGAGGGTATTGAATACATCTTTGGAGTGCCCGGCGAAGAAAATGCCGACTTCATGATGTCGCTGGAGAAATCCGACAGCATTAAGTTCGTGCTCACGCGCCATGAGCAGGGCGCGGCATTCATGGCGGAGATCTACGGCCGGCTGACCGGTCAGCCGGCGGGTTGTCTTGGCACACTGGGCCCGGGCGCCACCAACCTGATTACGGGTGTCGCGGATTCCAACATGGATCGTGCGCCGATGCTCGTGTTGACCGGCCAGGGCGCGACGGAGCGGCTGCATAAGGAATCGCATCAGATCATGGATGTGGTCGGCATGTTTGAGCCGGTCACGAAGTGGGCCACGATGATCGTCAATCCGGACACGATTCCGGAAATTGTCCGCAAGGCTGTAAGGCTGGCGCGTGGCGAGAAGCCCGGCGCCGTGTTGATTGAGCTGCCCGAGGACGTGGCCAAAGAGGAAACTAGCGAACTGCCGCTGGATCCGCGGCGTTACCGCCGTTCTGTTGTTGACGACAAAATTACCAACCGCGCCTTTGAGCTGCTGAAAACAGCTAAACGCCCGGTCATTCTGGCCGGTAACGGTTGCATCCGCCGTCGTGCCAGCAAACAGCTGCGCACTTTCTGCGAGAAGACCGGTATCGGTGTGCTCAGCACCTTTATGGCGAAGGGCTGCGTAGACGTCGACTCGGAATATTGCCTGTACACCATCGGCCTCGGTTCCAAAGACCTGCCGACGAAAGTCATCGACGATGCAGACCTCGTGATCACGCTTGGTTTTGACATGGTCGAGTACCACCCGCACCTGTGGAACCCGAACGGCGATAAACGCATCATCCATGCCGATTTTCTGCCGGCGGAGATTGACGCGGATTACCACCCGGAGGTCGAGCTGGTCGGCGACCTCGCACACACGTTGTGGGCACTCAATGAGCGGCTCGATACAGAGCCCCTTAGCTTTGACCTGAAAAACCAGAGCGATATGCGTGCCGCGATGACAGAAGAACTCGCCAGACATGCAAATGACGAGACCGTAGGTCTCATCCGGCCGCAGAAAGTATTGTGGGATTGCCGTCAGGTGCTGGGCCGTCACGACATACTGTTGTCAGATGTCGGTGCTCACAAGATGTGGATCGCGCGACATTTTCACTGCCATGAACCGAACACCTGTCTCATACCGAATGGCTTTTGTTCGATGGGCTTCTCATTGCCGGGCGCAATTGCCGCGAATCTGGTATTTCCGGATCGCAAGGTGCTGGGTATCGCCGGTGACGGCGGCTTCCTCATGAACGTGCAGGAGATGGAGACTGCAGCGCGCCTGCAGTCAGACATCGTGATGCTGGTATGGGAAGACGGTGGCTATGGCCTGATTTCCTGGAAGCAGGAAAATGAGTTCGATCGTCACACGGATCTGTCCTTCGGTAATCCCGACTGGCTCAAACTCGCTGAGTCGTTCGGCTGGCACGGTCATCGCGTTAACAATGCAGTTGATCTTCAGGACACACTGCGGGCCGCGCTCGATGAGAAAGGCCCGAGTCTGGTGACGCTGCCGATTGATTACCGCGAGAATATGCTTCTGACCCAGCGGCTCGGGGAACTGATGAACCCGGGCGACCACGCCTGATTGCATCAGACACAACAGGAATACGTTTTGGATACACAGGCTTTACTCATCCCCGGCGCGCCTGCCGCAGCCGGCACCACAACCATTACAGCGCCCTTCGACGGCGCCGAACTGGCGACACTCGAGACCGGCAGTGCTGCGCATTCCAACCATGCCTTAAGCACGGCGTACGGTCTGTACCGCGATCGCAGCGCCTGGATTCCGATCCACGAGCGCGTTGCGATACTTGATCGCGCCGCCAACATCATGGAGGGGCGCAAGGATGAACTGGTGCGTCAGGCTGCGGCTGAAGGCGGCAAGCCCTGGCGGGACAGTGCCGTTGAAGTCGATCGGGCCATCGACGGAGTACGCATTTGTATTGAGGTCATCCGGTCGGAGCAGGGTGAAGTGGTGCCGATGGGCACCACGGCGTCATCCGCCAACCGTGCGGCGTTCACGTTGCGTGAACCCATCGGCGTTGTCGTAGCGGTCAGTGCATTCAATCATCCGCTCAACCTGATTGTGCATCAGGTCGGCGCTGCTGTTGCTGCCGGGTGCCCGGTGATCGTGAAACCCGCCGAAGATACGCCGCTGTCCTGCATTGCCTTCGCGAAGATTCTGCATGAAGCGGGTTTGCCGGCGGAGTGGTGTCAGGTGCTCATTGCTGATGATCACACGGCTGCCGAAGCGCTGGTGACTGACGAACGGGTCGGCTTTTTCAGTTTTATCGGCAGCGCCCGGGTCGGCTGGATGCTGCGCTCCAAACTCGCGCCGGGCACACGATGTGCGCTCGAGCACGGCGGTGTTGCACCGCTGGTCCTCGCCGAAGATGCCGATCTGGATCTGGCGTTGCCTGCGGTTACCAAGGGCGGCTTTTATCACTCGGGTCAGGTCTGCGTGTCGGTGCAGCGGGTGTTCGCGCACAGCAGCATTGCTAAGTCGTTCGCGCAGTCACTGGCGGCTGAGGCGCAGCAGCTGACAGTCGGCGACCCGCTTGACGAGAAAACTGATCTGGGCCCGCTGATTCGGCACGCGGAAACCGATCGTGTGCATGAATGGGTGAGTGAAGCGGTTGATGCCGGTGCCACGTTGTTGTGCGGCGGCAAAAAAATCAGCGACAGCTGTTATGAACCGACTGTGTTTCTGAATCCGCCGGCCGATGCGAAAGTCAGCACGGACGAAATTTTCGGCCCGGTGGTGTGCGTCTACAGCTACGACGATATGGATGACGCAATTGCTCAGGCTAACTCTCTGCCGGTGTCATTCCAGGCGGCCGTGTTTACCGGCAGTCTCGACATCGCGATGGACGTCTATAAGAAGCTCGACGCGTCAGCGGTGATGGTTAACGACCACACGGCGTTCCGTGTGGACGGCATGCCGTTCGCGGGGTTGCGCGAGTCGGGGCTCGGTGTGGGCGGTATTCCACACACCATTGCCGACATGTCGATCGAGAAGATGCTGGTGATCAAGTCACCGGCGCTCTAATCCTCGCCCAGGAAGCTCCTGAGCTGATCCGAGCGGCTCGGGTGGCGCAGCTTACGCAGCGCCTTCGCCTCGATCTGCCGGATGCGTTCACGCGTGACGTCGAACTGTTTGCCAACTTCTTCCAGCGTGTGATCGGTATTCATCTCGATACCGAAGCGCATGCGCAGTACTTTGGCTTCGCGCGGCGTCAGCCCCGCAAGTACATGCCCGGTGGTTTCTTTGAGGCTGGATGTCGTCGCCGAGTCGATCGGTGAGTGCACCGTGGTGTCTTCAATAAAGTCACCCAGATGTGAGTCTTCATCGTCGCCGATAGGTGTTTCCATCGAGATCGGTTCTTTGGCGATCTTCAGCACCTTGCGCACTTTGTCTTCCGACATCTCCATGCGCTCTGCCAGTTCTTCCGGCAGCGGTTCGCGGCCCATTTCCTGCAGCATCTGGCGCGAAATACGGTTGAGCTTATTAATCGTTTCGATCATGTGCACCGGAATACGGATGGTGCGGGCCTGATCAGCAATTGATCGGGTAATGGCCTGACGGATCCACCAGGTCGCATAGGTCGAGAACTTGTAGCCGCGGCGATATTCAAACTTGTCGACGGCCTTCATCAGGCCGATATTGCCTTCCTGAATCAGATCGAGGAACTGCAGGCCACGGTTGGTGTACTTCTTCGCAATGGAGATCACGAGGCGCAGGTTGGCTTCGACCATCTCTTTCTTAGCGCGTCGTGCTTTCGCTTCACCAATCGACATCTTGCGGTTAACGTCTTTGATTTCTGCAATCGTAAGGCCGGTGATCTCTTCCAGTTGCACCAGCTTGCGCTGCGCGCGCAGGATTTCCGGTTTCATCTTGGCCAGAATCGACGAGTACTTGCGCTTGGCGCGGATATGCTTGTCGACCCAGTTCAGATTGGTTTCATTCTTCGGGAAGCTCGCAATGAAATCTTTGCGAGCCATGCGGGCTTCGCGCACGCAGATGATCATGATCTGCTTCTCGAGATCGCGAATACTCTGAATAGTGCTGCGCAGCTGATTGCCCAGCGCGTCGAACAGCTTCGGCGCAAGCAGAATTTCTGCCAGGTCTGCAGTGAGCTTGACCTGCGAATTCTTATACGACTTGTGGCCGCGACCGTCTTTCTCTGCGATTGTGTTTTGTCGTTTATGACGACGGAAGATCGACTTCAGGCGTTTGTCTGCTTCGACCGGGTCAGGGCCCGTGTCTTCAGCTTTCTCTTTGTCTTTTTCTTCCTGAGTCTTGGCGTTCGGCTGCTGAATCACGTCAGGCGCGGTCGGATCCATGAAGCCGGTCAGGATGTCGGTCAGGCGGCCTTCGCCGGCTTTCACGACATCGTAGACATCGCTCAGGTAATCAAAGGTCGGCGGAAACAGCGACAAGGCCGCTTTCACCTGATTCAGGCCTTCTTCAATACGCTTGGCGATACGAATCTCGCCTTCACGAGTCAGCAGTTCGACTGTGCCCATCTCACGCATGTACATGCGGACGGGGTCAGTGGTGCGACCGAATTCGGCATCGACAGTCGCGATGGCTTCTTCTGCTTCGCCAGCCGTATCTTCATCGGTGACCGCGTTATCAGACAGCACCAGCGAGTCAGCGTCGGGCGCTTTCTCGTACACGGTGATGCCCATGTCGTTAATCATGTTAACGATGTCTTCGATCTGCTCCGGGTCGACAATGTCGTTGGGCAGGTGATCGTTGACTTCTGTGTAAGTCAGGTAGCCCTGCTCCTTGCCGCGGGCAATGAGCAATTTGAGCTGCGAATTCGGTGAGGCAGGTGAAACGCTCTTGGCCGCGCCTTTCGCTGCGGCTGCGCCTTTCGCTGCGCCGGCACTTTTTGCTGCGGCTGCGCTTTTCTTTGCTACGGCGCTTTTTTGTTCTTTCACTCGGCAGAACCTCGGTGATGACGTAAACGATCGATTATACAAATGTGACAAAAGTTTAACTAGAGCGGTTCCCCTGAAATCCGGGGAGATTGGGCGCCAAACCCCTGTTTTTACAAAATTAGCTGCCCGCGCCGTGGTGCCCGGACAGTTGCCCGTAGAGCTCACGCAGCTCGGTCTTCTCCGCAGCGGACAGGCTGCTGGCCGGCCGGGCCGACAGGCTGCGAATCCGGCGTTCCAGCTCCTGGCGCAAAATCGCGACCAGAGTCTGCTCAAATTCCTGCTGCCAGTTGGCGCCGGGGTCGAGATGCAGGTCCTGTACCAGCAGGGTTTGCAGGTGCGTACCGCCATCGGGATGATCCGCAAAGTCTTCGGCAAGACGTGCCGGTCGGATGTCCGGATTTTCGGCAGCCGTTTGCAGCAGATCGTTCAGCAGGGCGATGCCCGGGTTAGGCAGGTCGAACAGGCCGTCCGGCACCTGCGCGCCGCCAATCGCTTCCGGGTGCTGCAGTGCGAGACATACGGCTTTGCGGATGAGCGTTTTGGGTCCGCCTTCAGCCGGTTGCGGGGCGGCTGACTGCGCTGAACGCCGCCGCGGTGCAGGCGGGGCATCCGCGCCACTGCCCAGATGCTGACCCAATCGTTCCGCGGGCATACCCACCTCGGCCGCGAGCCTGTCCAGCAACAGTTCGCGGTAGACGCCTTCCGGAATAGCGCCGAGCAGCGGTCTCGCCAGTTCGGCGAGTCGCGCTTGTCCGTCGAGGCTGTTGAGGTCTGTTTCTGCCTTGAGGTGTTCGATCAGGTACTCAGACAGTGGCAGGCTCTGTGCCAGACGCTCATTGAATGCAGCTGCGCCGCCGTCGCGCACCACCGAGTCAGGGTCCGCGCCTTCTTCGAGAAACAGAAAACGTACCTGGCGCCCCTCTTTCAGCTCCGGCAGCGTCATTTCCAGCGCTCGCCAGGCAGCCTTGCGACCGGCCTTGTCGCCGTCAAAACAGAACACGATTTCCAGCGTAAAGCGGAACAGGGTGCGCAAATGGTCGGGCGTGGTGGCCGTACCGAGCGTCGCCACGGCATTGCGGATGCCGTGATGGGCGAGCGCGACCACGTCCATGTAACCCTCGACAACCAGAAGGCGTTCCGGGTTGCGCACGGCCTGCCGTGCTTCATAAAGGCCATACAGCTCGCGACCCTTGTGGAACACCGGCGTTTCAGGTGAGTTCAGGTATTTGGGTTCGCTGTTATCCATCACCCGTCCGCCAAAGCCGATGATGCGGCCACGACCGTCGCGGATGGGGAACATGATCCGGCCGCGAAAGCGATCGTAAACCCGGTTCTCTTCGTTTTTGGTGACGAGACCCGCCTTGAGCAGGTTGTCGCGATCAGTGTCGGTCTTGCCGAGTGCTTTAAGAATAAAGTCCCAGCCTGCCGGACCGACCCCGATCCGGAAGTCAGCTGCTGTTTTGCCGTCGAGTCCGCGTTGTTTGAGGTACTCAATGGCCGCCTGATCGTTGCGGAGTTCGGCCTGATAGCGCTCGGCGGCCTTGTTCAGTAGCTCATACAGTGCTGCGTTGCCGGAAGGAGACTCGGTGTTGTAGCTGCTGCGTTCGCGGGGTACGTCCTGCCCGTAATACGACGCCAGCTCTTCCACCGCTTCCACAAACTCGAGCCGGTCGTGCTCCATGAGAAAGCCGACGACCGTGCCGTGAGCGCCGCAGCCAAAGCAGTGATAAAAGCCTTTGTCCGGGCTGACTGTAAAAGAGGGTGTTTTTTCACCGTGGAACGGGCAGCAGGCTTTGTACTCGCGCCCCGCCTTTTTCAGCTGGATGCGGCTCGAAATGATTTCGACAATATCCGCGCGATCAACGAGATCGTTAATAAAGTCTTGAGGGATGCGGCCTGCCATGCGGCATTCTAGGCAGACAGTTTTGCCTTGACCAGCGCGCTCAGCTGGCCCATGTCAGCGCGGCCCTGTGCTTTGGCTTTGAGCTGGCCCATGATTTTGCCCATATCCTGCATACCGCTGGCCCCGGTGGCGGCGACGACTTCGTCAACCAGGGCGGCAATGTCGGCACTCGACATTTGCTCGGGTAGATAGCCCTGCAGCTGCTCGGCTTCGCTCAGTTCCGCGGCTTCACGATCGGGCCGGCCGGCGTCGGCGAACTGTTTGGCTGAGTCTTTGCGCTGTTTCACCAGCTTTTCGACGACCGCGAGTACATCCTGATCTGACAATTCGCCGCGCTCCTCGATCTCGCGAGTCTGAATCGCAGCCAGTAGCATCCGAATCACACTCAGGCGTTCTTTTTCTTTCGCCCGCATGGCGTCTTTCATATCGGACTGAATCTGAGCTTTAAGTGACATGACGGTATCAATCGCAATTATGGGTGCGCATATACGCAAAAGACCCGGATCGCTCTGGCGCGCCCGAGTCTCTCGTTGCAACCGGGAGCCGCTTAACGGCGCCGAGCTTGTTAAATCTAGTAAAGCCTCGTACGGCGATTTGTTTCGCGCGAAGTCTTCTTGAGCTGACGCTTAACCGCGGCTGCTTTTTTGCGCTTGCGTTCCTGCGTCGGTTTTTCGTAGTACTCGCGACGACGCAGTTCTGACAGGATGCCGGCCTTTTCGCAGGCGCGCTTAAAACGGCGCAGGGCCGCATCAAAATGTTCGTTTTCTCTGACTTTCACGCTGGGCAAAATCTTTAGTCCTTGTCCTTCAACGGAGTGTCCGTGTCCGGATTAAAAAAACCGGCGCAATCGCCGGAAGGGCGCGTAATATACTCCCGCAACGGGGCTATTGCAAAGTCTCAGGTACTGAATTCAGGAGCTTGTCGTGCGTGTACTGGGGATCGAAACCAGCTGTGATGAGACGGGTGTGGCCGTTTATGACGCAGTGCAGGGTCTCATGGCCCATGAGGTCTACAGCCAGATTGAGCTGCATGCCCGCTACGGTGGCGTCGTGCCGGAGCTCGCGTCACGGGACCATATCCGCAAGCTCCTGCCGCTGGTCGAGGCGACGCTGGACCAGGCCGGGCTGAATCCGGCTGATCTGGACGGTGTGGCCTACACGGCGGGGCCGGGGCTGATCGGGGCGCTGCTCGTCGGCAGCACCGTGGCTGAGGGTCTGGCGATGGGCTGGGGGATTCCGGCCGTGCCCGTGCATCACCTGGAGGCCCATTTGCTGACCCCGATGCTGGAAGATCCCGCTCCGCAATTGCCGTTCGTGGCATTGCTCGTCTCCGGCGGGCACACGATGCTGGTCGATGTGGCCGAGCCGGGACGGTACCGGATTCTGGGCCAGACCCTCGACGATGCCGCGGGCGAGGCCTTTGATAAGACAGCCAAGTTACTGGGCCTGCCCTATCCGGGTGGTGCCGCGCTGGCAGAACTGGCAACGCGCGGGCAGTCAGCACGCTTCGATTTTCCGCGGCCTATGCTGAAAAAGCCCGGGTTGGATTTCAGTTTCAGCGGGCTGAAGACTGCGGTCATGATGGTTGTCCGTGAGCGCGAGGCGAGTCCGCAGGGTCTGACCGAGGAGGACCGCGCTGACATCGCTCGTTCATTTGAGGAAGCCGTCGTCGAAACACTGGTTAAAAAATCACTGCGCGCGCTCGATGCGACCGGCCGTAAAACGATCGTTGTAGCCGGTGGGGTGGGCGCGAACCGCAGCCTGCGTGAACAACTCAAGAGCACGTTGGAAGCGCAGGGCGGCGAGGTGTTCTATCCGCGTCCGGCGCTGTGCACAGACAATGGGGCCATGGTTGCTTACGCCGGGTTTGTGCGACTGCAGGCGGGTCAGGTATCAGATGGTGAAGTCCGTGCGCAACCGCGCTGGGAACTGGAGGAGTTGCCGGCGCTTGCCGGCTGACTAACGAGATGGCGACTGTATTCGTGCGCGACCTGCGCTTTACCACCATCATCGGCTGCCTTGACTGGGAGCGACAGGCGCCGCAACGGGTGAGCATCGATCTTGCAATGGAATGGGATATTGATGCGGCGGTGCAGGGCGATGACCTCGGGCATGCGCTCGACTATCAGGCCGTTGCCGACCGGGTGACTGAGTTTGTGCAGGCGCAGGAATTCAAGCTTGTCGAAAGCGCCGTTGCCGGCATTGCTGACCTGATCATTACTGAATTTAAGGTGCCGGAGCTGACGGTTACGCTGAGCAAACCGCATGCGGTCAGCGGCGCTGCCGCAGTCGGCGTCACGCTGACGCGGCGCGCATAACGCCAGGCGACAGCCGGTTACCAGCCGACGCTGCGGCCGCCGTCGACCGCGATGACATGCCCGGTAATGTAGGGCGCATCTTTTATCAGAAACAGTGCTGTGCGGGCGATGTCCGCCGGTTCGCCGACCCGGCCGAGCGGAATCTGCTTCACGATTGATGCCTTCGCGCTGTCAGGCATGCCGTCTTCCGGCCACAGAATCGCGCCCGGCGAAATCCCGTTGACCCGAATCTCCGGTGCAAGGTCTTTGGCGAGCGAGCGGGTCAGCATTTCAAGCCCGGCTTTGGCGGGACCATAGACCGGGTGGTTCTTCAGCGGCCGTCGTGCGTGTATATCGACGATGTTGATGATCTGCCCCCCGGTTTTGCGCAGGTGCGGTGCTGCCGCCTGCGACAAAAACAGCGGGGCCTTGAGGTTGGTGCCCAGCAAATCATCCCAGTCGGCCTCCGTCACCTCGTCGAGCGGTGTCGGATAAAACGTCGACGCATTGTTGATCAGAATGTCGAGGCGGCCGCTATGTTGAATTACGTTAGCCACGAGTGCCGGCAGTGCGGACGAGTCGCGAATGTCCGCCTGAATGGCAAACGCCGAGTCCGCACGGGTATTGTTCAACTCGTCGACCAGCGCATCGGCGTCAGCCGAAGACGATCCGTAGTGCACAGCGATGTTGGCGCCGTTTGCGTGCAGTGTCTGTGCAATAGATGCGCCGACCCGTTTGGCGGCGCCCGTAATGAGCGCCCATTGTTCATTCAGATCGCTGCTGTCGGATTGTGCCGTGCTGTTCACTGCTTTTGCGCCTGATGTCCGGAGGGGCGTGTAAGATTACCCTAATTCCAATGCATACCGAACTCCCTGAACCTTCTCCCGAGGCGCTGGCGCACAGCCACCGGCTCGTAGCGCTATTGCATGAGCGCATCGTTGACGCCGGCGGCTGGCTCAGTTTTCGCGACTACATGAAGGCCGCTTTATATGAGCCGGGGCTGGGTTATTACAGCGCAGGCGCGACCAAATTCGGCGCCGCCGGCGACTTCGTCACCGCGCCTGAGTTGTCGCCGTTGTTTTCGCAGTGTCTGGCGAGCCAGATTGCGGCGGTGTTGGCGCAGCTCGACGACGTCGACGGCAATGGCGATGTGCTCGAACTGGGTGCCGGAAGCGGGCGCATGGCTGCCGATATGCTGAGCGAGTTTGCGGCCCTCGATGCATTGCCGGACCGGTACCTCATTCTGGAGCCGTCGGCCGATCTTCGTGAGCGTCAGCAGCGCACGCTGTCAGCATTGCCGACAACGCTCCGCGAGCGCGTGCGCTGGCTCGACGCGCTGCCGGCAGAACCGTTGCGAGGCGTGATCGTGGGTAACGAAGTCGTTGATGCGTTGCCGGTGCAGCGCTTTGTGATGGACGACGGCGCGGTGGGCGAAGTGGGCGTGAGCAGCGAAGACGGCACACTCAGTCTGACAGCGCGGCCCGCGGATGCAGCGTTGCGTGATCATGTCGCACAGCTCGGCGTCACGGCGCAAAGCGACTACGTATCTGAGGTGCGCCGCGAACTCGCGCCGTGGCTAGAAGGCCTCGCCGACAGTCTGGCAGCGGGCGCGATCATGTTCCTGGATTACGGTTACAGCCGCCGTGAGTATTACCTGCCGGAGCGCAGCACCGGCACTCTGCGCTGCTACTACCGTCATCGCGCGCACGATGATGCGCTGTTGTGGCCGGGTCTGCAGGACATCACGGCCTGGGTCGACTTCACGGCGCTCGCGGAGGCGGCAACTGCAGTTGGACTCGACGTCGCGGGCTACACGACGCAGGCACAGTTTTTGCTCAGTTCAGGGATCGACCAGCGTGCCGACGCTGTGCTCGGCGGGTCGCTTGACGGCGAAATCGAACCGCAGGCTCAGGTTAGCGTAGCGCGTGCACTGCGCCAGCTGATGTTGCCCGGTGAAATGGGCGAAACCGTCAAAGTCATGTTGCTGGCACGGGGCGTATCTGCACCCGCCGGTTTCGGCGGCCGCGACATGCGCAGTTCACTGTAGGCGCAAAAACAAAAACCAGCCGATCATGGCGAACGCGATCGTCAGCTTTAAAATTGCGCCGACCAGCAATCCGACCGTGGCACCGATGCCGGACCAGCCGGCTTCCCGCCAGGGACGACGACTGGAGAGCTCGCCGATCACAGCACCGGTGAACGGCCCCAGCAAAATGCCCGGCAACCCGAAGAAGATCCCGACAATAGCGCCGACCCCGGCACCAAACAGCGCTTTGCGGGATGCATTGAAGCGTTTCGCGCCCATGAGCCCGGCAATGATGTCGATGAGGTAAGTCAGCAGCGCCAGCGCGGCAAAAACAATCAGGGTGGTGGTGCCGATATAGGTGAAGTCATCAATCCAGGCGGCCACGACGAAACCGAGAAACAACAGCGGTGCGCCGGGGAGTGCAGGCAAAGCTAGGCCGGCGATACCCGCACCGATCAGCAGCACGGCCAGAGACCACAACAGAATAATTTCAACGACGGCCACTGACGTGTCGCTCAGTCAGTCAGATTTTTTCTGCAGGCCGAGTGCGGCGATGGCAGCCACGCGCGCTTTGCGCAGTGCTTCGCCGAACTCGGCGCCGGTGTGCCCTTCAGCCTGCAGAGCGCGATTGTCCACTCCGGCAGCGGCGGCAAACGCGGCCCGGAATGCGTCGGCCTGCGGATAGTCACGATTCTCAAGCCCCGTGCGTCCGCGAGCATCGGCTTCGCAGACCAGCAAAAATTCTTCGAAACGTTCCGGTCGGCGAAAGGCATCCGTCTGCTCAATAACTTTGAGCATGGTCGCGGGCCGCAGTTCGCCGGCACGGTGCACGTGCGTGTGAAAGCGTGAGGCGTGCACGCCGAGGTCACGGCAGTCGTTGGGCACAGCGAGCCGGTTACACAACTGTTCAATGAGCGCGACGCCGGTGTCTTCGTGTCCGCGATGCGTCGGCCAGTAGCGGGGGTCGGTGGCGCCTTTGCCGAGGTCATGCACCAGGCCGGCAAAACGCACTGCGAGCGAGTCGCTGAGGCGGGCTGCCTGCTGCAGCACCAGCATAATGTGCTCGCCGGTATCGACCTCGGGGTGCCACTCCTCCGGTTGTGGTACTCCGAACAGTCGTTCGACTTCCGGAAAAATCACCGCCAGCGCACCGCACTCTCGCAGTGTGCGGAAGTACACGTCAGGGTTCTTGGTGCGCAAGGCCTTAGCGGTTTCCTGCCACACACGTTCTGGCACCAGCGCATCCAGTTCGCCGCTCCGGCAGATGTCACGCATCAGGGTGAGCGTCTCGGGGGCAATACGAAACTGGAATTCATGCAGGCTGGCGGCGAAGCGGGCTACGCGCAGCACGCGCAACGGGTCTTCGGTGAAGGCATCGGACACGTGCCGCAGCACGCGGTCATTGAGATCCTGTTGTCCGCCCCAGGGGTCGATCAGTTGGCCATCGCTGTCTTCGGCAATCGCATTAATCGTCAGATCGCGTCGCTGCAGATCTTCTTCAAGCGTAACGTCGGCACCGGCGTAGACATCAAAACCATGATAGCCCGGCCCGGTTTTTTTCTCGGTACGCGCGAGAGCGTATTCTTCGCCCGTTTCCGGGTGCAGAAACACGGGGAAATTCTTGCCGACCTGACGATAACCCTGAGATTCAAGTTCGGCAGGCGTGCCGGCAACGACCACCCAGTCGCGTTCGTTGACCGGGCGGCCGATAAGCCTGTCACGTACTGCGCCACCGACCAGATAGACATCCATCCGGTCAGTGTAATGGCTTAGCGAATCACCCGCAGTAAAACGCGCTGGCCGCGCACAATTTTCATGCCCAGCACGCGCTGATCGTCCGCAAGCTCACGCAGCGCGTTGACCGTTTCTACCGGACGATTGTTCAGCTGCACAATGATGTCGCCAACTTCCAGACCGGCGTATTCAGCCGGGCTGCCGGCGGCCACGGACTTCACCAGTACACCTTTGCCGTCGTAGGGCTGCGAGGCGCCGTCGTAATTAACCAGCTCTGCACCTGCCAGCCGCGGGTCAATTTCCAGTGCCGGTTCGGCTGCCGCCGTGACTGCATCTTTCGCGCTGCCGAGCGTTGCCTTCACCCGCTTCTTCTTGCCGCCGCGCAGGAACTCCACGGTGACGGCATCGCCGGTGCGGCGCAGGCCTATGGTATTGCGAAGTTCTCCCGCGTCAGCCACAGGTTTGCCGTCTATCGCGATAATGACGTCACCGGCCTCAAGGCCTGCGTTTTCCGCCGCGGAATCCGGGAACACTTCCTGCACCAGTGCGCCCTGCAAATCGTCCGACTCGATGCCGAAGGCCTCCGCGGTTTCGGCCGAAAGATTGGAAATGCTGACACCGAGCAATCCGCGCCGCACTTCGCCGAATTCGAGTATTTGCTCCATGATCGACTCGGCTGTATCGACGGGAATCGCGAAGCCGATACCGATGTTGCCGCCACTGCGACTGTAGATCATGGAGTTGATGCCGATCAGTTCGCCGCGCAAATTGATCAGCGCGCCACCGGAGTTACCCGGATTAATAGAGGCATCGGTCTGAATAAAATCGGCATAGCCGTCGCGGTTCACCTCGTTACGGCCCAGTGCACTGACGATGCCCGAGGTGACGGTGTGGCTCAGCCCGAAGGGGTTGCCGATCGCGACAACGAAATCACCGACCCGCAGGCCCGACGAGTCGCCGAGCCGCATTTCGGTCAGGTTCTCAGGGTTTTCAATCTTCAGCACGGCAATGTCTGTGCCTTCGTCCGAGCCTACGATTTCCGCTTTAAATGTGCGGCCGTCCAGCAGCACGATTTCAATTTCATCCGCGCCTTCGATTACGTGGTGATTGGTCAGCAAATGGCCCTTGGCCGCATCGACGATTACGCCCGAACCCGATGAACTGACTTCACGCTGCCTCTCCATGCCCTCAGGTACGCCGAAAAAGCGGCGAAAGAACGGGTCATTCATGAAAGGATTTTCGGGTGCCGACACGGTCGCGCGGGTGGCGATACTGACCACGGCGGGTGCCGTTTTGTCGACCAGAGGCGCGAGACTCGGCACCTCTTTACCGTTGATCTCCGCTGGCAACGCCGACCATGCGGGCGCGGCCGAAATAAGGAGCAGAGTGAAAATCGTGGCCAGAACTCCGGCGGCGCCGGGCTGTCTCAATGTGTGCATGAAAGCTTCCTGAATGTTGTTTGGTGCGGAGTATAACCGTCACTCAAATGACAACACTGTGGTCGCGAAGTTTCCGCGTTGCATTATTCAGGGCTGCCGGAACCTCCGGGCCCTGGTGAATCTTTAACCAGATAAATGCGGTGCGGCGTAAGTACGCGTTTCGGCGCGCGGGTATCGAAGCAGGGCTGTGGATAAGCTGTGGAAAAGGCGTGTAATCGCTGGGGACTGAAACACAATATATTGTGTTTTTGGGTTTTTGTGCGGTTGCAGCGTATATGTAAAATTAGAATATATCCAAACAACAGAAAAACTACTAAGCAACTGAAAAATATATAAAAAAGAAAAAATCTCGTGACGAAAATTGCCTTGACAGTCTTGGGGTAAGGGAATAATCTGAAACTCGACTGACACAATATCTAGTGTCAGCGGGTTATTAGTTTTCGGCAACGAATTCGGAGTTCGGGGGGATGTGCGGTGTAGCACCGCATGGCAGCATTTTCCGCCGATTTCGTGACCGGTCACGGGTAGCGCTAGTCAAACGGCGTTTCTCAGGTGCTCAGGGGATTATAGGTAAGTATGAAAAACGCAGCGCGAAAGGAATCTGCCGCGGGTCCGGCAATCGAGTTTCAGGAAGCTTCTGTTGATATCTGGGACAAAAAATACCGTCTCAAATCCAAGCAGGGCCGTGTTATCGACGAGACTATGGATGACACCTACCGACGTGTCGCGAGGGCGCTCGCTGATGTTGAGCCGGAAGAGAACCGCGAGCACTGGTTTGAGGCTTTTCTTTGGGCCCTGCGTAACGGCGCAATCCCCGCCGGTCGCATCATTTCGAACGCGGGTGCCCGGGAGCACAAGCCGGCGACCTCGACCATTAACTGCACGGTATCGGGCACCATCCGCGATTCGATGCACGACATTCTCGATAAGGTGCATGAAGCGGGCCTGACACTGAAAGCCGGTTGCGGCATTGGTTATGAATTCTCCACGTTACGCCCCAAGGGTGCTTACGTGTCCGGCGCCGGGGCATACACATCCGGCCCGCTGTCGTTCATGGATATCTACGACAAGATGTGTTTTACCGTGTCGTCGGCCGGCGGTCGCCGCGGTGCGCAGATGGGCACATTCGATGTCGGGCACCCCGACGTTGTGGATTTCGTAAAAGCTAAGCGCGAAGACGGCCGGTTGCGGCAGTTCAATTTGTCGCTGCTGGTTACGAATGAGTTTATGCAGGCGGTAGCCCGTGACGAAGACTGGACGCTCGCGTTCCCGCTCGATGAGAAAGAAGTCCAGGAAGACGAGCTCGATCTCAGCGACTCGAGTCAGGTGGTGTGGCGCGACTGGCCCGTTGAGGACGCCTACGTAACCGATGAAACCGGTCGGGTAGCCTGCCGCATCTACAAGACGATGCCGGCCAAGCGCCTGTGGGATCTGATCATGTCGTCGACCTACGATTTCGCGGAGCCCGGCTTCGTGCTGATCGATCATGTCAACGAGATGAACAACAACTGGTTCGACGAAAATATTCGTGCCACGAATCCCTGTGGGGAACAGCCGCTGCCGCCTTACGGATCGTGTCTGCTGGGCTCGGTGAATCTCACCCGTTTCGTCCGCGAACCCTTTACTGAGAGCGCCTATTTCGACTGGGAAGAGTTCCGCGAGGTTGTGGGCGTCTTTACCCGCATGCTGGATAACGTAGTCGAGATTAACGGCTTGCCGCTGGGGGGTCAGCGTGACGAAATCCTGCGTAAGCGCCGCCACGGTATGGGCTTTCTCGGCCTTGGTTCGACGCTGACGATGCTGCGTCTGAAATACGGCGCCGGCGAGTCGGTGAATTTCACGGAAATGGTGGCGCGCGAACTGGCTGTTGCCGGTTGGCAGACTGCGCTGGAGCTGGCTCGTGAAAAGGGCCCCGCACCCATTATGCTCGAAGAGTTCAAGGTGACGCCGAAGATGCTGCGCCAGCGCCCGGAGATGGCCGCCGATGGCTGGAATGTCGGCGACACGATTTCGGGCCGCGAGCTGCATGGCCGTTACAGCCGTTATATGCGGCGTATCGCTGAAGTCGAGCCGGAACTGGTTGAGCAGCTTATTGAGGAAGGTGCGCGCTTCACCCATCACAGTTCCATCGCGCCCACCGGCACCATCTCATTGTCACTGGCGAACAATGTCAGTAACGGTATCGAGCCGAGTTTTGCACACCATTACTTCCGTAACGTCATTCGTGAAGGCCGCAAGACCAAAGAGAAGGTCGGCGTCTTTTCCTTTGAATTGCTGGCCTACCGTCAGATCGTGAATGCGAATGCAATGCCGGGTTCGGAGGAAGAAGGCAGCGCGCTGCCGGACTACTTCACCACCGCAGAAGACATCAAGCCCAAAGAGCATGTCGATATACAGGCAGCCGCGCAGAAGTGGGTCGACTCATCGATCTCCAAAACCGCCAACGTGCCGACGGACTTCCCTTATGAGGAGTTCAAAGACATCTATATGTATGCCTATGAGAAGGGTCTGAAAGGCTGTACGACTTTCCGTTTCAATCCCGAGGCTTTTCAGGGCGTGCTGGTTAAAGAAAAAGACCTGCAGAACACCAAATACACCTTCACTCTGGAAGACGGCAGCGAGGTTACGCTGGCGGGTGACGAGGAAGTGGAATACGACGGCGAAACCCATACCGCCGCTAACCTTTTTGATGCCCTTAAAGAAGGCTACTACGGCAAGTTTTAGAGAACCGCTATGTCTAAAGTAAAAATCGCCAAAAAGATCGTCGAGTATCGAATCGATCAGGCAGAGGAAGCACCGGCCGAACAGGCAAAGGTTGCTCCTGTCATACAGCAAGACCATGAAAGCAATGTCGTGCGCATGCACGAGAAGCTTGATCGCCCGGAGATGCTGCGTGGCTCAACGTACAAGGTAAAAACGCCGGTCGATGATCACGCCATGTACGTGACGATTAACGATATCGTGCTCAATCTGGATACCGAGCACGAGAGTCAGCGTCCGTTTGAGATCTTCGTCAACTCCAAAAACCTCGACCATTATCAGTGGATTGTCGCGTTGACGCGCATCATGTCGGCGGTGTTTCGCAAGGGCGGTGACGTGACCTTTCTGGTCGACGAACTCAAAGCTGTGTTTGACCCGCGTGGTGGCTACTGGAAACCGGGTGGCAAGTACATGCCATCAATCATTGCCGAGCTCGGCCATATCGTGGAGAAGCACCTGCAGTACATAGGCATGCTGCCTCAGGAAGGCCTGGACCCGCATCAGCAAGAGCTGATAGAGAAGAAGCGCAAAGAGTATGAGGCGTCGCGGGCGCAGCCGGACATGCTGGTTGAAAACGAGTCAGCCGGCAGCCCGATCAGTGACGGCGGTGCGATTGAGGGTGCGCAGATGTGCAGCAAATGCCATGACAAGGCGGTCGTGCTGATGGATGGTTGCATGACATGTCTGTCATGCGGCGACAGTAAGTGCGGCTGAAGTCAGCGACTACAGCGGCCTGAAGATTTTCCGGTTGTTGCGCCAGCGCTTCCAGTGCGTTGAAAACCACATGTTCAGCACGTAACGGCGGCCACTGCGCAGCTTGCTGACAGCGTGTGCGTTCTCGGCCACGCTGAACGCAACCAGCTTGCCGGCCTCGGGCGTAAATTCGCGGAACGGCCCGAAGTCGGTTTCCTTAAAGCGCGTCAGGCCGCCTTCGAACCCGTCATTCAGGTACAGGATCGCCGTGTGCGACCGGTATTTAATCGATCCCGCCTGATTATCGTAGTGCCAGGGATGGCTGTATTCCTCGGCCTCCGCCTCGGCGCCGGCACCCGTTGCCTCGCGCACAACCAGATGACCGTATTCCAGCCACAGGAACGGCAGCCGGAAATGTTTCTTCACCATGAGCCGTGCCCGGTTCATGACCTCGAGCGTCAGCAGATGGCCTGCAACGGTGGTATTGCCCTGCCGCCCGTCCAGCGAATAACCCGCGAAGGTCTCGTGCGGCGTGTGCGGATGCGGGTTGCCATGATAGCCGTCACCGACAATCGAATGCTCATCCGCAAATTCGAGCAACTGTGCAGATTCCTGCGGGCTTAGAAAGTTCTCCGCGAGCATGCGGTAGGGCAACTCACTGTCGAGCAGCGTGGTTGCATTGTCGGCGTCGGTCTGGCTCATGGCCTGAGTCTATAAGATTTTGTCGGGCGGCGAGTGGTTGCGAGCCTGCTCAGTGGCGAAGATTACGGCCGCCTGTTTTTGCGCAGCCAGGCTTCAAACTGTTCAATTTTGTCGATCATCAGGAAGTCGGCACCCGAGTCAACCGCCAGCGCGTAGAACTCGTCGGTATCCATCTGCTCCAGCGCGCTGTTGAACACGAGCAGGCCCCGCTCATGGGCCGCGGCAACGTAGTCTCTGTTCAATACATTCCGGCTGACAAAGACCGCGCGCAATTGCGGCATTTTTGCCAGCAGCGTATCCATCTCGTCGGTGTTTTTGGCAGTCGTCATAACCGGCACATCCGGCCAGAGTTGCAATAACCTGTCGCCGTAGTAGGCCGGATCGAGCGACCCCAGGCCGCCATAGGTTGCCAGCAGGCAGTCCCGGTCAAAACCGTACTTTTTAAACAGGCGCACCATTTCGGCTGTTGGTTTGCCTTTGGCATCCCACATCACGCATACGCGCCCCTGCAGGTGTGCGAGCGCTTCTTCCAGCGAGGGGACGCGGGTGCCCGTGTAGACAGGATCAAACCAGCTGCCGGCGTCAAGCTCGCGGAGTTCAGCCCAGGTGTAATCGGTCAGGTTGCCGCTGCTGTTGGTGGTGCGGTCGACGGTTTTGTCATGGAACACGACCGGCACGCCGTCTTTGGTGCTGCGCACATCAAGCTCCACCATATCGAAGCCCAGTTCAATAGCTTTGTCGAAGGCGACAAGCGTACTTTCCGGCGCGACGAGCAGGGCACCCCGGTGCGCGACCAGTTGTATGTCGCGATTGGGCACAGTGGTCGGCAACGCGGTGCGCGGTGCCACTGCCGCCAGTTGATGTTCCAGTGTCGAGTGGGTAGCCGGAACCAGAGTAACGATGATACTGACGACCAGCGCCACCAGACCACCTGCCAGCATATGGCGTGTCGGTGTGCTCACGTTGCTAGCTTGCCTGCATATCAACCCGACCCTTGATCCAGCCGCGCAACCGGTCGGTATTCGCTTCGATAGTCACCGCGATCAACCAAGCGGCCAGGATCAGGAAAGGAACTGACAGTAAAAAGAATAATGGTTCTGGCCGCACGATCGGGATGCCTATCTGCTGGAACATGTAACGCAGCGGGTAGGCGAGCGGCACATGAACCACATACAGAGGGTAGCTCAGGCTGCCCATCCAGTCGTCGAAGCGGCGACTGATAAGCGGCAGCTCACGGCGCGGAAAGAGCGTGATGATCATCAGGCAGCAAAGCAGAAAATTGACGTAAAAACTGAGGCCGGTTTGTGTACCCATTTTTCTGCCGACGTACCAGTTCGCCAGTATTCCGATAAACAGAAACGCCGGCATAAAGCGGATGCCCGTCACCGCCCCGGTCAGCCGTTGCAGTTCGTCACGGTAGTGCCAGATCAGTGCGCCGGTCGCGAATGGCAAAGACGCAGCGCCGAGCGTGTAGTAGCGATGCCCCCATACCGGATCCGTCAGCAACAGCCAGATGGTGTAGGCCACGCTCAGCGCAAACCAGATCCACGTGATTGCGCGGGTGCGGCTCAGCCCCAGCCCGATGCAGGCGTAAAAGAACAGCTCAACCGTTAGCGCCCAGGCGGGTGATACCAGCGCCGGCTTTTGCGAGAACCTCAGGATCAGAGCCAGGTTGTAGAACCAGTCCCTGAATGTATCGGGCATGTAATAACCGTTGTTCCAGCCCGTCGTTTGGACGTAGGGCAGCGACAGCAACACGAGCGCAGACACGACGCATGCCGCCCAGTAAACAGGGTAGATGCGCAGAAAGCGGTTCACGGCAAACGCACCGATGCCGGTTATCGTGTACCCGTAGTTACGCTGCATGATCAGCGTCATGAGAAACCCGCTCAGGGCAAAAAACCCGAACACGGCGTATTCGCCGATCAGGGGAACAAATGCGAAGTGCAGGAGTACAACCAGCAGCGCGAGTAGTGTGCGGTAGGTGCCGAACATGGCGGTCCCTGTTTAACGCCGGAGCGGCAGTGTATCAGGCAGATCCCAGCGGGCCGCGGCGGGTAGTGCCGGAGCGGCTGTTGCCGTCCGGGCCGTAAACAGCGCTCTCGCTCCCGCCGTCGTTGCGCAAGACGGCGAGTGTCTGTTCGACATACTTGTGCTGAAAACGGATCAGCATGCCGTTGCGTTCGTTCTTTTCTTTGCAGCCGTGCGCGAGCTTGGTCAGGCGCTCCCAGCGCACACTGACTTGCGGATTGGCGCCGATATCGTCGGCATCAGTCAGCATTGTTGCGCGTTCTGCACCAATACGACGAGCTGTCTCGATGCATTCGAGTTTCAGTTTACTCGCTGCGGTGAGCGCATCGGCGTCGCGCGTCTCGAGCGCTTCATGTTCGGATTGCAGGACATCCATCACCGCTTCAAGGGCGCTGATTTCCTGATCCATTATCCGGGTGATGTCGGCTTGGGTATGAGTTTGCTCGGTCATAACAAGCTAGGACAGATCCTGTTCCAGCTGTACCAGCTTGCGTGCGATTTCCTGACCATCCACTTTGTAGTCGCCGGAATCCACCTGTTCGCGCAGTGCATCGACTTTCGCCTGATCCACCTCGGGAAGTTCTGCAAGGTTGGCCTCAATTCGCTTCAGCCGGACAGCCGTGTCCGTTAGCGCCACCGCATCGGTACGCGTTTTTTCCTCGCCCCCTGCGGAGCGGGCAGACTCTCCCTGCTCTGCCCGCTTTACGCCCCCCGAACGGGAGCTGGCGGGCAGGTCAGTTCTGCCGTAACCGTTAATTTTATCAACCATTTACCATAATCCTCCGTACATACTATTTATTATATTTTTCTGTACTTATATATCGGCGCCAGGTGGCAAAACTTTAGTCCTTTTGCAGCCCGAAATCAGTGCAGTAGCACCTCAACTGTCTTGCCTGAGCGCACCACGCCCTCGACTTTGCGACCTGATTCACGGTTTTCGACCTTGATTATGTCGCCCGCCAGACCGTTTTCCAATGCGACCCCTGCCATCTGCACGCGCAACCCGCCGGCGGCCGCCTCAATCGTGACGGCCTGACCGCGTTCGATCAGTGGCGGCGCGACAATGACCGCCGGGGTAATGACATCCCCCTCTGACAGGCTGCGTTTGAGCCGGTAACCCACGGCATGCTTGGGATCCAGCAGAAACCCGCGTGTCTGCTGACCTATAGTCCGTTCCGCCAGAATCATGTCGTCGGCTTCCAGCAGCTTGCCGCGCGTCAGGGGGCCGGCCGCGATCAGCACCTGCTGCCAGACCTGCAGACGAACCGGCACGTAGAGCTTCCAGGGCCGACTGCCTGGGCAGCGTACCTCAGCGGTCACGCGCGTCTTGCGGGTCGTCGCGTAGGGCAGCTCGGCTTCGAGCGGCACATTGCAGCTGCTCAGCCTGAGGCGGGAATCTATCTCGTTTGCGACGGCCACGACCCGGCCGCGTGGTGTGCCCATGTGTTTCTCAACGGCTTGTTCCGCAGCGCGGCGGATGTCCGCATGGTCATGTCCCGACCCCGCGGCTGCTGCCGCCGGTGCCAGCAGCAGCAACGTGGTCAGGTGGCAGCAAATTGTCGGTGCGAGCGCTTTCATGGGTTATGGCTTAAAGATGCAAATTCCATGCCGCGTATGCGGGCATGCAGCCGCTGCGTCCGGCGGCAACAGATCGACAAAGCGGCAACCGCGGACCCGGCATTTGCCGCCGGGGCGGAAATTTTCTGCCGCCTTGCGTTGTGTGGCCAAGCAAATAGAGGCTTTCAGAGAGTTGGCACAGGTCTTGCATTTTCTACGTCGAGGGAAAAATTCCCGCTGAATGACAGGACACGGTAAAGACATCATGCCGCTCAATATTGACAACGTATTTGCACCCCACGCCAAGTCTTTGGCGCTTGGCAGTCAGCGAATCCAGCTGCTGGCCGCCAACATCGCAAATGCCGACACGCCGAACTACCTGGCGCGTGACATTGATTTCAAGGCGGCTATGGCTGCCCAGAGCTCCGGCACTATGCAGATGGCCCGCACAGCACCGGGCCATATTGATCCGACCCGGACAAGCGGCGGGCCGGCAACGGTCTTGTACCGCATCCCGGACCAGCCGGCACAGGACGGCAATACCGTGGATTCGCAGCGCGAGAAGGCCGCAGTCGCCGAAACGTCGCTCCGGTACCAGTCCAGCCTGACATTTCTGAACAGCCGTATTCGCGGGCTCAAGAACGCGATCACCGGAGGGCGCTAATCATGTCACTTATGAATGTATTTGATGTCAGCGGTTCAGCAATGGCCGCGCAGACAATTCGTATGAACACCGTTGCCAGCAACCTCGCGAATGCCAGCACCGCCGCATCGACGGCTGAAGAGGCCTATCGCGCCAAGAATCCGATCTTTCAAACGGTTTTCCGTTCGGCATTCGACGAGGCCAATGCCGGGGTAAGAGTCACGGATATTGCGGAGAGCAACGCGGAGCCACAACGAGTCTTTAAGCCCGGTCACGCGGCCGCGGATGAGGACGGCTACATCTATATGTCCAACGTTAATTCGGTGGACGAACTCGTCAACATGATCTCGGCCTCGCGCTCATACCAGTCCAGTGTCGAGGTTCTGAATACATCTAAAGAACTGCTGATGCGCACATTGTCGCTCGGTCAATAGAGGAGCAAAAAGTAATGCCAATTAGTATGCCAGGCAGTAACGACCTTGATCTGAGCACTCTTGGTGTTCCGCAGGGTCAGTCACAACGCGAGCGCACGGAACTCGGCCAGGAACAGTTTCTGGAGCTGATGGTGACTCAGCTGCAGAACCAGGATCCCTTTCAGCCCATGGAGAACGGTGAGTTTCTGGGGCAGATGGCCCAGTTCAGTACCGTCTCCGGCATCGGTGACATGAGCGCCGCGCTCGATCAGCTCGCCGAGTCGCTGTACTCGAGTCAGGCGTTACAGGCGTCATCCATGATCGGCCGGTCTGTGCTCACTGAAGGCAGTGTCGGTCAGCTGGGTGACGGCGAGTCGCTCAAGGGTGCTGTTGACCTTCCCTTCGCAACCGGCAACGCATTCGTGCGTGTCACGGCTCCCAACGGCCAGATCATACGCGAGTTCGCGTTGGGCAATCGTGGCGCGGGCCTTACCAACTTCGAGTGGGACGGCACGCAGGCTGACGGCACGGTAGCCGCGCCGGGCGAGTACTTTTTGACCGCGGGGTACACCCAAAATGGCGAAGAGACTGCGCTCAGCACCCTGGTGTCCACTCGAGTTGCGAGCGTTTCGCTCTCGGGCGGCGGCGCTAACACACGTATTACCACCGAGGCGGGCGAGGAACTCAGCCTGTCACAAATCAGAGCAGTTTTGTAAGCAGTCGCTCGCAGACTGAAACCGGGTATCAAGGAGAGAAATCATGTCATTCCAAATTGCACTCACAGGGCTGAACGCCGCTTCGACCGACCTGACGGTCACTTCGAATAACATTGCCAACGCCAATACCACCGGCTTTAAAAAGTCGCGTACAGAGTTTGCGGACGTCTTCGCCGGTGATTCTGCGGGCATCGGCGCGGGTGTCCGGCTCACGAATGTGCGGCAGGAATTCACGCAGGGCAACGTTGATATCACCGAGCGTCAGCTTGACCTTGCGGTCAGCGGCAACGGTTTCTTCGTGGTTAATGACGATGGCGCCTTGCTCTATTCGCGAGTTGGCGCGTTCGGTATTAATACAGACGGATTTGTCGAAAACTCTCAGGGTGAGCGGCTGCAGATTTATGCGCCGACCGGTCAGGGTGGTTTTAATACGGGTGCGCTGCAGGACCTTGAGTTGACAGTGGATGTTAATCCGCCGGAAGCCAGCACGCTTGTTGACATGGCGGTAAATCTGCCGGCTAACGCGGTCGCTCCCGCGGCGACGCCCTTCGATGCAGCTGATCCGGACACCTTCAACCACAGCACTGCGACGGTCGTCTATGACTCCCTGGGTGTGGCACACACAGCGAGCTACTACTTCGTCAAATCGGGTGCAGACTGGGAGGTGAATTCAACCATCGATGGCACCCCGGTCGGCACGGCGCAACCGATCACATTCGACTCCAACGGCGCGCTCAGTACGCCTGCGAGCGGTATTGTCAGCTTCGGAGCCTTCACGCCGACTAACGGCGCGAACCCGATTACTGCGGATCTCGATCTGATCGACACCACGCAGTTCGGTGAGGCGTTTGTCGTCAATGCGATCAATCCGGACGGCCGTGCGGCAGGCCGCCTGGAAAATGTCGAGATTGATCAGTCAGGTGTGGTGTTTGCGCGCTATTCCAACGGGCAGTCTTCCAGCCTGGGCAAAGTAGCACTGGCAACCTTCGCCAACCCTGAAGGGCTGGCTAAATCCAGTGACATCTCCTATCAGGAGACATTCTCATCGGGTACAGCATTGCGCGGGGAGGCCGGCACGTCCAACTTCGGCATTATCTCTTCGGGAGCGCTTGAGTCATCTAACGTTGATCTGACCGCGGAGCTGGTCAACCTGATTACTTCGCAGCGGCTGTTCCAGGCAAATGCGCAGGTAATCTCAACGTTCGACGCAGTAACGCAGACGATTATCAATATCAGATAACGGGATTAATGGGGTTAACGGGGCGGGTAGTACGGTATGGATAAGTCAATCTATGTAGCGATGACGGGGGCGCGCGCGGCGATGCAGTCGCAGGCTGTAATCGCGCACAACCTGGCCAACGCGAATAGCACCGGCTTTCGTGCTGTCCGCCAGTCCCTTGAAAGTGCGCCGATACAGGGCGTCGGGCTGGACAGTCGGGTCAACGCACTGGCCCAGCCCGAGTCCTGGGACAGTAGCGCCGGTGAGTATGTTCTTACGGGCGAAGCCCTGGATATTGCGGTGCTGGGTGAAGGCTGGATTGCGGTCGAGGATGCCAATGGTCAAGAGGCATACACCCGCGCGGGCAATCTTCACCTGACCAGTTCGGGCGTGCTGGAGACTGCCGAAGGTCAGGTGGTGCTCGGCCTGGCCGGGCCGGTCACGTTGCCGGCGTTCTCCGAGCTGACGATCAAGGGTGACGGACAGATATCGGTCGTCCCGCAGGGCAGCACGGCGAACAATGTTGCAGTCGTCAATACGCTGAAGCTGGTTAACCCGCCGAATTCTGAGCTGACCCGTTTCGAAGACGGGTTGTTTCGACTTAAAGACGGTTCGAGCGCACCGGCCGATCCGTTGGTGCGCATTGCTTCCGGTCAGCTCGAAGGCTCGAACGTGAACACCACCGGGGCGCTGGTCGACATGATCGCGGCGGCCCGGCATTACGAACTGCACGTGCGTGCAATGAGCAACGCGGAAGAAAATGATCAGGTCGCAACAAGTCTGATGCGGATGAACGGCTAGAGTCCGGGGATCGGGGGTAGAGAATTATGCAGTCACTATGGGTAGCCAAGACGGGTCTCGACGCACAGCAAACGCGCATGTCTGTCGTTTCCAACAATCTGGCCAACGTCAATACGGTCGGCTTTAAGCGCGGCAGGGCGGTTTTCGAGGATCTGCTGTATCAGAACCTGCAACAGGCCGGTGCCAGTACATCGCAGAACACTGAGGATCCCACCGGCCTTACCATCGGTGCGGGCGTGCGAATTGTGTCGACCGAAAAGAATTTCAATCAGGGCGGTCGACTCGATACAGGCAATTCGCTCGATATGATGCTTGAGGGTCGCGGTTTCTTTCAGGTGCTGCTGCCCGACGGCAACGAAGCTTACACCCGCGACGGCTCATTCAAGGTTGATTCGCAGGGCCGGTTGGTAACTGCCAACGGTTACGAGGTGCAACCTGCGATCACGATTCCGGATGGTGTTATTTCGCTGCGGGTCTCGCGTGATGGCCTTGTCGAGGCAAGCCTGGCGGGTCAGACGACTCCCTCCACGATTGGCACCATTCAGATTGCGGACTTCATTAATCCCAGTGGCCTGACGCCGCGCGGCCAGAATCTCTATGTTGAGTCCAAGGCCAGTGGTACACCGCAGGTTGGTAACCCCGGCATTAACGGTTTGGGCGAAATTTCTCAGGGCGCTTTGGAAACATCCAACGTTAATGTCGTTGAGGAGTTGGTGAGCATGATCGAGACCCAGCGCGCCTACGAGATGAATTCCAAGTCCATCGCAGTTGCAGACCAGATGTTGCAATACATTAACAACAACCTCTGATGAGATTCGTTGATATGAAAACTTCGCGCATCTTTTCAGTTGCCCTGTTAGTTCTGTCTCTGGGATTGCAGGCTTGCAGCACTGTCGTGGGGCCGAGCCCGGGTGAAATGCCGCCTGCAGTCCCGCTCCAGCCCGTTATGCCCACCGGCAATTCGGGGAGCAACTACAACCAGGGGACGGCATTGGTGTTGTTTGGTGATGTCCGTGCGCGGCACGTCGGCGACACGCTGACCGTGATTCTTGCCGAACAGACAACCGCATCCAAGAGCGCTAATACAGCGTTTGCCAAAGACAGCGATTTCGACGCGGGAAGCCCGGTGTTTGCCGGCGCGCCTTTCACGAGCAACGGCGACAACATCTTGAATAATAGTTGGGAAACCGAACAGAATTTTGACGGCTCCGGGTCCAGCTCGCAGAGCAACAGCCTGACGGGTGATATTACCGTCACGGTTCACCAGGTGTTTCCTAACGGCAATCTGCTCGTAATGGGCGAGAAGTGGATCATGCTGAATCGTGGCAAGGAATACGTGCAGGTTTCAGGCATTGTCCGGCCTTATGACGTCACGACTGCGAACACCGTGCCGTCCGGCAAGCTGGCAGACGCACGCATTACCTATAGCGGTAAAGGCGAGTTGGCGGATGCTAATCGCGCCGGCGCAGTCAGCCGCATCTTTAACAAATTCTGGCCGCTGTAGTTGAGCCGGCAGAGGCGAAGTCTTATGAGAAACCTTCAGAATAATGCTGATCTGGCGCGGTGGCCTGGCCTGATGACCCGAGGCCGCACGCTGCTGTTCTGCATGCTGTTGGTTGGCATCAATCAGCCAGTTGCCGCCGAGCGCATCAAGGACATCGCCTCCGTGGAGGGTGTGCGCACTAATCAGCTCATTGGCTACGGCTTGGTGGTGGGTCTCGACGGCACGGGTGATCAGACCACGCAGGCACCCTTTACAACGCAGAGTTTGCTGAATGCGCTTAAACAACTGGGCGTCACGCTGCCGGCTGGAACCAGTCTGCAGCTAAAGAACATTGCGGCGGTGGCGGTGCACTCGGAACTCCCCCCGTTTGCCAAACCCGGGCAGACGCTTGATGTGACGGTTTCCTCGATTGCCAATGCCAAGAGCCTGCGCGGCGGCACCCTGCTGATGACGCAGCTTAAGGGGGTCAACGGGCAGGTCTTCGCGATTGCTCAGGGCAGTGTTGTCTCTGGCGGCTTATCTGAATCCGGATCTGATGGCTCAAGCGTGACTATCGGAGTGCCCAGCGTCGCTTACGTACCGAATGGTGCAACAGTGGAAGTCGCGGCACCGAGTTCTTTCGGCAACGATAATTTTCTGACGCTTAATCTGCACCGGCCGGATTTTACGACGGCAACCCGCTTATCGCAGACTCTTAATGCGATGCTCGGGCAGGGAACAGCCCAGGCTATCGATCCCATGTCGGTAAGACTGGTTGCGCCGCCCAGCGCGGCTGCCCAGACATCATTCCTGTCAGTTGTTGAAAACATCGAGGTCGAGCCGGGAGAAGCCTCGGCCAAGGTCATTGTTAACTCGCGTACGGGAACCGTGGTGATCAGCAAATTCGTGAGGGTGATGACGGCTGCCGTCTCACATCGATCACTGGTGGTCCGCATTACAGAAGATTTTGATGTGAGCCAGCCGGAGGCGGCTTATCAGGTCAATCCGCAGGGGCAGACAGTGGTGACGCCTGAAAGTGAAGTCGACATTGAGGAAGGCGGTGCCGGCGAGATGTTCCTGTTCCAGCCGGGAGTGGATCTGAACGACATCATCGCGGCGATTAATCAGGTTGGTGCAACACCGGCAGATATATACGCGATACTTGCGGCACTGCGAGCAGCCGGCGCATTGCGAGCAGAGCTAATCATCATATAGGCGCGGTCGGGGCGGGGAATACGGGATGACTGACAACATATCCATGTACAGCGATTTCGCGGGGCTCGCCAAGCTGCGTGAAGACGCTAAGGCCAAATCACCGGAGGCCGCGCGTGAAGCTGCGCAGCAATTCGAAGCGTTGTTTGTGCAGATGATGCTGCAGAGCATGCGGTCGGCGAGTTCGGTGCTGGGGGAGCAGCGCGATACCACTTACGAAGAAATGTTTGACCGGCAGATCGCCCTGGAACTCACGCGTGGCAAGGGTTTGGGCATTGCCGACCTGCTCATGAAGCAGCTGGCTCTGGAAGGATCGGACGCGACTGCGCTGCCCGAAGACGGGGTTTTTCTTGGCCTCGACCCCAATGACTTCCGTCAGGCTATCGAAACGTCGCGTAATGAAGTGCTCGCCGCCGGCCAGGTCCCGCAGCGGCGGGACTGGCAGCCGACCGGTCGTGATGAATTCGTGCGTGACCTGCTGCCGCATGCAGAGAAGGCGGCGGAGACGTTGGGGGTCGATCCACGGGTGCTTGTGGCGCAGGCGGCACTGGAGACCGGCTGGGGCCAGCATGTCATTCGTGATGGTAACGGCCTTAGCAGCAACAATCTGTTCGGCATTAAGGCGACCGGCCGCTGGAAAGGTCAACACCTCAGTATTCCGACACTTGAGTACGAGAATGGCGTTGCGCAGCGGCTTCGCGAGAATTTTCGGGTGTACGACGATCTGGCCGAGGGTTTTGCAGACTACGTCAACCTGATTTCGGGCAGTGAGCGCTACACGGAAGCGGTTCGCAAGGCAGGCGAACCGGAGGCCTATCTGGATGCTCTTCAGGAGGCGGGTTATGCCACTGATCCCAATTATGCCAACAAGATTAAGGCGATATTACGGGGCCCGGATTTTGGTGATTACGTGGCACAGGCTAAGGATTCCACGTGATGTGCCGATATTCTTAAAACGGCGATAGCGACTTGCGGTAATCGCTACAGGTAGAGAGTTACGAATTTATGCCCGGAATAGTCCAAAACGCATTGACTGGCTTACTGGCCGCGCAACGTGCGCTGCAGACAACCAGCAATAACATCGCCAACGCGTCTACCGAGGGGTACTCGCGGCAGCGGGTTGTGCAGGTGCAGGGCCCGGTTATCGGTGCGGGCAACCTTCGGTTTGGCTCCGGTACGCAGATTGTCGGTATCGAGCGCTTTTATGATCAGCTGCTGACCGGGCAGCTGACCGATGCCAGGACCAGTGCAAGCAAGAGCCAGATCGTTAACCAGTATGCGCTGCGTCTCGAAGGCTATTTGGGTGATCCGACTACCGGAATAGGTAATTCACTGCAGGCATTCTATGCACAGCTGAATAACGTTGCTGGCGACCCCACGTCCAACGTCAACAGGCAACAACTGCTAATTGAAGCTGAGTCGCTCGCGCAGCGTTTCCGCCAGCTTGGCGGACAGCTGGACAGCCTGGAAAACGAGATTAATTCGCGTCTGCAGAGTTCTGTTACGACTGTAAACGAAGATCTGCGCGCAATTGCCGACCTGAATGGCAGCATAGTCTCCGCAGGCTCCGGAGCCGCCAACGCGCTGTTCGATGAACGGCAATTGCTGATTGACCGGGTCGCCGGGCAGATCGATCTGCAGACAACACAGCAGCCGGACGGCAGCGTCAGCCTGATGATGAACAACGGACAGCCCCTGGTTCTTGGCCTCAACGCGTTTCGACTGGGTGTGCAGCAGGACGAATTCAATCCGCAGCGTCTGCAGCTTACGCTCTCCAGCGACACTGCCAGCAGTGTGGTATCCCGTCAGGTAAGCGGTGGTGAGATTGGCGGTTTACTGAGTTTTCGAGAAAACATGCTTGATGCCTCCCGCCGCGATCTCGGCCAGATAGCGATTGGCATTACGGAGACCTTCAATCTGCAAAACCGGCAGGGTCTCGATCTGGATGGCAATCTGGGTGGCGACATGTTCGCCGGCTTTACGCCTGACGTGCTGACATCCAGCCAGAATGCCGGCACCGCATCGGTTGCCGCGACCTTCAGCGACCTCAGCGAGGTGGAGCCGCGTGACTACAAGCTCCGCTACGACGGAGCTGTATGGAATTTCTCGGATGCCAGCGGTGGCGCTCCGATCGCAGTCACAGGTAGCGGTAGTGTGGCCGATCCCTTTGTTGTGGATGGGATGGAAGTTGTAGTCAGCGGTGCACCGGCCGCAGGGGATGAGTTCCGCATTCGTCCCGTCGCAACCGCAGCCAACTCTGTGACCGTCACCATGCTTGACGGCAACGCAATTGCGGCAGCCAGGCCGCTGACGTCAGGGCCGCTGCTCGCCAATATCGGCGACGCAACAATCAGCCCGGTCACGGTTAACGATGTAAGCAACCCGAACTTTCTGGATTCGATACGCATCCAGTTTGATGACCCGGCCTCCAGTTATCAGATTCTGGATCCCAGCGACAATCCACTCGCCGGACCCTTCGCCTACACCAGTGGCGACGACATCAGCTTTAACGGCTGGACCGTGCAGATTGCCGGGACGCCGGTCGCGGGTGATCGCTTCAGTATTGATGCGACCAGCGCGGGCAGCGGTGACAACAGCAATGCGAACGAGCTTGCACGGCAGTTCACGCAGGGCTATTTCAATGGCGGCCAGTTTTCGGTGGCTGAACTCAGCGCACAGCTGACCACGTCCGTCGGTTCCTATTCAGCGCGCAGCAGCGCCGAGTTCGAAGTGCAGACGGCTATCGCCAACCAGCTGGAACTCGATGTGGAATCGGTCAGCGGCGTCAATCTCGATGAAGAAGCGGCCAACATATTGCGCTATCAGGAGGCTTATCTTGCGGCAAGCAAGATGATCAGTGTCTCGAACGACCTTTTCCAGTCGATCATTAACGCGATCCGTTAACTGAGTAGAACGATTCATGCGTGTTTCCAGTCGATCAATTCAGATGCAGTGGCTCAGGGTGCTGACCCAGCAGCAGGCTGATGTCGCGCGCCTGCAGCAGCAGCTCGGCAGCGGCAAGCGGGTCAGCCGGGCGTCCGATGACCCGGTCGGCGCGGCACAGATCACCTTGTTCCAGCAGGGAATTGATCGTCTCGAGACCTATGCAGCTAATGCGGATACAGCCGAACGCCGTTTGCGATTGTCCGAATCCAGTCTTAATGAGGCCACCGATGTACTGACTCGTGCCCGGGAGCTGGCGGTGCAGGCCGGCGGTGCGTCTGCACTGGCGCCGGAGGCGCGGCTGGCGATTGCCAATGAGGTGCGTGAGCTGGTGGCCAGTATGGTGGATATCGCCAACGCACAGGATGGCGAAGGGCGTTACCTCTATGCCGGTAACCGTGTGCAGACCCGGCCCTTTGAAGAGACTCTTGGGACTGTGGTGTACGCGGGTGATCAGGGTATTCGCTCGCAGCGTATTTCTGATGACCGGCTGATTCAGGAAAACGACAGCGGCGCAGATGTATTCAACGCGATTCGCAACGGCAATGGTGTCTACCGCGTCCGTACCAATGCCGCCAATACCGGCGCTATGAATTTCACATCGGCATCTGTGGTTGATCCGACCGCATGGGTGCCGGGCGACTACACCATCACGTTTACGACAGATTCCACTTACGACATCGTCGACAGTGAGGGCACTGCGATCAACACCGGTGTGTTTTATTCACCGGGCAGCGTGATCGCATTCAACGGCGCGATCATCGGTTTTGAAGGCGAGCCCCTGGCCGGCGATGAATTTTCCGTGGGTAGCAGCCGTAATCAGGATGTATTCACGACACTCAATAATTTTGCATCGACGCTGGAATCAACCGTCAATGACGGTGCGAGTCGTGCTCAGTACCAGACCGGCCTGAACAATGCATTGCTGGATCTGGAGCAGTCGCTGAACAACATTAACAATGTCCGCAGCGATGTCGGCGCCCGGCTTAACGTGATCGACGATCAGCGAGCTGTCAACGAAGAAGTCGGCTTTCAGTTGCAATCGAGCCTGTCCAAGATTCAGGATCTCGACTATGCATCAGCGATATCCGAGCTGCAGCTGCGGCTGGTGAGTCTCGAAGCGGCGCAGCAGAGTTTTGCCCGCACTCAGCAGACCTCGCTGTTTAATTTCATCTGATCTGAACTGATCCACGACTGTCAAAGGCTCGCGATGGCCGCCAGATTGTTGCTTTTACCCAACAATCGTCCCTGAAATCGCCCGCAAACGCACGTCTGACGCGGTTTTCGAAAAAATGCGACCTCTGTCGCAAAAAAACCGCCGATTTCTCTCAAGTTTCGCCGCCGGCGGGCCGATAACTTACTTGCACGCTAAAACAGGTTCCTTTCGCGGAGCGCCAGGACGGCAAACCGGCTGCAGGGATCAGTGGAAGCAAGGTATTTGTAAGGAGACAAAATCATGCCTGCCATTATCAACACTAACGTTCTGTCACTGAATGCCCAGCGCAATCTGACGCGCTCGGACAATCAGCTGGCTACGTCCCTGCAGCGTCTCTCATCCGGCCTACGTATTAATAGCGCCAAGGATGACGCCGCGGGTCTCGCCATTGCTAACCGTTTCACGACCCAGATTCGCGGTCTGAACCAGGCGGTTCGTAATGCCAACGACGGTATCTCGCTGGCCCAGACTGCTGAGTCTGCGCTCGACGAGCTGACCAACAACCTGCAGCGTATTCGTGAGCTGTCTGTGCAGTCGGCTAACGCCACGAACTCGGCTTCTGACCGCGCCGCACTGAACCAGGAAGTTGCACAGCGTCTCGCAGAAGTCGATCGAATCGCTTCGCAGACTTCGTTCAACGGCCAGAAAGTTCTGGACGGTACCTTTGGTGCTGCGCAGTTCCAGGTTGGCGCCAACGTCGGCGAGACCATTACGGTCAACCTGACAACGGGTGCCCGCTCTGATCAGCTGGGCCAGATTGCCACGGATACGGCTACTGTTAACGCTGGCGCACTGACGGACGGCTCGCTGAACATCGCGGTCGGTTCAGGCACAGGTGTTGATATCGGTGCATCCGCAGCCGGCACGCTGGCTGGTCAGGATTCTGACAGTGCGTTTGCCAAGCTGAACGCCATTAACGCAGCCGGTATCGGCGGCCTGACAGCTACGGCAACGAACTCGCAGGCAGCTGCCTTCTCGGCCATCGGCACGGACGGCACTAACGATGTCACTTATGACCTCACCATTAATGGCGAGTCGATCTACACAGGTTTCGTCCTTGATGCTTCTGCCGGTGACACGCTGTCCGCTGCTGACGTAGCTGCACAGATCAATCTGCAGTCAACAGCAACGGGTGTCTCTGCTTCGGTTTCAGGCACGACGCTGACGCTGCTCGCCTCCGACGGCCGTAACATCAACATCGGCGCTCAGACCATCGCAGGTACGGGTGCAACCGGTACCGGTCTTGGTCAGACGGTTGGCAGCAACCTTTACGGTTCTGTGACGCTGAGTGCGGCTGAAAACATCACTGTCGACGATACGGGTAACCTGCTTGGTTTCGGTGCAGGCCCCAACTCGATTGCGGTTGACAGCAACACGCTGTCACAGGCTGATGTACTGACAGTGGCAGGCGCAGAAAACACAATCCAGCGTGTCGATGCCGCCCTGACCAGCGTATCGGACTTCCGCAGCTCACTGGGTGCTATCCAGAGTCGCTTCGAGTCCACTATCACCAACCTGACGGCAGTGTCCGAAAACCTCCAGGCTGCACGCAGCCGGATCGTGGACGCTGACTTTGCCGCTGAAACTGCTGCGCTTACCAAGGCACAGATTCTGCAGCAGGCTGGTATTGCAGTACTGGCACAGGCCAACGCCGCCCCGCAGGTGGTGCTGGGCCTGCTGCAGTAAGCAGGTAGCTAGAGGAACGGTGGTCGGCAGGGACGCCGACCACCGCTTCCACTACCGCTACCAGCGATCTTTGAACAGAGGGAAATTCTCTAAAGGATTGCGAGTAGTACGAAAATGGACGCTTTGACACTCAATTCGCAGCTACAAGTGGCGACGCAGGCCAAGGGCCCTGCTCAGCCCAAAGTAGCGGCTGCAGAGAGTGGCAAGGTTTCGCCGGAAAGCGGCAAAGCAGCGCCGCCCCCGGCTCCCGAGATAGATATCCCCGAGATCGACATCGAACAGGCAGTTGCCCAGATCCAGGAATTCATCGTGCAAAGTGAGCGCGATCTCGATTTCCGGGTTGATGATGCGACAGGCCGCACGGTTATTAGTGTTTACGGTGGCAGCGGCGAACTCATCCGGCAATACCCGTCGGAAGAAATCCTTAAAATTGCCGCCAACCTGCAACAACAGGGACTCCAGCTTATCGATCAGTCTGCCTGATGGCACAGATCTTGCTTTTAGCAATTACGTAGAGAGTAAAGATCTGATGAAGACTCAGTTGCAGACTCACCGCCCCAATCAATGTATGCCCGCTGAGGTGCACTCATGGTAAGTGCACCCGGAGTCGGGTCCGGCCTCGACGTCAACAGTCTGGTTGCGCAGCTCGTCGCGGCGGAACGCCAGCCGACAGCCAATCGCATCAACCTTGCTGAGGCTCGCGCCAACGGCGAGCTTTCCGCCGTCGGTCAGATCAAGAGCGCACTGTCGTCGTTTCAGGACTCGCTCGCTGCACTGACCGAGCTCGAAAATTTCCAGCAGCGCACGGTCAGCCTGTCGAGCGAAGATTACATTTCGGTGAGCGCGACGTCGGCAGCGGTAAAAGGCAGCTACGACATCGAAGTACAGCAGGTCGCCGAGGCGCAGCGTATCGCCAGTATCCCGTACGCGAGTGCGGAGACAGTCGTCGGCACCGGTCTGATGAGCTTTACGGTTAACGGCAGCTCATTTGCCGTGAACATCGTTGAAGGTGAGGACACGCTCGCCGATATACGCGATGCGATCAATGACGCCGCTGACAATGTTGGCGTGCAGGCGACGATTATCAATGCCGATGATGGCGCACGGCTGATCCTTAGTTCGGCAGAGACGGGCGCCGCCAATGAGATCACGCTGGCGTCCACCGGCGGCAACGGTTTGCTGTGGCCTTTTAACTTTGATCCGGCCAGTGGGATCAACCCGATGACTGAGCTGAACGAAGGGCTCGACTCCATCGCGGTGATTAACGGCTTTACGGTGACGAACGACAGCAACAGCGTGTCTGATGCGGTGGAAGGGCTCGACATTGACCTGCTGCAGGCGGAACTCGGCACCACAACTTCAGTGGAGATCGGCTTCGACGACACGGCTGCCAATGCAGCACTGACATCATTTGTGAACGCTTACAACGCGCTGGCGAGCACGATCGACCAGGTCACGTCTTTTGATGCGGAGTCCGGGGTGGCAGGAGCGCTGCTCGGGGACTCGATCGTCAGGGATATTGAGTCGACCTTGCGTCGCGAGCTCAGCAACGTCGTGGGCGACTCTTTTACGGACCCGTTCACCGTGCTGGCCGAGATCGGCATCACCACGGATCTGAGCGGCAAGCTGGAAATTGACGGTGAATTGTCGGCTGCTGCCATCGAGCAGGATTTCGATGCCGTCGGTCTGCTTTTTGCCGACGAAGACGACGGCATTGCCGTGCGGCTCGATGCAATTATCACCGGCCTGCTGGAATCCGACGGGTCGATCAGCATTCGTGAAGACCGGCTTAATGATCGCCTCGAAGATTTAACGGATCAGCGTGAGCGACTCGATGAGCGGATGTTGCAGGTTGAGGAGCGCTTGTTCAGGCAATTCTCAGCACTGGATACATTACTTGCACAATTTCAGTCGACCAGCAGCTTTCTGACCTCGCAGCTGGCCAATCTCCCTACACCTCGGGCACCGAGTAACAATTCATGAGCAAGACACAGCAGCCCCTCGGGCACTACAACACCGTGAATGCCTACGGCGCCGCCGAAGCCGACAACGGCCTCGACCTGATACTCAGCATGATGCGCGGTGCCAATGACCGCATCGCCAGTGCACGCGGCCACATGGAGCGTAAAGAGGCGCAGGGCAAGGGTGAGCAGCTGGGCAAAGCAATCGCCCTGATTGACGGCTTGCGCGGTGCTCTGAACGTGGACGAGGGTGGTGAGATCGCCGGCAATCTCGATGCCTTGTACGACTACATGAATCGCCGCCTGGTCGAGGGGAACGCGATGAATGACGTGGCCGCCCTCGATGAAGTGAGCGCACTGCTGGCGGAAATTCGTGAAGCCTGGGAAGGCGTGGTCGCGCAGGCCGCAGCGCCGGCGGTGACCGAGCGCTGATTCGGCAGCGGCAACGGTTAATTCACCATGAGCACACTCGACGACATTATTGATCT
>JABDLC010000026.1 GCA_013001905.1 Gammaproteobacteria bacterium | reverse complement strand
GGTTACGCGGTTGCTCTGCACGCATATCCACGTTGTAGCCGTATTCGCCGGCCGCGTGTGACTGTGCTGATGGCATGCTGTGACCGCTGTGCCCGGCATGCATGCTGTGGCCCGCATGCATATTGTGACCGGCGTGGCCCGCCATGCCCATATCGCTGTGCGTCAGCACCGGCGGAGGATCCATGGCCGGCACAGGTGCCGTCAGACCGGGCTGTTCAGTCAGCGTGCCACGCGCGTAGCCTGACCGGTCTATCGCCTGCGCAAACAGGGTATACGCGCCGTCCTGCGGCTCCACGATGACATCGTAAGTCTCGGCGGAGCCGATGCGAAATTCCTCAACCGTGACCGGTTCGACGTACTGCCCGTCTGCTGCGACCACCGTCATTTTCAGCCCGGGAATACGCACATCGAAAATCGTCATAGCGCCCGCATTGACGAAGCGCAGCAGCACTTTTTCACCGCGACGAAACAACCCGCTCCAGTTAGCCGCAGGCGTGTGGCCGTTCACCAGGAAGGTATAGGTAGCACCGGTGACATCGGAAATATCGCGGTCATTCATCCGCATGCGATTCCACATCGCACGATCACGCCAGGTAGCCGCCATGCCCTTGTCACGAATGTCAGACCAGAGATCGCCGAGCGTGCGCGGATTCGTATTGTAGTAGTGACCATCTGTGCGCAGCTTGGCTAAAATACGCTCGGGCTTTTCGTCACTCCAGTCCGATAACAGCACCACGTAGTCGCGGTCGTAGCGGTACGGCGTCGGCTCACGCGGCTCGATCACGATCGCGCCATACATGCCGGTCTGCTCCTGAAAACCGGAGTGACTGTGATACCAATAGGTGCCAGCCTGCTGCACCGGAAAACGGTAACGAAAGGTCTCACCGGGCCGGATACCCGGAAAACTGATGCCCGGAACACCGTCCATACCGGGCGGCAGAATCAGCCCGTGCCAGTGAATCGAACTGTCAACCGCGAGGTTGTTGGTCACGTTCAGGATGACTTCCTCACCCTCACGGAAACGCAGTATCGGCCCCGGCAATGCGCCGTTAACGACAGTGGCCTGACGCGACTGACCGGTCAGGTTCACTTCGCGATAGCCGATACCGAGATCAAACTGATTGCCCTGCAGCTGCAGTTGCGGCTGCCCGGATAGCGGGCGTTCCGAGGCATGACTCGCCCCTGCCAACATGGTGCCGGCGGCGAGGCCGGTCACGAAATGCCGGCGATTAATAGTGTGTTTATCAGTGTGCACAACGAACTCCTGAAATACGTGCACTCAAAACCGTCACGAACTGCGGACGGAATAAGGCTGTGATTTCAGGAAATCGCGGGCGGTCTTAACAACGTCGTGGGGACGCCGACGGACGCCGGCGCAGGAAGAAACAGTGCGGCTTCCGCTGCGGGTACAACCGGATCAGCCGACATGGGCGTGGCGACGCCAGGCGCGCAGGCTGCGCACAACTGACAGCCATCGTCACACTCGGCATGCGTGGAACCGGAATCAGCTGACGGCTCTGCACCCTCGCCCTCGCTCGCACAATGCTCCGTCGCCGGCGCGTCAGCGAAGGCACCCATGACGGGTGCAGCAGCGACGACGCTGAACTGAGTCAGCGCGAACAACAACAGGAAGAAACGGCGTAAGAGCATGTGCAGACCTTAGTCCTTGTATAAAGCTGAGACAAGAAAAACCGCCAGAAAGTTCGCGATGGCTTGCTCACCCGCCCGCCAGCACGCACCATAACGTCATGAAAGCAGCGCCCGACAAACCGTTAACGCGTCCGCAGCATCTGGCCGATGCAGGGCTGATCCCGGGGGACCGCGTGGCAGCGCTCGATTCGGTAACCGCGCGTTTCGGCATGGCGGTTACGCCCGGCATGGCATCACTGATCAATCCCGACGATCCGGCTGACCCGATTGCCCGGCAGTTTGTGCCGGACGGGGCAGAGCTGCGCGAGGACCCTCACGATGTCTCAGATCCGATTGGTGACAGCACGCACTCACCGGTGCCCGGCATTGTGCATCGCTATCCCGACCGGGTATTGCTGCTGCCGGTGCGTGTCTGCCCTGTTTACTGCCGCTTCTGCTTCCGGCGCGAGACCATTGGCAGCAATGAACCCGAGGTACTGGGGGATGCGGCGCTGAACACCGCGCTGGGCTATATCCGCGACAATACGGCTGTCTGGGAAGTGATCCTATCAGGCGGCGACCCTTTCATATTATCGCCACGTCGCCTGCAGCACATCGTCGCTGAACTGAATTCGATGGATCACGTAAAGGTCATCCGGGTGCACACGCGTGTCCCCGTCGTTGATCCGTCACGAATCAGTGACGAGCTGATCACCGTATTCGCCGAAAGTCATAAACCGGTTTACGTGGTGCTGCACACCAATCATGTTCGGGAGCTCACGCAGCCGGCACTGGATGCCTGCAAAAAACTGGCAGCGGCGGGTATCAGCTTGCTGAGCCAATCGGTTTTGCTCAGGGGCGTCAATGACGATGCGGCCACGCTGGAAGCGCTGTTCCGCGAACTGGTCGCCAACGGCATCAAGCCCTACTACCTGCATCATGCGGATCGCGCGCCGGGCACCGCCCATTTCCGCACCAGCATCACTCGCGGCCAGCAACTGATGCGTGAACTGCGCGGCCGGCTGTCGGGCCTGTGCCTGCCTGAGTACGTGCTGGACATCCCGGGAGGCCATGGGAAAACGCCTTTGGAGGCGGATTGGGTCCACCGCGATACGGCGGGCCTCAAGGTGATGGACTATCAGGGTGCGCGCCATGACTACGATGAAGAAAATGAGTAACAGGTTTTTGCATTCGCCGCGTACTCACGGCAGACTGCGACGCAACCTTCAGCCAACGTACTGAAACATAATGAGTTCGCCGGATCACTCCTACATTCTGACCATCACCTGCCCCGACACGATAGGCATCGTGGCGGCAGTGGCCGGGTACCTGCGTGATCAGAATTATTTTGTCGAGGAATCCGCCCATTTCGGGGATCGCGACACCGGTACGTTTTTCTCCCGAACACGCTTCACCACGAATGGCGGCAGCTGGTCGGAGGACGTCTTTCGTCAGGGCTTCACGCGCATCAGCGAGAAATTCTCGATGGAATGGGATGTCTGCGACGCTGATCGCAAACCCCGTGTGGTGATCATGGTGTCAAAGCATGATCACTGCCTGAACGACTTGCTGTACCGCTATCGCACCGGCACGCTCGCCATGGAGATTCCTGCCATCGTTTCGAATCACGATGACCTTCGTGAACTGGCCGAGTGGCACAAAGTGCCTTATCACCACATTCCGGTGACCCGCGACAAGAAGTCAGAAGCAGAAGCGCAGCTGCTGGATATCTTTGAACAGACCAACGCTGATCTGTTGGTACTGGCGCGTTACATGCAGGTGCTGACCGACGATATCTGCCGCAAACTCAGCGGCCGCGCAATTAATATTCATCACTCATTCCTGCCTGGGTTCAAAGGCGCGCGCCCGTACCACAAGGCGCATGAGCGGGGTGTCAAACTGATTGGCGCCACCGCCCACTACGTCAATAGCGACCTGGATGAAGGGCCGATTATTGAACAGACGGTGGAGCGCGTGGATCACACTTATTCACCGGCAGAACTCACCGCAGTCGGCCGCGATGCCGAAGCCATCACACTGGCGCGAGCGGTCAAATATCATATTGAACAACGCGTATTCCTCAACGGCTCGAGGACCGTGGTATTTCGCTAATAAAACAACAAGCAAAACACCCAGAACGAGTTATGGACGACCGTTACGACATTTCGTATATCGACGATATTGCTGTCCTGCGCGTGCAGAAGGCGCTGCCGCTGGCCGAAATGCTGGAGACTCTGACAGAGATCGCGGCACAGATTACTGCGTCAAAACGCATGTGGGTCGCCGACGATCACTTTCTGTTTAATGACGAAGAAATTCGCGCCATTGCGGCGCACAGCAAGACGCTCTGGACGGAAGACTCCGTTGTCGCCTACGTCGCGTATGACGACACGTCATTCAACCTGCTGCGCATGCTGGAAATCTGGCGCGAGGACGAGCACTACCGGATCAAAGTCTGCAACGATATGTCGTCGGCGCTCGACTGGTTGCGCGGCTGGGATGCCGCAGCCGGCAGCGCCTGACCGGTCAGGCTGATTTGCGGCCCTGAATCACCGGCAGCAGATGCTCACGCGCTTCACGCAGCGTTTTCTCCGTTGCCTCCCAGTCGATGCAAGCATCCGTCACAGACACCCCGTAGGCGAGCTGCGATCGGTCATCAGTGATTTTCTGATTGCCGGCGTACAGATTACTCTCCAGCATCAACCCGATAATTGACCGGTTGCCGTTGACGATCTGATCCACGCAGTCCCTCGCCACCAGCGGTTGCAGATTGTGATCCTTGTTGGAGTTTGCGTGGCTGCAGTCGACCACGATTCGCTGCGGCAGCCCGGCATCAGCCAGCGCCTGCTCGCACAGCGCGATGCTGACTGAGTCATAGTTCGGGCGGCCGCCACCACCACGCAGCACCACATGGCCGTAAGCATTGCCGCGCGTCTGAAAAACGGCTGTGCAACCGTCCTGATTAATGCCGAGGAAATGATGCGGCTGGCCTGCGGACTTCAATGCGTTGATCGCGACATCCAGTGAGCCGTCGGTACCGTTCTTGAATCCCACCGGTGTGGATAAACCCGACGCCATCTCACGGTGGGTTTGCGATTCTGTCGTCCGGGCACCGATCGCGGTCCAGGAAATCAGATCGCCCAGGTACTGCGGCATGATCGGGTCGAGCGCTTCTGTCGCAGTCGGCAGCCCCATCTGTGTCAGCTTCAGCAGCAGCTCGCGCGCCAGGTAAATGCCCCGCTCCACATGGAAGGAGTCATCCATATCGGGGTCATTGACCAGGCCTTTCCAACCAACCGTCGTGCGTGGCTTCTCGAAATAGACGCGCATGACTATCACGATCGCATCCTGCACCTCATCCGCCAGCGCCTTGAGGCGCTTCGCGTACTCGAGCGCAGCATCAATATCGTGAATTGAACACGGGCCGACCACGGCAAACAGACGCGGGTCCTTGCCGTCGTGGATATCGTTCATGAGCTGCCGGTGCGCCAGCACGGTTTTTTCCGTGGCAGCATCCAGCGGCAGCGCTGCCTTGACCTCGGCCGGTGTCGGCAGGTCTGTCTTGGCGACTACATTGACGTTGTGTAACTGGCTTTCCACTGTTCCTGTCCTCCGGGCTCGCCGGCCCGGTTGCATTGCCACGAGGCCGGCCGGAACCGGGCCGCAGCATGAGACTATTTTTCGGGGCTGCGAATAATAGCAGTTTCAGCTACTTGCGCCATGACCGCCGGGGGGCCATCCGCCGGCAAAGAAAGATATCTTTTTAGCCGAAAAATGGCGCGTCGGGCTATTACCAAACGCCTCGTCCTCGCGTAGAATCGCCCGCCCGTATCCCGCTTCCCGTATAGCCTACAGCCCGAGAACTCACTGGTGCCAGCCGCGAAAAAATTCCGTGCCCGACAGATGCTCGGCAAGTACCGCATCGAAAAGCGCCTCGCACACGGGCCGCGCGCGGACGTCTATCGTGCTTACGACACGATTCACGGCATCAGAGTTGCGCTGAAAGTTGCCAACCCGGACATCGTTGAAGATGACTTTCTCGATGAGTTTCGCCACGAAGCGCGACTGTCATCGAAGATGGAGCACCCCAACATCCTCCCGGTGATGAACGCCAGCTTCGTCGATGAATATTTTGTCATTGCCATGCGTCTTGGCAGCGAAACACTGGGCGACCGGATGGGTCGGCGGATGTCTGATCAGACAGCGCTGAGTTTTACCACGCAGGCCCTGAACGCGCTGTCACACGCTCATTCCAAGCGCATCATTCACTGCGATGTAAAACCCGAAAACTTTATTTTGTTTCCCGGTAATCAGCTGCGACTGACTGACTTCGGCTTCTCAAAAGTCGCCTTGCGCACGGTGAAAGCATCCGGTTCAGGGACACTGGGTTATCTGGCGCCCGAACAGGCGCTCGGCCGGCCAATGTTTCAGTCGGATGTGTTTGCACTCGGCCTTGTGATCTGGCAGCTGTTTTCCAAGCAGTTACCGGAATACCCCTACGACTGGCCGATGCCCGGCGCACCGCGTATCCGCGGCAAACTGCGACGCAGAATGATCGAATGGCTGCGGACTGCGCTGGAGTTCCGGCATCAGGATCGCTTCCGTGATGCCGTTGAGATGCAGGAAGAATTCGACACCATCAGGTTCAAACTGCTGTAATCGCAACCGTGACAGACGATAACGCCACCACCGTGCGTGATCAGGGGCCGCTAACCGAAGTGCAGCTCTTCGGCGGCAGTTTTGACGACGAGCTGAAGCTGCTCCTGAACAGCTACAGCTTGCCAACCGGCGATGTAGCCATCGGCCTCGCGATTGACCCCGGCAAGACGAGCCCCATCGAAGATTCAGCCGGTCTCGTACCACTGAGTGATGGTGCACTGGTGATGATGGTCGCGGACGGTGTCGGCGGGCTGCCGACGGGCTGGAAGGCGTCCGGTGTCGTGCTCGAACAGGTGCGCGACCAACTCGCCAAAGCGGACATCGATGACGCGCGGCGACGCACTGCCATTCTTGACGGCATCGAACAGGCCAACAGCGTGCTGCGTGAGCTCGGCACAGGCACATCGACCACGCTCGTGGTGGCGATTGTGCGTGACCAGCAGGTGCGTACCTTTCATATCGGTGACTCATCCGCCTGGATTTGCGGCCAGCGCGGCGTCGTCAAGCTGCAGACGACTCCGCACTCACCGATCGGCATGGCGCTGCAAGCCGGCTTCGTCAACGAAAAAGAAGCGCTGCAACACGAAGACCTGAACCTCGTATCCAACGTGATCGGCAGCGGCGACATGCGCATTGAGATCGGCACCTATCAGGCGCTGGCGCCGAAAGACACGTTGTTGATAGCCAGCGACGGCCTGTTTGACAACGTGACCGAGAAAGAGATTGTTGAGATCATCCGCACCGGCGGTGTCGCCGACAGCCTGCGCGAACTGTTTGAGCTCACCGCCAAACGCATGGCAGGCGCGCACAAGAACAAGCCCAGCAAACCCGATGACCTGAGCGTCATTCTGTTCCGCCCCAACTCACCAAGCAGCGGTTAGGCGACGGGCCGGCTGCAGGCGGCACTTGTGGGCGTCGCGCGCTTGCGTAGAATGACCGCTCTTCTGCGGGACAACGATATCAGGACATCGATATCCCGCCGATATAACAAAAACATTCCGGAGAACGAGAATGACACAGGAATCAACGATGCAGCCATTCGCCAAAGGCGACATTCTGGTCGGCTGCACACTGCTGAATAACCCCGAAGATGACCACGCCGGCCCGGGACGCATCATTCAGTACGATGCCGATTTGAATAAGAAGGGCGAGCTGTGGACAGAGGGAACAACGCACCTCGTGGGCGGCCTCAAGTTTGGTCCCGACGGTAATCTCTGGGCATTCGACAGCAATGCGCATCGCGTGCTGCACATCAGCCCGGAAGGCAAGCAACTCCCGGAAACCAAATACGCCGAGCGCTCGTTTTCACACTGCAATTTCGCGCCGGACGGCACAGTGCTGATGGGTGAGCATCTGCTGGGCGACGGCAGTAACTTCCCCGAGTGGATGGGCAAATACGAAGACATGGGCACGGCCCTGACCACGATTCCGGGCGAGGACGTGTTTGGCCACGGCCACATCTTCCGCTTCAGCAAAGACGGCGAACTGATCAAGGAATATCAGAACGAGGCTCACGGCGGCATGACCGGATTCCTCGGCTGCACCACGGCGAGCCTGTCGCCAGACGGCAAGACGATGCTGTACAGCTCCGAGACCGGGCCGCGCGTCATGCAATACGATCTGGAGGCCGACAAACAACTGCCCGACTTTCTGACCTTTGCGCCCCGCGAAGGGATGGTGCTCGTAGCTGTGTACCGACCGGACGGCACGGTACTGATGATCAAAGCCGTCTCACGCACAGACTTTGTGCTGCAGCACCTGACCGCGGATGCAAAAGAGATTAAGACCTACGAGCTGCCGTCACCCGGCTGGGCCATTATCTCACCGAGTATTGATGACAACGTCATCCTGATCGGCAACTTCTTCAGCGGTACGGTAGCGAAGTTTGATCTCGATAAGGGCGAAATAATCGCCGACGTCACGGTGGGCGTGGAACGCTCGCTGGCGGGTATCGCGCAGTATCCCGGTTAAGCGATCGCTGACACGCCCATGAAAAAGGCCCGCTGATGCGGGCCTTTTTTTAGTAACAGTTTTGCCACTACCAGGGCACGATCTCACCGGTGTAGTCGAAGAATGTGCCGGTGTTCGCGAGCGAGAAACGGTCGATGTTACGCATCATGTCTTCGGTCGCCTGCTCGGGCGTCTGTATGCCTTCGATCTGCTTGCGGAACGGCTCGGGAATAAAGTCCGTTGCGGTCGCACCCGGTGTCACGAGGCCCACAATGACTTTCTTCCGCTGCATCTGATAGGCCAGATTGACCATGCACATATTGACGGCCGATTTACTGGCCCGATACCAGTACAGCAGTGGCGAGCGCACACTGCCGATCGAACCCTGGCTGCTCGACACCGTCACCATTTTCTTGAGCGTGCTGTTCTGCACGTGCTTGCGAAATTCCTCACACATCTTCATGGGGCCTTTCACGTTCACGTCCATCACCTTGTCGAAGGTGTCGTAATTCATCTTGCCGAAGAACTGATTTTCGATGCCGCCACCGATACCGGCGTTGTTCAGCAACAGATCAACAGGCGTGCCTTCATATTTCGCTGCCAGTGCTTCAATCGCCGCGTGATCAGTCACGTCCAGTTGCTCAACGACAATGTTCGGGTTGTCTTTGGCGAGCGCATTCAGCGCATCAGCGCGCTCCGGCGAGCGAGCGGTCGCGATAACTTTGGCGCCGCGGGCCGCGTACTGCTTGGTGAACTCGAAACCGAGGCCGCGATTGGCGCCGGTGACCAGTATCTGTGCGCCCTCACCCACCGGCTTGGCAATCTTGTCTTCATCGCTGAGCTCTACCGGGGCCGAACGGTGCGCGCCGGCTACGGCCTGCCCGCCGAACAACGCCGCTGCCATGCCGGCCGCGCCGGTCAGCAAATCGCGACGGTCCAGATTGCCTTCCGGCATGAGAGGGTTGTTGTGTTTTTTGTCAGTCATCGGAAGCTCCTGCGAAAAAATCCAGTATGTCGGTCGCCAATGGTGCCGCAGCGCGCTGTACCGGCACATCCGGAACCTCAGCGACACCAACCAGCGGATAAGTAAACAGTTCCCGCGCTGCACGCGGCAGCACAGCAACGCTTTTCATCAGCGCCAGTGCGCGTTGATGAATCTCGTCAGCATCCGTATGCGGGTCACCGCTCAGTGATGCGGCATCAGTTTGCTCAAACCAGGGGCTGAATAACGTTCGGTTGCGAGCAACATGCCAGTACTCAAGCAGATGACCGCCGTGCCACTGCGGCTCAATTGCAGGCGCAAACCGCTCAGCCAGCGCGGCTGCTTCATGAGCCGACAGCTCCGGCAGCCCGGCGGCATACAGTCCGCTCAACCGGCCCGGATGCCGGCGCACAAAGTCCGCGAGCACAAGTGCGCCCTCGCCAAAACCACACGCGTCGGCAACATCGACATACAGTGCATCAAGCACGGCGCTGATCGCCGCCGCACAGGCATCCATAAAGCTGACACCGTCAGGTAACGCATCCGTTTCGCCGTGCCCGGGCAGATCAAGCGTGATGACAGAGCGCGTCTCGCCGAGTTCCGCTGCCAGTGCCGCGACGGTTTCGCAGGCTCCGGCCGCCTCATGCACAATCAGCACCGGCCTGCTGTCTGCGTCCAGCCGGCAACGCACGCGGACGCAGCCGTGTTCGTATTTCACCGTGCGATTCCAGAACCGACCGGCTACCGGAAGCGTCGCGGGCGCGGGTGGCACCGCACTCCCCGGGTGGCGGAGAAAAAAGTCAGCCGCTTCCGCCAGATTGTCACCCATGCTGCCGCCGATACGGGCAGTGACCGCATCGGCCGGCTCCGTAACCCGCGACAGATAGGCCCCGAGCACATCCGTCTCGGTCGCCGTAATAATCGCCGGGGTTTGCAAAGTACGCAGCGGGACATCGCCGGGATAGCGGAATGCCGCACGGTACCCCACGCGATAATGATCATCGGCACGGAGCAGCTCCATCGCCCAGTCCTGCAGCACCTCGGGTGGCGGAATCGTGCGCTCGATACGGGCTTCTTCGCGGCGGTCGAACCACGGGAAAAAAATCAGTTGGTCGCGGTTACGGGTCCAGACCCAGATCAGATGCGAGCCGTCCCAGTGTTTTTCGAAGGGCGGCAGATAGCCGGCCAGAATGTCTGCCTGTTCCTGTTCGGTCAGGATGCAGTAGCCATTGGCGTACACCGCCGAAATGTGGGCCGGGGAACAGTCAGCCATCGCGACCGCCATGCCGGCACCGGTGTGAAAGCCGTACGCGGGAACACACTTAACGTTGATCGCGTCGAGGAAGGCGATGAGCACTTCCGCAAAGTCAGCCAGTGACAACTCGAGCTCGCCGTCTTCACCCAGCGGGTCGGAGTTGCCAAAGCCGGGATAGTCAGGCGCGATCACCGTGAAGCGATCGCTCCATGCATGCATCAGCGCCTCATACTCACGCGATGACTGCGGCGACTGATGCAATAACAACGCCGCCGGGCCGGAGCCACAGCGGCGGTAATGGATCTGTTTGACACCCCAGCGGGTGTCAACAGTGGCGTATTGTCGTTCGATCAAAATTGCCGTTCGATCAACCTGCTGCCAGATCGGCGGTTTCTTCGTCGCTCGGCTGCACGAGCGGAATCTCGTCGAGCACCCAGCCTTTTTGCTCGCGCCGGCCGGGAGACGGAATCGCGTAGGCCACTTTCTGTCCGGATGCTGCAACCGCATCGATATCAATCTTCCAGCCGTTGTTTTCCCACTCTTTCATGGACTCGCGATACAGCAGAATGCATTTATCCGCGGGCAACATGAACTCTTTGGTGTTGGTGTCAGGCGTCAGCATCGGGTGCAACTTCTCGACAATCACAACGTCCTGTTGCGCGACATAGCCATTGCGCTCTACTACGTTGTCGTCGTACTTCTCATCCGTATAACAGTTACGCATGCACAACAGGTATACGGCGGAGTGATACTCGTCGATTGGACGCTCGAGCAAATACTGATGCATCCAGTTGGTTTTCGACATGTGGATGTACGTCCAGACCTGACTGGGCCCGTGATAACCGGTGCCGGCTTCAAGGTCGCCGTCATCTTTGCGGGCGTCCTTGAACTCAGCCTCATCCGGCAATTTCGGCGCCTGGAAGGTGTGCCAGAAACCCTGACCCCAGTCAGAACTCTGCTCGATGCGCATGTCGCCGATTTTGTACTCTTCGTTTTCACCCTGGAAGCCATGGGTGTCATGCACAAATTCGTTATGTGCCGGGTCCAGCCCGTTTTCGATTGAACGCTCGTAGTTACAGTTGATGGTGTAAGTCTGCAGGGTGCTGGTCCAGCCCTCCTGACCCCACTCTTTCACATCAATAATCGGCGGCCGGTCTTCTTCCGGCAGGTCGCCGAGGAACGCAAACACGATACCGTGACGCTCATCGACCGGATACGCATCGATACGCGTGCGCGAAGGAATTTTCGGGTTAGGCCCCAGCGACGGAATACGCTGGCAGTGGCCTTCCGCGTCGAATTCCCAACCATGGTAAGGGCACTGAATACAGTCACCGGCAATCTTGCCGTGCGCGAGCGAACCGCCGCGATGGGTACAGGTGTTGCTGACGCATTTGGCGACGCCGTCTTCGCCGCGCCAAAGCACCATGTCCTGACCCAGCGCTTTCACCTGCAAGGGCTTATCGGTCAATTCCTCAGAGGTAGCCATCGGGTACCAGAAATTGATGTACATACTGAACTCTCCGTATTAGCAGTTTCGCCCCTGCGGAACTCACACTGACTGATTAATCGGTTGCGGGCTGCGTCCGGATTCAGATGCGGCGCGCCATTTTTTTAAGATTCGAAAACCGGTTTAACGCTCTCGGTTAACGTTTAATTCTATCACCGCCACGCGCGCGACCAAGACCCGCCGCCTATCTCACTCCGACACAACACCGTGCATAGCCCCTCACAGCGACCGATCCGCAGAATGACAGCGCTATCTTTCTGCTGCTTCCGAGGCCGCGTGGCGACGGCGAATTAACGTAACGATGAGAAACACCGGTGCCATCAGCAGGGCACCGGCAAACAGCGGCGCATTGGGTCCGAGCGTCTGAAACATCAAACCCGACACGGTCGGGCCCACCGACCGGCCCAGCCAGCCGGCCGACTGGAACAGACCCAGCACAGCGCCGCGTTCGCTGTCGCCCGCCTGCTTGGAAACCCAGCTCGTCGATGCGGTATTGAACATGGCTCCGCCGAGCGCAGTGAAGCTGATACCGAACACCAGCAGCCACCAACTCGGCGGCTCCGTCGTAAACGGCACAATCGCCATGAACACGAGCCCGAAGATGTATGAGCAGGTAGCGAACTGCAGCAGACGGCCTTCGCCGAATAACGGTACCAGCTTACCGACGATGAACATCTGCGTAACCATCACGAC
>JABDLC010000007.1 GCA_013001905.1 Gammaproteobacteria bacterium | reverse complement strand
GTTTGGCGACCGTTTCAGCTGAGCCCCGACATGCCGCGTGAGGGGCGTAACCGGCTGGAGCATTATCAGCAAATCTTCGGTGCCGAACGGGCCGGGCAAATCATGCGCAACATGCAGGTGACGGGTGGCGAGGAGGGCATCCCGTTTGGCTCCAGCCCGGATGCCATGTCACCCAATACTCTGGCTGCGCACACGCTGCTGCTATGGGCTGAAGAGTCGCCGGACGTCGATGCAGATGCGCTGGCTGAGGCCTTGTTTCATGCCCATCATGTTCAGTGTGCCGATCTGGGTGATCACGAGGTGCTGGTTGAAATTGCGGAGGGTGCCGGAATGGACGGTGGCGAGGTTCGGCGGCGTCTGCAGGCGTCTGCCGATGAAGAACGCGTTCAGGCTGCCATCCGTGAATCGCAGGCGCGCGGGGTCAGCGGGGTGCCGTTCTTTATAATCGACGGTAAATATGGATTGTCGGGGGCGCAGCCGCCCGAGGTGCTGGTTAACGCGTTCAGACAGATCACCGACGGCTAGTCGGGAGCTGTCGTCTGCGGCTTTGCCTCAACGACAACGGCATGTTTGGCCGCTTCGGTGAGGTCATCAGGGTCAGCAAAGCCGGATTTGGCCAGCTTCACATCGTGGTACGCGGCATCCTCCGGATAGAGGACGAAGTAGTCCGCCAGCAACTGCCGAATGCGTTCTTCGTCGTTCTCAATAACATGGGTGATGTAGCGACCGCGTTTTCCTGAGACCTGCAATACGGCCTCGGCCCCGTCGCGCAGATTTCGCCACCACTGTGTCTCTTTGTTTGAATAGGCGCGGATAAGCTCGCCCTCCTGAACATAGCGCACCGGGGTGGAATACTCTTTGCCGCTGCGTCTGCCGCGAAATTCCACGATCATGACGCTGTCGCTGAGCAGGCTGTGCAAAGGCGAGCGCAACAGCGCTTTGACCACCGGGTTGATGACGATGAACAGGGGCTCAGGGAGTTTCATCGCACGGCCCGGGTTGCTTAGTGCCGGGTTTGCGAGCCGCTCAACGCTTCGGCCAGATTAATGGCCGACGTTGCATCGCCCGTGTAGCCGTCGGCACCGATAGCTTTCCATGCCTGCGGCGCATCCCAGAACGCGTTGCCGCCGACCATGATGCGCACGTCTTTTTCGCATACTTCCCTGATAGCGAGAATGCTGTCGCGTAGTTTTGACAATTGTGAGCTGAGCGCGGTCGATAACAGCACGACGTCCGCGTCGAAAAAATGCACGGCGGCTGGGAGGTCGTTGCGAGGCACATCGCCGCCCAGATAAATGGTGCGCCAGCCCTGCATTTCCAGCAGATAGGATATGGCCCGAATGCCGGTGTCATGAACGTTGCCGGAGATTGACGCGGTAACCGCGGTGATGCCGCGATCCTGCGCGTGCGGCGCTCTGTCAGCGATGACGGCCATCAACCGGTGTGTCGTGGACGTGACCAGGTGCTCTTCGGCAACGGTGATGTGATCGATATGCCAGAGGTGGCCGATTTCGGCCTGCGCCGGCAGCAGCACATCGGTAATCGCTTCGGCGTGCGCGAGGCCGCCGTCAACGGCGTCGAGTACGATTTCCATCGCCTGACGGGTGTTGCCTTCCAGCGCGGTTTGCAGATACATCAGGGCGAGGCGTTGATTCGGGATACCGGGCTCCAGGCGCGACACCTGTTCTTCCGGTAACCGGTTATTGTCCTCGTCGATCGCCGCATCGATGCAGGAAATCGCTTCTGCCAGCAGATTTTCGTCAAGCTCTACGCTCAGAGCTTTGCGCAGACTGTGCAGCGATTCGTGAATGGTGGTGCTTTCCTGCTGTCTCGCACGCATCGCCCGGCGGGACCAGGACACCCGCTCCGTGAACAGGCGTTCCTCGCCCGCTGCCAGCGCCGCCGATAATTCGAGCACGCGCTGCTTGAAATGATGGGTCCATTCCTGATGAACGTTGCTGCCGATTGCACGCCCTGCCGGGGCGGATTCGCCCTGCAGCGATTCGAGGAACAGCTCACAGGCTGTCTCGGCGAGCTTGTCAGCGCTGTCCTCGAGCGTGCGGGCCAGCGCCGGATTCGGGTTCATCATTCGGGTTTACCTCCAGAGCACTGAGTGTCGCACCCCGGTATGGAGGAGCGCCTACCCAATGCAACTGTGTCAGGAGATATATTCGTCCGATACGCGTATCGGATTCGTTTCCATGTGTTTTTTGCCAGCTTCAGCCGGCAATTAGCAACTTAATGATTTATATAGTATTGCAGTTGCTCAATTTCAAATTGCTGCTCTGCAATAATCGTTTTCACCAGATCACCGATGGAAACTACCCCGATGACCTTTTTGTGGTCGACGACGGGCAGGTGACGGGCGCGTTTGTCACTCATCAGCGCCATGCATTCCTGCACCGTCTGATCAGGGCGCACGCACAGGACGCGGTGAGACATGATCTCCCGGACCAGCGATTGCCGTGATGAGCGCTGCTCAAGTGCTACTTTCCGGGCGTAGTCACGTTCCGTGACAATGCCAACCAGCTTGTTGTTTTCCATAACGAGCAAAGCGCCCACGCGCTTTTCCGCCATGAACGTGAGGGCTTCGATAATCGCGGAGTCCGGTGCTATCGACCAGACTTCCGAGCCCTTTTCGCGAAGAATTTCGGCTGCTGTGTGCATGCTTCCCCCTGCCGCTTTGCCAGATT
>JABDLC010000153.1 GCA_013001905.1 Gammaproteobacteria bacterium | reverse complement strand
GTACTACCCGGGTTCTGCGCTGGCGAAGAACGGCACGGAGTTCAGCTGGTGGGAATACGGCTACGCGCCGATGCTGAGCTATCAGGCATCGCCGGCAACCCGCAAAGACCGCTACTGGACACCGCGCTTTACCGTTGAGTACTACCCCACCGACGATGTCATGACTTACTTCACATGGTCACGCGGCATCAAACCCGGTGGTTACAGCCTGCTGACTATCGGTGCATTCGGGCTCGACCCGAACCTAGACGGCGTCTTTGACGAGGCTGAGTTCGACCCCGAACGACTCGATGTCTGGGAGTGGGGCTGGAAGTCCACACTGTGGGACGGCCGCGTGCGCTTCAACGGCTCGCTGTTTTATCAGGACTTCAAGGACAAGCAGATTTCGCTGCAAAAAGTGATCGGCAATACGACCGGTATTGTCACCGAGAACATCAGCGGTTCTGAAATCAAGGGGCTTGAACTGGATACGACGTTCCAGGCCACCGACAATCTGGTGGTGCAGCTGGGCTACACCTTCCTCGAGAGCGAGTACACCGATTACACGCAGGTCACCAACAGCGCATCGACGATCGCGAAGGAAGCGCTCGGGCCGAACCCTGACGGTTGCGCACAGACTGACATCATTCCGGGCAGCGATCCGGCGAATCCGCGTTATGGCTGCCTGGTGTCATTCAACGGCAACAGCATCGAGCGCACGCCGAAACATTCGGTCATCCTGAACACAACTTACACCGCCAATCTGTTTGATACCGGGCTCGAGTGGTACGGCACACTCGGCCTTCGCTATCAGGACTCACGCTGGGTCGAGCAGTTCAATATCTCCGAGTTACAGGCTTACGTGCTGGCGGATCTTCAGGTCGGTCTGGTCGATGACAACTGGGATGTGCAGTTCTTCATCGACAACGTGTTCGATGACCGTACGATCCGCAACGCGGGCCCGGTGGTCGGTATTCCCAACGCCAATTTCGCCTTCGGCTTTAAACAGGGGCCCTTCATCCCGTCCACCCAGAATATTCTGGCCGGCCCGGTGCTCCCCCAGGACCTGTACGCCAATCTGTCACCACCGCGGACCCTCGGTTTCCGCGCCAATCTGCGCTTCGGCGAGTGACAAATGCTGGACGGACGGCCCGGGTTGCGGATAATGACCGGCCACACTAACGCTGCTTAACGGAGTTAACGATGTCTGCATACATGGTCGCAGTTTGCGAGATTACGAATCCCGGCCCGGGCCTCAAAGAATATTCAGAAAAGTCTGCCAGGCTTTCGGCAAACTACGGTGGCAAGTACCTGGTGCGCAGCCCGAACGGCGATGTGAAGGAAGGCGAACAGTTGTCCGGCAAGGTCACCATCATCTCGCAGTTTCCGTCGATGGAAAAACTGCAGGAGTTTTACAACGATCCTGAGTATCAGGAAGTTAAAAAGCTGCGTGAAGGCACGGGCAACTACGAAATCGCTTTCTACGAAGGCCTGTAAAACCGTTACTCCATCACGATAAACCGTGCTTCGGCTTCCGCGATGACCCTGCCGTCGTCCGGGTGGAGCACCCGGCCCTGCATATCAGCCATCCGTCCGCGGCGGCGCACCTGCTGACTTTCGAGCTGATACGCAACGCCGGTTGCGGCCGGTTCACGGTAGCGCACCTCGCAACGGCCGGTGTACGCGCTTTCGCCCTGAAGATAAAGCCAGTTCGCCATCGCATCGTCGAGCAGGCTGTAGAGAATGCCGCCGTGCGTGACGCCGGGAAAACCGCAAAAGTGCTCCGGCGGCGTGTACTCGCCGCGGCACGTATCACCCTCAATGCGGAAGCGTATCTGCATGCCATAGGGGTTATCCGTACCGCACACGAAACACTGTTTGCTGGAGGTGCTGCCCTCTTGTGCCGTCACTGAATACTCCCCTTGTCTGCGCGCTTCACCGTCAATATGCTAACACCGGAGTGACCGGGAGCATGCCATGGGCTACGACAACAACAATATCTTTGCCAAAATCCTGCGCGGCGAAATGCCGGCAGTCAAAGTGTACGAGGACGATGCGACCCTCGCGTTTCTGGACGTGATGCCGCAGGCGCCGGGGCACACGCTGGTTATCCCCAAAGTCGGGGCAGAAAACCTGTACGACCTGCCCGTTGAGGCCGGTGCCGCCGTATTCCGTACCGTGCAGAAACTGGCCCCGGCGGTGCGCGATGCAATGGGCGCCGACGGCATCATGCTTAACCAGTTCAACGGTCCGGCAGCCGGCCAGACGGTGTTTCATTTCCACGTGCACATCGTGCCGCGCTTCGACGATGTGCCATTACGTCGTCACAGCGGCCAGATGGAGGACAGCGCGCTGCTGGAAGAGCAGGCGGAAAAGATTCGCGCGCGGCTGTAGCGAACTACTCGGCTTAATTGGCGAACAACCGGCCCAGTTCAAAACCGGCCCAGACCGCGCCCAACGCAGCCACCGTTTTGATCGCGACGCTGGCGAAAGCCATGCCGTGTTGCTGCTGTTGCGCCATGGTGAGTGTCTCCAGCGCAAACGCCGAATAGGTCGTGAATCCGCCCAGCAACCCGACCATCAGGAATAGCCGCGGCCCCGAATCCATGGGCATGCGCCAGGCGGCCAGCAGGCCGATCAGGAAACAACCGATCACGTTCACCGCCAGCGTACCGTAAGGGAACGCTGCCGCAGGCAGCGCGCGCTGCACCGCTGAACCCACCGCAAAGCGCAAGCCCGCGCCGATAAAACCACCGGCACCCACTGTCAAAAACTGCAGCATGAAATTGTTTTGCATCGCTCTGCTTAACTCCAGTCTTCGACACCGGCCTGAGCTTTAAGCATCGCCTGATCACTTTTGCGTTCAGCGACGCTGCGTTTGAACTCTTTATCACGGTACATTGCACGGTCCGCGAAACTCATGATGTCCTGCAATCCGTCGCCGCTGTCAGGATAGATGGCGCGGCCGGTATTCACAGCAACCCGCTGCATGGCTTTGTCGAACGAGAGCGTGATGTTGTAGACATTCTGCCCGATCCGGTTGCTGACGACCTCGGCGAGTTCATCACCCGCGCCCGGCAGGAATATAACGAATTCGTCGCCCCCGTAGCGAGCCACCATATCGTTGCTCCGAACGCTCCGTTTTATCGCATCAGCGACGGCGACAATAACCCGGTTGCCCTGTTCGTGTCCGTAGCGATCGTTGAACAATTGCAGACGATCGATATCCACCATCAACAGCGCATACTGACCTGCGCCGGCGGATGCCTTGTGATGCTCACTCTGCAGCATCCGTGTAAACGCCCGCATGTTGAGGAGGCCCGTCAGTTCATCCCGGTACGACAATGCGGTGATCTGATTGCGTGTATCGGCGACATCACCACTCAGCCCGCGCACCACCCAAAAGACCAGCGCGATGGGCAACAGTTCAATCATGCTCACGACGACACGATAAATGCTGAAGGCTTCGTGAAGATTGCGCAGCACCACCCACAGCACCGCACAAACCAGCCCCGCCGCAACCGCACTGCGCTGACCCAGACGCAGAGATGCGTGCAGGGCAGGTATTAACAGCAGGCTGGCCATACCGCTGACACCCGACAACGCCGCAACCACAGGCACAATCGCCACCATCACGACGGTGTAGGCAATGGCCTGACGACGCGGTTCGGCGCGGGCAGCGGGCAGCCAGGTCAGCACGGACACAGCAATAATGTAGACGAGCACGGCACCGCCAACCGCCGGCAGGCGTGACGCCAGGTCGGTGGAGTCCACAAAGCCGTTGCCGACGAACAGCAGCGTCGCCAGACCCAGCAGCAGAGCCATGCGCACGCTGGCGCTCGGTCCGCTCCACTCTTTCAGCTTCAGATCAGCGGCCATGACTTTGTGCACTGAGATGGCTGACGATGACAGGCCCTGTCTCACGCTGCAGGTCACCGGACTCCAGCAACCCCACAATCGTACTGACCGGAACCACTTCGAATCGGGCGTCGTCTTTCAACTGCGCGAACTTCGCTTCCAGCAGGTCAAGGGTTGCCGGATAAGGATGGCCGATGCCGATCGCGTAGCCGCGTCGCTGTGCCTGCCGCAGCAGTCGATCAAACTGGGCCTCAATAGCGTCGGGCGATTTATCCGGATCGAGAAACACGTGACGGCGCGCGGCGGGTATTCCCCCTTCCAGCGCCATGGCATATGCAACACTGGATGAAGTTGTCCTGCTGTCAATAAAGAACAGATCCCCCCGCTCGCGTAGCGCCTGCATCAGCCAGCGCATATGGCCCGGGTGCCGGGTGAGCAGACTGCCCATGTGATTATTCACCCCGACGGCATGCGGAACCGCGCTGAAGTTGCTGTCGAGCAGATGCTGGAGCTGTTGCACGCCGCTTTCCAGGGTGATTTCGCCCGGGCCGGCAATCCGGTGCGCCTGCATCGGTTGCATCGGCAAATGCAGCATGACTTCTTTACCGGCACCGTGCGCTTCGCGCGCAAGCAACCTGCTATAGGCTGTATGCGGCATCACCGCGCAGGCTATCGGCGCATCCAGTGCGATCGTACGGCGGCCGGCAACCAGCTGGTTACCGAGATCATCAATGATAATGGCGATGAGTGCGGGAGGCTGCTCGGCATCGACGGCGTCGACAGCCGGCGCGGCGGACGGAGATAACAGCACGCCGAGGGCGACGATAAAGGCTATCGCGCCTGACGCATAACTCTGTCTGCCGAATTGTGTATGCATGCATCCTTCCGTGGATACTTCATGCCGGCCCCTTAAGGAACCGGTTACTGCGGTGCTTTGCTTTGCACGATGCGCCCGTCTGTGAGCGCGTCCACTGCGGCCCGCAACTGCGAGTCACTCTGCAGTAGCACGGCACCGGGGTCGGTCTGGTGCGCGGTTATCCCTGCCAGCGCATCCAGCGCTTCGTTACGCTCAATCTCCAGATCGGGCGTGATGCCCGTGCCCTGTATCGAGGTACCGTCGGGCGTGAAATAAAGCGATGTCGTCAGTTTGATCGCACGGCAACTCGAGAGCGGCATCACCGTTTGCACGGAACCTTTGCCGAAAGTCTGAGTGCCGACAATAACTGCGCGGTCGTTGTCGCCCAGAGCGCCTGCCAGAATCTCCGATGAAGAAGCCGACCCGCCGTTGACGAGCACTGCCATCCGAACGCCGTCGAGGATGTCGCCTTCACGAGCCATGTGGCTGAAACTCGCGTCCGGGCCGCGGCCGCTGGCCGAGACGATCAGGCCGCCGTCGAGAAAACCGTCCGAAATATCAACCGCGGCATCGAGCACACCGCCCGGGTTGTTGCGCAGATCAAGAATAACGCCTTGCAGGTCTTCGCGTGCTTCACGACGCAAACGACGCACCGCCTTACGCGTGTCTTTCCAGGTCGTTTCACTGAAATGACTGATGCGGATGTAGCCGATATCGCCATCCAGCAACTGGTGACGCACACTCTGAACCTGCACATTGTTGCGCACCAGTCGGAAGTCGATCGGTTCAGCTTCATTGGGCCGGCTCACCGTCAGCTCGACCGGTGTGCCCGCCTTGCCGCGCATCAGATTCGCCGCCTCGGCGTAATTGGTGTCGGTCAGATCCACACCGTTGATGCTTAGAATAATGTCACCAAAACGCAAACCGGCGCGTTGCGCAGGCGTGCCGTCAATCGCGGAGACGACATGCACCTGACCATCCTGCATGTGCACTTCGAGGCCGACACCGGAGTAGTTACCGGTCGTTGAGATCCGCACCTCTTCGTACTCATTACAGTTGAGATACTGCGAATGCTGATCAAGATCCATAACCATGCCGCGCACCGCACTTTCGATCAGCACTGAATCGTCGACGGGCTCCACGTACTCTTCGCGCACGCGCTCCAGCACTTCGGCAAGCAGCCGGGCCTCCGCATACGGCAGCGTCTCTTGCGGGGCGTCTTTCTGCGCCAGCACGCCTGTGGCAAGCGAAAGCACCAGTCCGAAGACGGCGCCGGCAGCCAGCAACAGCAGATTTTTGGGTTTACGCGACATAGCTTTTAGTCCGCCCGCAACAGAGCAGAAGGATTCTAAACTCTAGCACAGCGTCTGATCAGCCGGAACGGCGTAAGTTCTCAGATTTTAAGAACATTTCTTTGGGGAGGGCCTATTTGACCCACTTTCGCGGGTCAACGGGTTCGCCGTTCTTGCGGATTTCGAAGTACAGCCCGGCGTTGGCCTGACCGCCGCTGTCACCCACATGCGCAATAACCTCGCCCGGCTCAACCCATTCGCCGACGTCTTTGAGCAGATCCTGATTGTGGCCGTAGAGGCTCATGTAGCCATTGTCGTGCTCGACTATCGTGAGCAAGCCCATGCCCGCCAGCCAGTCAGAAAACACGACCCGGCCGTGGTACACCGCGCGCACTTCGCTGCCCGCGGCTGCGCCCAGCAGCACGCCGTTCCATTTCAGGCTGCCGTCGGCCCGCGACTGACCGAAGGAGCGAAGCAAGGGGCCCTTTGCCGGCCAGCTGAGCTGGGCGGTCTGCCCGGCGAACGGCTCTGCGTCGAAGTCCGGCATCGCCGGCAGTTTGCGCGCGAGTGCGGCCACCAGTTTGCCGAGTTCCTCTTCCTGCTCACGCAATCCCGCAATTTCCGCATCGCGATCGGCCATGCTTTTCTGCATCCGCGCAACAACGGCGGCACGGTCTGCGCGTGTGTTCGCAATTTCTTCCAATTGATCGGCGGCATCAGATTCGAGCCGTTGCAGCCGGCTAAGCTCGTTTTGTATCTCAATGCGCGTCGCCGCGAGATCTGTCAGAGCGTCCTGCAACAGGCCGATCGCTGCCTTGCGCTGGCGCGAAAAATACCCGTAATAGGTCATGCGACGACCCAGCTGCGCCGGGTCCTCCTGACTCAGCACCATCTGCAGCCATTCGCTGTTGCCGGTCATGTAAGCCGTGCGGACCTGTTTTGCGAGCGCCTGGCGTTGCGCATCAATCGCAGCCTGCTGCGCACGCTCCGCTTCTCGAAGGTCAGCTTCCCGCTGCTTCGCCTGCTTGCTTTTTGCGCGTATGGATTGCAGTTCACGCCGCGCGCTTTGCTCCGCCTGTTCGATTTCCCTGAGTTTCTTTTCGGCGCGGGTGCGGCGCCGACCGGTTTCGCGCAACTCGTCCTGCAGCGCCCCGATGCGCTCGCGCAGCGCCTCCAGTTCGGCTGCTTTCTCGGCACGCTCATCCGCCAGCACCGGACGCGCCAGCAGCAGGGTGAGGAAGAGGCAGAGAATCAGGCGGCACCGGTCCATGGCGGGACTGAGTGTAGCATCCGGCGGCACTGTGACCAGCGGAGCAGCGCGGTATAATCCGCGCCCGAGTCTAGGAGTATCCATGCAGGAATTCATCGAATTTGCGGGCAACAATGTATTGCTCGTCACCGGCCTGCTGGCCAGCGGGTTCGCGGCCATCTTTTACGAACTGCGCGTTAAGGCCCGCAACATCGCGAGTCTCAGCGTGCCTGTCGCGGTGCGCATGATCAATGACGGCAGCAAGGTCGTTGATATACGCGACGCGGAGCAATTCGCAGCCGCCCATATCGTCGATTCGACCAACATCCCGCGGGCCGATCTGAACGGTGAGTCAAAGCCGGTGAAGTCGGGTAAAAATGTCGTGCTCGTCTGTGACACCGGCTCCGCCAGCGGTGACTGCGTCGCACAACTGCGCAAAGACGGCCATGAGAATGTGTTCAGCCTGCGCGGGGGGCTTGCGGAATGGCGCAAAGAAAATCTGCCGCTGGTGAGCGACTAAACGATGTCCGATGCCAATTCGAATTCCGGCTCCACAGCCAGCGTAAAACTCTACGGCACCAGCATTTGCGGCTACTGCGCCGCGGCCCGGCGCCTGCTCGACAGTAAAGGCGTAGCCTATGAGGACATTGATGTCGGCCGCGATCCGGAATTGCGTCGCCACATGGAACAACTGAGCGGCGGTCGAACCGTGCCGCAGATTTTTATCAACGACAAACCGGTCGGGGGTTACGACGACATTGCAGCGCTCGAACAGGCCGGTGAACTCGACAAACTACTGGCGACCAGGCAGCCCGACAGCGGCGGAATCTAACTTATGAGCGACAACAATCCCAGCAACGGCAACGGCAGTGCACAGGCGCCTGAACAAGCCTTCATGCTGCAACAGCTGTATGTCAAAGACATGTCTTTTGAGTCCCCGAACTCGCCGCAGATTTTCCGCGAATCGAATGTCGAGCCCGAAACCGAACTGAATATCCGTAACTCGCACGCCGTGATCGAAGACGGCGTCTATGAGGTCGTTCTGCACATCAGCGTGCATGCCAAGGTTGGCGAAAACACTATTTTTCTGGCCGAGATGGATCAGGGCGGCATCTTTGCGATACGCGGCTACACGCAGGAGCAGACTGCGATGCTGCTCGGCACCCAATGCCCGACAACATTGTTTCCGTACGCCCGTGAAAGCATCTCGTCACTGGTCGGCAAAGGCGGTTTTCCGCCACTGATACTGCAGCCCATCAATTTCGAGGCGCTGTACGCGCAGGCGCAGACGAAGGGGCAGCAGGCGCAGGCCTGAGCTCGCATGACCGCAGACGACAACAAAATTGGTGTTATCGGCGCAGGCAGCTGGGGCACGGCGCTGGCGATACAGCTGGCGCGGGCGGGTCAGCAACCGATGCTGTGGGGCATGGAGCCCGAAGTGATTCGCTCGTTGACTGAAGAGCGCTGTAACTCCGTTTTTTTGCCGGACATACCGCTGCCTGATTCGGTAACGATCAATGCAGACCTCGATGACGTGGTACGCCGCAATCGCGACATTCTGATCGTGGTGCCGAGCCACGTGTTTCGGCAGGTACTCGAGCAGATTCGGCCGAATCTGCAAAAGGGCGCGCGTATCGCCTGGGCAACCAAGGGCTTCGAGCTCGCCAGCGGCAAACTGCCGCACCAGGTTGCCCGCGAAACACTCGGCATCGAAGTGCCGCTGGCAGTCGTGTCCGGCCCGACTTTCGCGAAAGAAGTCGGGCTCGGGCTGCCAACCGCGATGACAGTGGCGGCCACCAACACCGACTACGCGGATGAACTGGCCTGGCGTTTCTCCGGCAAGAATTTTCGTGCCTATACATCGGGTGACATGGTCGGCGTGGAGGTCGGCGGCGCCGTCAAAAATATTCTCGCGATCGCGACCGGTATGTCAGACGGCCTCGGCTTCGGCGCCAACACCCGGGTTGCGCTGATCACACGCGGCCTCGCGGAGATGACGCGGCTGGGCATGGCGCTGGGCGCTAAAACTGAAACGTTTTCCGGCTTGTCCGGCATGGGTGATCTGGTGCTGACGTGCACGGATGATCAGTCACGCAACCGTCGCATGGGGCTCGCGCTCGCCGCGGGTAAGACGGTCGAGGAAACCTGCGAGGAAATCGGTCAGGTTGTCGAGGGCGTTAAAGCTGCCGCAGCGGTGCGCAAAGTTGCGCACGATCTGAACGTCGAGATGCCGATTTGTGAACAGGCGTATCAGATTCTCTACGAAGGCGCTTCGCCGGAAGATGCCGTCGGTGCGCTGATGATGCGCGAGGTCAAGTCGGAAGGCTGACGGGATGCATGCCGGCATTTACTGCAGGCACAAAAAAAGCGCGGGTGCCGTCCCTGGCTAACCACACGCTCGGTACCCAAGTTATAGCGACAGCGCGATTTCATTCGTGACATCAGTCACATTTTTGCGTTTCCACGGCAGATTTACGACGCAGCGACTTGGGGTTCGGAGCAAGGCGGAAATGTGCCGTGGAAACGCGATGCGTGATTATTCACCACCTGCGAAAGCCAGGTCGCTGCGTCGCAAATCCCCCGCGAAGGCGCTCGCAAGGCCTAGACTCCGTTCACAAAACCATGTTGTCGCCATGCTTCGTACAACACGATGGCGGCGGAGTTCGCGAGGTTGAGCGAGCGGTTGTCGGGCCGCATCGGAATGCGCAAGCGCTGCTCCGGCGGTAATTCGTCCAGCGTCGCCTGCGGCAGGCCCCGGGTTTCGGGGCCGAACAGGAAGGCGTCGCCCGGCTGATAGTCGACCTCCGCATAATTGCGTGTGCCGCGCGTCGACAGCGCAAATACCCGCCGGTCGCCGAGCGCGACTAAACAGGCATCCAGCGAGTCATGCTCCTGCACGGCCGCATACTCGTGGTAATCAAGGCCTGCGCGCCGCATACGCTTGTCGTCCAGCGCAAAGCCCAGCGGGTGCACAAGGTGCAGCGTAGTGCCGGTATTGGCGCAAACGCGTATGATATTGCCCGTGTTCGGGGGAATTTCCGGCTGATAAAGAATCAGATCGAACACATCTGCACCACACAATACTCACTATAAGAATACGTCTGCACCATGCCCGACAGTAACGACGACCCTCAATCGCAGCTGCTCGCAACCGAGTTCTGCGGCCTGCAACTGGACACGCCGATTGTGCTGCTGTCGGGGTGCGTCGGGTTTGGCGAAGAATACACGCGTGTGGCAGGTTTCTCGAACCGCGATGCCGGCGCCATCGTGCTCAAGGGCACAACGGGTGAGCCGCGGCTCGGCAATGCTCCGCACCGCGTCTATGAAACACCGGCGGGAATGCTCAACGCGATTGGCCTGCAGAACCCGGGCGTCGACAAAGTCGTCGATGACATCCTGCCGACGCTGGATTTCGACGAGACGCGCTTCATCGCCAACGTCTGCGGCTCGACCATTGAAGAATACACCGCTGTCACAAAGCGCTTTGACGACTCGCCGATCGACGCGATCGAAATCAATATCTCCTGCCCCAACGTCAAAGAAGGCGGCGTGTCGTTCGGCAACGACCCGGACATGTCCGCGCGCGTAGTCGAAGCCTGCCGGGCCAGTACATCAAAACCGATCATTGCCAAACTGTCGCCGAACCAGACGGACATTCAGGAGAATGCCCGCCGTTGCATCGAGGCGGGCACCGACGGATTCGCGGTGATTAATACGCTCATGGGTATGGCGATTGATGTGGAAACCCGCCAGCCGGTAATCGGCAACATTCAGGGCGGCCTGTCCGGCCCGGCCATCAAACCGATCGCACTGTTAAAGGTGAAGCAGGTCTACGAAGTTGCCGGCAAGCACAACATTCCGATTATCGGGCAGGGCGGCATTACCAACACGCGCGACGCACTGGAATTCATCATTGCCGGTGCGACGACCGTGGGTGTGGGTACCGCATTGTTCTACGACCCGCTAATCTGCAAAACCATTAACGCAGGTATTGCGGACTACCTGCGCAAACACGATTTCAACCATATTTCCGAACTGGTGGGCGCCATGCACATCGGTGATGACGAACTCGACACAGCCGTTTCCGGCTGACGCAAACAATAAGGACCAGTAATGAGCAAACAATGGGATAACCCGCCTGACATGCAGATCGATGCCGATGGCAACTATCAGATCACGATGGAAACCAACAAGGGCACGATAGAAATCGAACTGTTCGCAGCAGCAGCGCCGATGACGGTTAATAATTTTGTTTTTCTCACGCAGGAAGGGTATTACGACGGCGTCAGCTTTCATCGTGTGATCGCAGACTTTGTGATTCAGGGCGGCGACCCGACCGGCACGGGCTCCGGCGGACCCGGCTATCGCTTCGGTGACGAATTCGAAGGCAATCCGCACGTGCACGAACGCGGCTCGCTCTCAATGGCCAATGCCGGCCCGGGTACAAACGGCAGTCAGTTTTTCATCTGTCACAGCCCGCAGCCGCATCTGGACGGGCGCCATACCGTGTTCGGCAAAGTCACAGAAGGCCTGGATGTGGTCGATCAGATCGCGGAAGGCGACGAGATGGTGAAGGTCACTGTTTCAGGTTAGGCCCAGCTCTTTAATCTTGCGTGCCAGCGTGTTGCGGCCCCAGCCCAGCAACTTCGCCGCGTCTTGTTTACGGCCGCCGGCCGCACTGAGCGCAGCCTGAATCAGCGCCCGCTCAAATGCGGGCTGTGCTTCTTCCAGTAACGGGGCATCGCTGTTCGCAGCGAGGCGGCCCGCGGCCCAGCGTGACAGCGCGTCGACCCATTGCTTGTCACCGGCAACGGCAGCGCCGCCGAATTCAGCGGGCACGTCCTCCGGGCGAATCTCGTTACCCGGCGCCGTCACAATCATGCGCCGGGTCGCGTTCACCAGTTGCCGCACGTTACCCGGCCAGTCGAAGGCGCTCAGCATGTCCATGGTTTCAGGGCTCATGCTTTTAGACGGAACGCCGAGTTCAGCGCCGGACTTTTCGAGGTAGTACTGCACCAGCATCGGAATGTCTTCGCGCCGGTTGCGCAACGGCGGCGTGTTGATACGCATGACATTCAGCCGGTGATACAGGTCTTCGCGAAAGCGGCCTTCCTCAACTGCCGTTTCGAGATTCTGATTGGTGGCCGCGATAATCCGCACATCGACATTGATGGCTTTCTGGCCGCCGACGCGGAAAAACTCCCCTTCTGCCAGTACGCGCAGCAGACGGGTTTGCAGATCCGTCGACATGTCGCCGATCTCATCAAGAAACAGCGTGCCGCCATCGGCCTGTTCGAAGCGGCCGATACGCTGCCGGTCAGCACCGGTAAAGGCACCACGCTCGTGCCCGAACAGTTCAGATTCAAGCAGGTCGGCGGCAATCGCCGTGGTGTTCAGCGCCACAAACGGCCCGTTTACTCTGGGGCTGTGCTCGTGCAGTGCCCGCGCGACCAGTTCTTTACCGGTGCCGGACTCGCCTGTGATCAGCACGGTCATACCCGCACGACTCAGCCGGCCGATGGTACGGAATACTTCCTGCATGGCCGGCGCCTGACCGATCATGCCCGACATGCCGTGGCGAACCTCGCCGTGGCCGTTGGTCTTACGCACGCGACTGGCTTCGGCCGCCCGGTTTACCAGTGACACCGCCTCATCCACATCAAAGGGTTTGGGCAGGTACTCAAATGCGCCTGACTGATACGCTGCCACTGCACTGTCGAGGTCGGTGTGGGCCGTAATCACAATAATCGGCAAATCGATGTTCATCGCCGCGATCTGCCGCGAAAACTCAAGGCCGTCCATACCGGGCATACGGATATCCGTGATCAGCACATCCGGCCGCTCTTCGCCGAGTTTTTCGAGTGCCGCAAGCGGGTCAGGAAAACCCAGCACGTCCATACCGTTGCTCTGCATCGCCTTCTCAAGCACCCAGCGCACGGAATCATCATCGTCAACGATCCAGACGCTTTGTTGAGTCTGCGTATTCATGAAGCCTGGTTCGCCTCAATTTCCGCTTCGCTTAAAACGGGCAGGCTGACCGTAAATACGGTCTTGCCGGGCTGCGACGTGAATTCGATCAGGCCGTCATGTCGGTTAACCAGTTCCTGCGCAAGCGGCAGGCCGATACCGCTGCCGTCCTTGCGCCCGGTGACGAGCGGGTAAAAAATCGTGTCCGCAATCTCATCGATCACGCCCGGCCCGTCGTCCTCCACATCGATCAATGCGACCAGCCGGTAGCGCCGCGCGTTCAGCACGTGATTCGTCGCGATGCGTGTGCGCAATACCAGCGTGCCGGAGTCTGCTGTTGCCTGCGACGCATTGCGGGCCAGATTGAGAAATGCCTGTGTGAGCTGATCACGGTCGAGCAGCAAATCCGGCAAGCTCGGGTCGTAGTCGCGTAACACGGTCAGTTCCGGTGCCGCGCTCGCAGTGAGTTTGGCGATGTGTTCCAGCACCTCATGCACGTTGACCAACCGACGATCCGGGCGGCCGCCCGGGCCGAGCAGCCCGGCGACCAGGCCCTCAAGGCGATCTGCCTCACCAATAATGATGCGGGTGAACTCATGCAGCGACGGGTCATCGAGCTCACGCTCCAGCAGCTGTGCCGCGCCACGCAGACCGCCGAGCGGGTTGCGAATTTCATGCGCCAGCTGACGCAGCATGCGCTGACTGACGCCCCGCTGCGCGAGCAGCGCGCTCTCACGGTCTAGCTGATGACGGGCTGTCACGTCGAACAGCTCAACCAGCACATGGCCGGGCGCGCGTTCGTCCCACGGGCTGACGCGCGCGGACAGCTCGAGCTCGCTGACATCATGATGAAATGCGGCGATGTGCAGTGTCTGGCCAAAACTGCGCTGCAGTTCGCGGGCGCGCTGACAAAGTTCGGCCGTTTCTTCGAGGCCCGGCAATAACGCGGGCAGGTGTTTTCCGGCAGCGCGTTTGCGGCTGATGCCGAGCAGGCTCTCCGCGGCTGCGTTCAGATAAACAATGGTGTCGGTGCTGTCGACGATAACGACAGCGGTGGTGACCGCATCGAGAATGCGGTCAGAGTCGCCGGTCAGTTCGCCGCCGGACCGTTGGCCGTCTGACGGTAGAAGAACGTCACCGGCTCCGCTCGCGTCAGCACCTTGCCGGCTGCGTCTTTGATGTCCGCTGTGATCTTGTGCTCGCCCCGAAATACCTCGGACAACCGCACCACCGTCGACTGCGGCCCCTTCTTCAGCTCGGTGCCGTCGTAGTAAATCGAGATGCTGTGACCCTCCCGCAGGCCCGGTTCCGCACTCACCTGTACTGTGATGACGCCACCGGTGTTCCAAATCGTTTCCTCCTGCGACGGGCTGTCGATGCTTAGCTCGGTGTAGCTGCCCGTTGCGTCTTCTGCCGTTGTCTGTGTCGACGTAGCGCGCGGAATCGCGGGTGCAGAAAAGGTCTGGGCCGGATTCAGCTCAACCTGTTCGGCGCCGTCACGAGGGACATCCGAATAGTGCACCTGGCCTGTGGAATCTACCCAGCGATAGATTTCGTCCGCCAGAACGGGACTCGCTGCAAAAACAGCAATCAGTACAGGTATCAGTAAACGATTTCGCATACCCCAGAGCATACTCCTCCGCTACCTGC
>JABDLC010000148.1 GCA_013001905.1 Gammaproteobacteria bacterium | reverse complement strand
CTACTACGCCGCCCCGTCACAGGAGATGAGCGAAATCGACTTTGTGACCGCAGTGCTCGACGAAGCCGACTGCGGGATGCTGCTCGACGTCAACAAAATCTACGTCAACAGCATCAACCACGGCTACAGCGCCGAAACCTATCTGACCAGCATGCCGGCCAATCGTGTGCGCTATTTTCATGTGGCCGGGCACTACATTGAAGCCGAAGACCTGCGCATCGACACGCACGCAGCACCGGTTTGCGACCCGGTATGGCAACTGCTGGACAAAGCCTACGCACACTTCGGCGCAGTGCCGACCCTGCTGGAGCGGGATTTCAGCATTCCGCCGCTGACCGAGCTGCTGGCGGAAGTGGATCAGATCCGCTCGCTGCAGGCGCCCTATCAGACTGATCAGCGAAGCGCGCATGCCTGATAGCCGCGGGTCTGCTGACAAGAGCTCATTACAGGCGCTGCATGCACGTCAGTACGAGTTTGCCGCGCATCTGCGGGACCCCGAGCAGAACCCGCCGCCCGCCGACGTGGAAGCACGTCGCATGGCGATCTACAGCGAGCTTTTTTTCAACAACGTAGTCAGCTTTCTCGGCGGACAATTCCCCATCGCACGCAAAATACTCGGCGATGAATCGTGGCGTGCACTCATCCGTGACTACTACCGTGATCACGAAAGTCATTCGCCGCTGTTTCCTGACATGCCGCGCGAGTTTCTGCACTATCTGGCGGAAGAACGCGGCGCTGAGGCCGGAGATCCGGCGTGGCTGTACGAACTCTGTCACTACGAGTGGGTCGAATCGGGCCTGATGCTGGCGCCGGATGTGCCGATCGAGAACGACATTGATCCGCACGGCGATTTACTCGATAACGCGCCCGTACTGACGCAACCTGCATGGCTGCTCGCCTATCGCTACGCAGTGAATGAAATCAGTGTCGAACAGCAGCCGGATGCGCCGGCGGAACAGCCGCTGCACTACCTTGTGCTGCGCAATGCCAGCGACGAGATTAAATTCAATCGCCTCAACATTGTCAGCGCGCGACTGTATGAACTGCTGCAAAATGACGTCGAGCTCAGCGGCCGGGCCGCACTCGAGCAAATTGCGGCAGAGCTGCAACACGACAATCCGGCGACGGTCATACAGAGCGGGCTGAACATACTCGAGGAATGGCGCACGCGCGGCATTGTTGTGGGCACTCGTGACACTCAAAGCACGACCTGACAACACTGCCTTCAGGAGACGGGGATGGGGTTACTCAACAAGCTACAGGACATGCTGGACGCGACCCGTGCAGTGGACTGGGTGGCGCCGCTCGCGCTGCGCCTCTATCTGGCACCGGTGTTCTGGGTTGCCGGCACCAACAAGCTGAACGGCTTCGAGAATGTCGTCGCCTGGTTCGGTAATCCCGACTGGGGGCTCGGCCTGCCCTTTCCGACGATCATGGCCGCATTGGCAACCGGCACCGAAGTCATCGGCGCCATCCTGCTGGTGATTGGTTTAGCGGTGCGCTGGATCAGCATTCCGCTGTTGTTCACGATGCTGGTCGCGGCCACCACCGCGCATGTCGAAAACGGCTGGCAGGCCGTTGCTGACCCGCTGAGCCCGTTCCCGCCTGACGACATCAGCGGCACCATGGAGCGGCTGGACCGCGCGAAAGACATCCTGCGTGAACACGGTAACTACAACTGGCTGACCGAGAACGGCAATTTCGTGATCTCGAACAACGGCATCGAGTGGGCCGTTACCTACTTCATCATGCTGCTGCCGCTCCTGTTCATGGGCGGCGGCCGCTTCGTCAGTCTGGACTACTGGATCGCGAAAAACTTTCGCGGCCGCTAATCCCGCGGTGCGACCCGCACCCCGTCAACGACGCTGTCGCCCGGATACAGGATGATGCGCTCACCGACATCGAGACCTTCGGTTATCTCGGCTTCGAGGCCGTTGCGGCGCCCGACCTGCAGGTAACGTAGTTTGGCGGTACCGCCGTCATCAACAAACACGGCCCACTGATCGCCTTCGCGGAACAACGCGGTCAGCGGCAACTTAATCACGTTGCCCTCCCAGAGCACGATACGCAGATCAACTTTGTAACCGTGGCCAAGCCGCTGCCAGGAAGTCGGGTCGCCGGAAAAGTCGATCACCACATTCACGCGCTGCTCTTCGATGCCCAGCGCCGACACTTTGGTAAATGCGAACGGCTCGACACGTCGCACCATGCCCTGTAGTGGTGTATCGCCACCCCACCCCTCGATAATGACGCGCTGACCGGCCGACACCTTGACGGCTTCCGCCGACAGCAGGTCGACAACGATCTCCAGATCACGTGAGTCGCCAATCTCGATAAGCGGTTGACCTGCTGACACCACACCTTCGCTTTCCTGCAGCACGCGCAGGATCACACCGTCCACCGGCGCGGTGATCGGCACACATTCACAATCCTCGGCGCGGGCGTTGCCCTGAGCGGGCGACAGGAGCTGCGCCTCGGCGCTCTCCAGCTCGAACTTGCGCACCTGCAGGGCGGCAAGACGCGTCGCGTACGCGGCGCGGGCGATTTTCTCGGCCTTGTCGGCCTCGTCAAGAGCACGTTGTGAAATCGTATTGTCGCGAATCAGCTCGCGGGCACGCTTGAGCTCGGCGCGCGCGAATTCCAGTTCAGCTGCGGCCTGATCCACTTCAGCCTGCGCCAGTGCTGTGGTCGATTCTGCGGAACGCACCGCGGCTCTGGCCTGAGCCTCGCTGCGAAAATCCAGAAAGGTCGGGTCAACAGGCTCGATCTGAGCCAGAACCGTGTCGTTGGCCTGCACCTCATCGCCCGCTTCCGCTTCGATACGCAACATGCGCCCGGCCACCGGCGCAGACAATACGAAGATGTCCCGCACCCTGGTTTCGCCTTCTTCGTTCACGGTAACGATAAGTTCACCGCGCGCAGCCTCGTGCACGTCAACGCTGATCGCCTGAGGGCGGAACGCGAATACCAGCGCGAGGAGAATGCAGCCTCCCAGTACAGCCCACAACAACATTCGTTTTTGTGCCGCATTCATTATTCTTATTCCCTTGTTTTCAGCACTGCAATCATATCCAGTCCGTTCAGGCGACGCCGCACAAAGGCGGCAGACACCGCGGTCGACGCAAGTGCGAGCAATATCGCCATACCGTAAGTCGATGCTTCAATCATAAGCGGTATACGAAACAGTTCCGTGGCGAAACTGGCGGTAAGAACCGCGGCCAGCATGTAGCCCACAATACAGCCCAGCGGCAATGCAATGACGACCAGCAAGCCGACTTCCGACAACAAAATATAGGCCGTTTCCAGCCGGGTCATCCCGAGCACCCGCAACGTCGCGAGGTCCCGACCACGCTCGGACAACGAAATTCGCGCGCTGTTGTAGATCACACCGAAGCCAAGCGCGAATGCAAACACCGCGAAAAAGGTCACGAAAATCAGCATCGTCTCCGCCATGGTTTTATAGAAGGTATCAATCGCCGCCTGCTTAATCATAATGGCGCTGACCTCCGGCATGTCTTTGAGCTGCCGGTACAGTTCCGCTTCGCGATTCTTGTCGACGAGTAAATTGGCATATTCGATGCTGGGCTGTTCGAGTAACAGGCGGCTCAGCGTCTCCAGATTCATGTACGCCGGCATCCCGATATAGGTTTCGAATAAGCGGACGACGGGCATCTCTATCACCGAGCGGCGGCCTTCGAGTATTTCCACCTCGATCATGTCGCCGAGCCCGACCTCAAGCTTCTCGGCAAGGGTCGTCGACACCACCAGGCCTTCGGGCGGAACACGGATGATCTCCCCACTCACGTCGTAGATCAGTTGCAGGCGGTCATCAGGCCGCACGCCCTGCACGGAACCGCGGTAGCTGCGCGGCCCGGCGCGCAGGTGGGCACCGACAATGCGCGAGCCTTCTGCAGAAAGCACTCCGGGCAGACGGGCGAATTCATGTATGGCGCGGTTGGCGTCGGGTTCGACCAGCCCGATCATGAGGTCCTGCCGCTGCCCCTCCACGAAATGCACCTGCACCAGATGGTTGATCGAATCCATCCACTGCATCGCCATGATCACGACGGCCACCGACAGCGCAACCGCAAGACTCGTCAGCACCGAACGCACCGGTGTGCGCCCGATATGACGCAATACAATCCGCGTCGGCTGATCGAGCCAGCCTGTCAGTCGGGCAGTCAGGCCGGAAGCCTGCTTGTAGATCGGCGGCTCCGGCGGTCGCATGGATTCGGCCGGCGGTAACTCCGCCGCCCGGCGCACCACACTGATTGTGCCTGCCAGCGCCGCTGCCAGACTGATCACTGTACCCAATGCAAATACTTCCAGCCCGGGACTGTAGATGAGCAACGGGAAACGATACAGCTCCGCATACAGCTCTGTGGTTATCCGACCGAACACCGCACCCACACCCCAGCCCAGCACAATGCCGAAACTCGCCATCACGCAGACCAGCTTCACGTAGTGGAGAATTATTTCTCCATTGCTGTAGCCGAACGCTTTCATTAACCCGATTTCGGTACGCTCTGTGGAGATCAGTCGCGCAAGCACCGTGTTCGCCAAAAATGCAGCGACCAGCAGAAAGATCGTCGGCATGATAGTGGCCATCGTGGAAATCTGCTGAATCTCATTCATCAGAAACCAGTTGGAAATCTGGTCTTTGCGGGCAATGGCACCGACACCGCCATAGCGTTCGAGCAACAGATCCAGTTGCTCAATCACGCCCTCGGGTGCGGTACCGCGCAGCAAAGTCAGCGACACGTCATTAAACGCGCCATCCAGATCGTACGCCGCTGCAAGCGCCTTACGCCCCATCCAGATCACGCCAAAGCGCTGGTCGTCGGGCATCAGCGCGCCCGGGCCGATGGCGTAAACGTATTCCGGGGACAGTGCGATACCCACCACACGCAGCGTGCGGCGCTTGCCGTTCATCAGCGCGCTGAACTGGTCGCCGGGTCGCAACTCGTGCGCCTCGGCGAACGGCTCGTTAAGTACGACTTCGTCCGGGCTGTCGGGTGCGATAAACCGACCGGCGCGCAGTGCCAGTTTGTTCAATAACGGCTCGCCACGCTCGGGGATCGACGCGAGCCTGCCGATAACCGGCTCTTCGAAGCCCTCAAGATCCAGAATTGCTAACTGGCCGATCCGCGTCTGCACTGTGCGGACGCCCGGGATATCCGCAATACGACTGGCGATCGACTCCGGCGCGCGTTTGACGCCGGCAAACACATCACCGAAATGGTAGCGGTCGTAGTAGGCGTCTGAGGTGATCTGCAGTGATGTCTGCACCGACAACGCCATGACCAGCACGCCGACGCCCGACGCGATCACGAGGCCGATGGCAATGACCTGGCCCCGGATCTTGGCCAGGTCACGGAGCAATTTACGATTCAGTACACGCATCCCTGCCCCGGCTACCACTCAAGATCCTGCGGCCGCGCGCGATGATCGTTGCGTGAGACATCGGCGATACGTCCGTCGACCATGCGGATCACCCGATCCGCCAGATCAGCGATGACCGCGTTATGCGTGATGACGGCTGTCGTGGTGCCCAGATCGCGGTTAACGGCCTCAAGCGCCTCCAGCACGACAATACCGGTCTGGCTGTCGAGCGCACCGGTGGGCTCATCACACAGCAGCACGTCGGGGCGCTTCGCAATGGCGCGCGCGATCGCCACGCGTTGCTGTTCACCGCCGGACAGCTGCGCCGGGAAATGATCGAGGCGCTCTCCGAGACCCACCACCCGGAGTGCGTCAGCCGGGTCCATCGGGTCGTCCGCGATCTCAGTGACCAGCGCCACATTCTCGCGCGCGGTCAGGCTCGGCATCAGATTGTAAAACTGGAACACGAAGCCGACATGTGCACGGCGAAACTGCGTGAGCTCACCGGAATTCGCCCCTGACAGCTCCTGGTCATGAAAGTACACCTGCCCGTCCGTCGGTGTATCCAGCCCGCCGATGATATTCAGTAACGTCGACTTGCCGCTGCCTGACGCGCCGAGTAACACGACGAATTCGCCGCTGTAAAACTCGATGTCGACACCGCGCAACGCGTGCACCTCGACCTCACCGGTCCGGTACACTTTAGTCACGCCGCTGGCTCTGAGTGCCGCTTCTGTCATCACCCTGTACTCAGCTCGATTTCTGCATGGCCCAGAACGCGCCGATCAGCGGATTTCTGAGCTTCTTGTTTAATGTGAACAACCCGACTTCATAAGGTTCCAGTTCCGGTTTCAGATCGAGCACGGTCACCTTGTCCGCCAGCGGACTGTTATCGACCACGATCTGCGGCACGACGCCGACACCAAAACCCAGACTGACCATACTCACAATCGCCTCGTTGCCGGCTACCTGCGCGTAAATGTCCGGCTGCACACCATGTTCGGCAAACCATTTATCCACGCGGCTGCGCGCCAACCCACGCTCCGACAGAATCAGCGGGGTGTCAGCCCAGTCACCGGCGGACGGCTGCCGTCCCTGCAAACGACTGTAGTCTTCGTGCCCGTGCGCCGCGACAAACACCAGCGGCGATGTCGCGATCGGCCGGAATGCCAATGGCGCCGGCAGCACATCCGGGCGCGCACCGATTGCAATGTCGGCATCACCTGACAGCACGCGCGCAATCGCGTTTTCCGGATCGCCGGTCAGCAGCTTGATTTCAATGCGCGGATGTTCCGCACGCACTCTGCTCAGTAGATCGAAAAGAAAACTGTAGCTGGCGGTGACGGAGCAATACATACGTACTTCTCCCTGCAGCTCACCGGCCTCTTCCTGCAGCTGATGAC
>JABDLC010000089.1 GCA_013001905.1 Gammaproteobacteria bacterium | reverse complement strand
AACTCCACCACCCAAACCGGTGCCCACTCGCTTTCGATGAGGCCGCGATCTTCACCCAGCTTCACGCGCAGCGCACCGAGTGCATCGTTCACGACGGTGCGTTTGTCGGCACCGAAGAACACGATATCGCCTGTCGCCGGCGCCAGACGCTCGATGAGAGCGTCGACCGTCGCGTCGGGCAGGAATTTCAAAATCGGTGACTGCAGGCCATCGCGACCCGCAGCGGCATCATTGACCTTGATATAGGCCAGCCCCTTGGCCCCGTAACGCCCTACGTATGCGGTGTACTCGTCGATCTCCTTGCGCGACAGGTCGCCGCCACCGGTGAGTTTCAGTGCGGCGACGCGGCCATCGGGGTCGGCGGCCGGGCCGGCGAAGACTTTAAACTCCACGCCGTCCATCAGGTCTGCAACATCCACCAGCTCGAGCGGAATACGCAGGTCAGGCCGGTCGCTGCCGAAGCGCTGCATGGCTTCGGCGTAGGTCATACGCGGAAACTCCGCCGGCAGATCGACATCGATGGCTTCTTTGAACAAACGCCGTGCCAGGTCTTCCATCGACCCCATTACGTCTTCTTCTTCGACGAAGCTCATCTCGACATCAAGCTGCGTGAATTCGGGCTGCCGGTCGGCGCGCAGATCTTCATCACGGAAACAGCGCGCGATCTGATAATAGCGATCCATGCCGGACATCATCAGCAGCTGCTTAAACAACTGCGGTGACTGCGGCAGCGCGAAAAATTCGCCGGCGTGTGTGCGGCTGGGCACGATGTAATCCCGCGCGCCTTCGGGCGTAGCGCGAGTCAGGATCGGCGTTTCGATATCGAGAAAGCCGTGCTCGTCCATGTAGGTGCGCATAATCTGCGTGACCCGGTGACGCAATATGAAACGCTGCGTCATTTCTTCGCGGCGCAGATCGAGATAGCGGTATTCAAGACGCAGCTCTTCAGACGGATTTTCATCATGATGAAAAGGCGGCGTTTCGGCTGCATTAAGTATTTCGAGATCCAGCGCGAGCACTTCGATCTCGCCGCTCGTCAGATTCGGATTGACGGTGCCCTCCGGACGCGGGCGGACACGACCACGCACCTGCACGACGAACTCACCGCGCACCCGCTCGGCGAGCGCAAACAGTTCCGGTGTGTCCGGGTCGCACACGACCTGCAGCAGCCCGCTGCGATCACGCAAATCGATGAAAATGACGCCGCCGTGATCGCGGCGACGGTGCACCCAGCCGGCGACCGTGACTTCGCTGCCGTCGAGGCCGGCGTTTACGTCGCCGCAGTAATGTGTACGCATCCCTAAGACCCTGAATTGGTGGGGTTAAGCCGGCCGCGAATGTTAAGGCTGCGGCCAGTCTTTAGCAACCGCGGGCTGCTCAGGCTTGTTGTTGTCGCTGATGCGCTCAGCCACAGCGTCGAGCCCTTCACCGGGCCAGTGCGGGACGACGACACCGAGCGAGACGACCATTTTCACAGCCTCCTCAATCTCCATGTCGAGGCTCACTACATCTTTACGCGGGACGATGATCATCACGCCGGACGTCGGGTTCGGGGTGGTGGGGACAAAGACACAGACCACCTGCTCACCGGTGCGCGACTGAATCTCGCCCAGATTGGTGCCGGTCTGAAAACACAGTGAATAAAGGCCTTTACGCGGGTACTCGATCAGCAGCACTTCCTTAAAAGAGTCTGTGCTGTCGGTCAGCACGACCTCGGCAAAGGTCTTGGACGCGGAGTAAATCGAGCGCACCAACGGAATTCTGTTAAGTGCCCGCTCCCATAATTTCACCAGTTTGCGGCCAAAGAAATTGGCGGCCAGCAGGCCGGTCAAAAACAGGATGATCAGCACCAGCAACAGACCGATGCCCGGGATGTGAAACCCGAGCAGCGTGTCCGGCCGATACTGCTCCGGGATAACCAGCAGTGCACGGTCGACGAAATCGACCATGAAGCCGATCAAGAACACGGTAATGCCCAAAGGCACCCAGACCAGGAGCCCCGTGACGAGATAGGTGCGTATGCCTTTTTTCACGATAGTCCCGGCGGTTCCTGCTTAATCGGAAGCCGCGTCAGACGGCTTACTGTCGGTGCCTGCATCAGAATCCTTGGCAAGATTGCGCTTGTTTTTATCTTTAAAGTCGGTTTCGTACCAACCGCCACCCTTGAGACGGAAATTCGGCGCCGAGAGCAGCTTGCGCAACTCCTGCTCACCGCATTCCGGGCAATATGTCAGCGGGTCATCACTGATCTTCTGCAACACATCAAACACATGGTTGCAGTCATTGCATTGGTATTCGTAAATCGGCATGTATCCGCTTCTCCGTGATCAGGCTCCGTCGTCAGGCCTTCGCCGGCGACTTGCTGAATTCGAGCTCGCCCGCAGCAACGACAACCGAAATCGCATCACCCGGCGCAAAATCACCACGCAGTATGGCTTCCGCGAGCGGGTTCTCCAAGCGCTGCTGGATGGCCCGCTTGAGGGGACGTGCACCATACACCGGATCGAAGCCGGCTTCAGCCAGCAAATCCATGGCATCCGCGGTGAGCTCAAGGCCGATATCCCGGTCTTCCAGCCGCGACCGGAGGCTGGCCAGCTGGATATCCACAATCTTGCGGATTTCTTCCCGCCCGAGCGGATGGAATACGACCAGATCATCGATGCGGTTGATGAATTCAGGGCGGAAATGATCCCCGACCACTTCCATCACCGCGGCTTTGATCTCTGCGTAGTTTTCATCGCCCGCCATGTCCTGAATGCGCTGCGAGCCGAGATTCGACGTCATGATGATGACCGTATTACGGAAATCGACTGTGCGGCCATGGCCGTCGGTCAGACGTCCGTCATCCAGCACCTGCAGCAGAATATTGAATACATCGGGGTGCGCCTTTTCGACTTCATCGAGCAGGATCACCGAATAGGGCCTGCGCCGCACTGCTTCCGTCAGGTAACCGCCTTCTTCGTAACCCACGTAGCCCGGCGGTGCCCCGATCAGTCGTGCGACCGAATGCTTCTCCATGAACTCCGACATATCAATACGCACCATCGCGTCTTCGGTATCGAACAGGAACTCGGCCAGCGCGCGGGTCAGCTCCGTCTTACCCACACCGGTCGGCCCGAGGAACAGGAACGAACCGTTCGGTCGGTTCGGGTCCGCCAACCCGGCGCGTGAGCGGCGAATCGCATTCGCCACGGCTGTCACGGCCTCCGACTGACCCACAAGCCGTTCGGAGATTGCCTCCTCCATACGCAGCAAACGGTCTTTCTCACCCTCAAGCATTTTTGCGACGGGCACGCCGGTCCAGCGCGACACCACCTCGGCTATTTCTTCCTCGGTGACTTTGTTGCGGATCAGCTGGTTCTCGCTGTCATCATGCTCGCCGGCGCTTTCCAACTGCCGCTCCAGCTCGGGGATACGACCGTACTGCAATTCAGACACGCGCTGCAGATCCTGAGCACGGAGCGCCGTGTCGAGCTCCAGACGTGCTTTTTCCAGCTCTTCTTTGACGTTAGTCGCGCCCTGCATAGCGGCTTTTTCAGCGCGCCAGATATCGTCAAGGTCCGCGTATTCTTTCTCGAGCTCGTCAAGCTGCGCCTGCAAATCGTCCAGGCGTTTTTTCGACGCATCGTCCGATTCTTTCTTTAGCGCCTCGCGCTCGATCTTGAGCTGGATAATGCGGCGGTCGAGCCGGTCCATCGCCTCGGGTTTGGAATCGATTTCCATACGGATACGCGACCCGGCTTCATCGACCAGATCGATCGCCTTGTCCGGCAACTGCCGATCCGTAATGTAGCGATGTGACAACGTCGCAGCCGACACAATTGCCGGATCAGTGATGTCGACCCCGTGATGCACTTCGTAGCGCTCTTTGAGGCCGCGCAGAATTGCGATCGTGTCTTCCACGGTCGGCTCTTCGATCAATACCTTCTGGAAACGCCGCTCGAGCGCCGCATCTTTCTCGATATGCTGACGGTACTCATCCAGCGTCGTGGCGCCCACGCAATGCAGTTCGCCGCGCGCCAGCGCGGGCTTGAGCATATTGCCGGCATCCATCGAGCCCTCGGCCTTGCCTGCACCGACCATGGTGTGCAGCTCGTCAATGAACAGGATGATCTGGCCTTCCTGCTTTTTCAGGTCGGTCAGCACGGCCTTCAGCCGCTCCTCGAAATCACCGCGGAATTTCGCGCCGGCAAGCAGCGCACCCAGGTCGAGTGACAGTATGCGCTTACCCTTGATGCCCTCCGGCACCTCACCATTCACGATGCGCTGGGCGAGACCTTCAATAATCGCGGTTTTACCGACACCGGGCTCACCAATCAGCACCGGGTTGTTTTTGGTACGGCGCTGCAGAATCTGAATGGTGCGGCGAATTTCCTCGTCGCGACCGATAATGGGGTCGAGTTTGCCCTGTTCGGCCTGCTCGGTGACATCCACCGTGTATTTGTCGAGCGCCTGCCGGGTGTCTTCGGCGTTCGGGTCATTGACCTGTTCGCCGCCGCGTAAATCCTCAATCGCTTTTTCAACCGCGCCGGTCACTGCACCGGTATCCCGCAGCAGTTTGCCGGTCTCACCCTGATCGCTGCAGGCCGCGAGCACAAACAGTTCGCTCGAGATGTACTGATCGTCGCGATCCTGCGCGAGCTTGTCAGTCACGTTCAGGAGTTTGCTCAGTTCATTCGATACGTGCACCTCGCCGGGTGTGCCCTCGACACGCGGCATCTGATCGATGAGATTGCCGAGACGCGAACGCAGGAGATCGACCTTGACGCCCGCTTTGGACAACAGGTGACGTGCGCTCCCACCCTGCTGGTCGAGCATCGCGACCAGCAAATGTGCCGGCTCAATAAACTGGTGATCTTTGCCCAGCGCCAGCGACTGCGCTTCACCGAGCGCGAGCTGAAACTTGCTGGTCAGTTTGTCCATACGCATAAGTCTTTCTCCGGCATTGCCTGATGCCCCTAATATGGTGGCAGATTCAACCAAATCAAGGGCTGGCGTCGGGCGGTCATTTCAGCGCCGGCCTGTCGCAACACCCGCGACAATCCTATAATCCCCCGCACTCAAGCCCCGAATTCCCTATAGGACGATTCTGCAATGGACCTGAAAGACAAAGTTATCGTAATTACCGGCGCGGCCCGCGGTCTGGGCGCTGCTATGGCCAGACGACTTGCCGGCAGCGGCGCCCGGCTGGCACTGGTGGATCTGGACGCTGCCAGCGTGGCGGATACCGTGGCCGCTTGCGAGGGCCAGTCACCGGACGTGCGTGCCTATGGCGCCAATGTCGCCAGCGAGGAGCAGGTGGTTGCGCTGTTTAACGACATTGTGGGTGACTTCGGGCGGCTGGACGGCGTGGTCAACAATGCCGGCATTACCAAGGACGCGCTGCTGATCAAATACAAAGACGGCGAGTTGCTGTCGAAAATGAGCATGGATCAGTGGCAGGCCGTCATCGACGTGAACCTCACCGGTGTCTTCCTGTGCGGTCGCGAAGCCGCCGAACACATGGCGAAACTCGGCAACGGCGGCTGCATCATCAATATTTCAAGTATTTCACGCGCGGGTAATGTCGGGCAGAGCAACTACACCGCAACCAAGTCCGGGGTGGCCGCGATGGCGGTTACGTGGGCGAAAGAACTGGCGCGTTACGGGATTCGCACCGGCGCGGTCGCGCCCGGCTTTATCAATACCGAAATGGTGGCCGCAATGCCGGATTCCGCGAAAGAGAAGATTGCCGGCCAGGTACCGTTGCGACGCATCGGTGAGCCGGATGAGATTGCACACGCGGTGCAATTTATTCTGGAGAACGATTACGTCAGCGGCCGGGTGATCGAAGTGGACGGCGCACTGCGCTTGTAACGCACCGGCCGTTTACCGCGGCGTTACTCCAGAATATCGACAGCGTCTGTGGACGGCGGCTCGTAGCCCGCTGCCTCAAGCGCGTCGGGAGCACTGAAATCCTGAAAGGCCTGTTCACAATCATTGCCGATGCAGCCCTGCACGCGCTGCTCACCCAGAGCACGACGCGCCAGATCGAGCTCGGTGTTGCGCACGCACCCGCCGTTGCGACGCCGCGCATCGGTGAGGCAGCGACCCCGGCTCCGGTACTTACACACGCGACCACCCTCTGATACCAGACAATAAGGCGCAGCGCCCTTGGCGCCCAGCTCGCGCGGGTTCGGCTTGCAATAGCCGCCACCACGGTTGGCCTCGAGGTAACAGGGCTCAGGTTCGTAAAAACGGCAGTTTTCCTTGGCGTCGCGAACGAGACACCACGGCTCGGCGAAGGCTGCGCCAGAGAAGCACAGCAGGCCAACGATCAATAATCTTTGCAGCAGAGCTCGCATCACAGGGTTTGGACAGGCCTTACACGGGAAAATTCACCGCTATCTCATTATTTTACATGACATCGCAGGCAAAACTGTGACGCAGTCGAATCGCGGCGAGGGTTACCGCCCGCTAATTAGCGTTTCTCAGCACTTGTTCCGAGCACCCGGGAGGCCAGCTTGACGGCATGGCGCGCAGTGGGAATACCGCAGTAGGCCATGGTGTGCAGCAACGCTTCACGGATTTCTTCGTGGGTACAGCCATTGCGGACTGCATTGTGCAGATGAATCTCGAGCTCTTCATCGCGATGCTGTGCAGCAAGCAATACCAGCGTCAGCAAACTACGGGTTTTGCGCTCCAGGCCCGGTCGCGACCAGATGGCGCCCCAGCCCACCTCAGTGGTGAGCCGCTCAAGAGGTGCGGTGAACTCATCCGCTGACTCGTTCCAGCTGTCAACTTTGTCCTTACCGACAACCTCACGGCGCAGCCGCAAACCTTCTTCGTACAGGTCCTTGCTCATAGTGTTCTCCCGTTCGGGAGATAGTACCGCCCGCGAGTGGGGCAGTCACGCCGGCGGAACACCGGCATAAAAGTGGATCAGTCTGGCGTCTATCAGGCTTGAGAGCGGCGCGGAGTATTACTCTTCCGGCGCAATCTCAAAGGACATACCGTCCAGTTCATCGCTGAAGGTCACCTGGCAGGACAAACGTGACTGGCCGTCCTGGTACGACTCGGTCTCTTCCAGCAGCTCCAGCTCGTCACCCTCCACGGGCTCGAGTTTGGCGGCCCATTCGCTCGCCACGATAATGTGACAGGTGGCACAGGAACACATCCCGCCACACAAGGCCTCAATACCGGCATCAAGCTCGCGCAGCGGCTCCATCAGGTTATCGCCGGCGTTGAGTTCAATTTCGTGCTGCCCGCCCTCGCGGTCAGTGACATGGATCTTGCCCATGACTGCTCCAATTCTGGTTAATGCTATTTCTTGTTAATGCTGTGATTTCCGCCGATTGTCCGGGATCCGGCGATGAGCCAGCCCCGGCGACGGCGGCGAACTATACCACAATGTGATTCGGTGTCAGGCAGGCCGGGACCGGCCTCGGGCGCTGATCGGGCCTCAGGCGGTGCCGGTCAGGCCGTCTTTCGGGGAAACGAAATAATCGCTCTCCTCGGCCAGATTATGCGTCTCTTTTAAGAGGGCCTGCAGGCGGCGTTCGGCGCTGCTGATGTCCGCACACGCCTGGCAGAAGGGGTCTTCACAGGGCTGGCGGGAATACAGCCAGAATTGCACTGCACCGGCGAGCATGCCGGACGCCACTTCCCAGACCTCGGCAGACTCATCTTCATCAAGCATGCGGTTGCCGAGCTCAATAATGGTTTCGGCGACCTGCTCGTATGACATCTGCTTGTCATCCGCCTGATTTTGCTCACCCAGAAAAAATTCCGGCAGCTGTGACATTTTCCGTTCCCCTCAGATCGAAATTCGGATCGTAAATTAGACCGCATTGCGGGTCGTTGCCCGCGGCGCACATCAGCCGTGTGCTTGTGCGCAGAATCATACCACCCTGTCTGCAGGGGGCGGCGGCGACTTTACATTTGTCGTCGCGCTTAGACTTCGTCCGGCGGCAGCAACGCGGTGACCGACGTCCCGCGGCCCATCACGCTGTCAACGGTCAAGGTGCCGCCGTGCGCCTCAACGATGCGTTTGCAGAGATACAGGCCCAGACCAAACCCGCCGGTTGCGCGCGCCCGCGCGGGATCAGCCCGGTAGAACGGCTCGGTAACATGCTCCAGATGCTCCGGCGCGATTCCGGGCCCGTGATCACGCACCTCGATGGCAATCATGTCGTCCTGCTGCGTGACGCTCACCTGCACAGGCGAACTGTCGGTCGGGTTGTAACGCAGGGCGTTGTCGATCAGATTGCGCAACAGCAATCGTATGCGCGTGGTATCCCAGTTTGCATCGGGCAAATCGCTCGCGCTTTGGATTTCGATCGGCGCACTGCGGTTGGCGAAATCAGTTTCAACTACGGAAGCCACCATGCCTGCCGGCTCCACCGGTTCCCGGCGCAATACGGCGTGGCGCGTATTCAGCGCCTCGCTTTCCAGCAGGTCGCTGATCAGGTCTTCCATTTCACCCAAATCATCGAGAATGCTTTGCCGCACGGTCTGGTCATCGAT
>JABDLC010000128.1 GCA_013001905.1 Gammaproteobacteria bacterium | reverse complement strand
AGCCGCGCGTAACAGATATCCCAGTTTTCGGAGGTGCCGTAGGTATTGAGCAAGCGGCAATCGGGCAACAACGCCGTGAATCGTGCAACGAGCGCCGCGGAGACCGGTTCGCCCGTCACAATGACCGTGCGCAAACTGCGTGGCGGATGCGTCTGCCAGCCATCAAGCATCACGGATAATGCTGAAGGGAACAGCAACAGGTGCGAAATCTCACGCTCTGCGACAAAGCGGGCCTGCGCCGCAAAATCACGCTGCAGTTCCGCAGGCACGATATCAACCGTCGCACCGTGCAGCAGCGGACCGAACATTTCCCACATCGCATCAACGAAATTGAGACTGGTGCGATGAGCAAACACCTCATCGCGACTCAGGGCTTCGGCCTGCCAGAACCAGAGGCACCGGCTTAACAGACCGTCATGGCGCTGGCGCATACCTTTGGGCAGGCCCGTTGAACCGGACGTGAACAATACACAGGCATCGCGCGGTGCCGGCAGCACCTGCACGTCACGAACACCATGCGCCCGCGTCGCCAGCTCAGTAGTGCTGACAACCGGCACACCGAGATCATGCAAACCGTTTTCGACATCGGTATGCAGCGAGTTGTCAGCGTGCACCACGAGCTGCGGCGTTACGTCAGCGAGCATGTGTTGCAAACGCGCCGCCGGATACTCCGGGTCCAGAGCCAACCAGGTCGCCCCGCGGCTGTTGATGGCCAGCAGCATCGCAATCGTCGCGAAACTCCGCGGCATGCAGACACCGACGACCGTGTCAGGGCCGATACCCGATGCATGCAATGCCCGACTGTAACGCTCCGCCTGCTCCATGAGTTCGCCATAGCTATAGCGTTCACCCCCGGTGCGCACGGCGGTTGCGGTCAAACCACGGCCCGCCCGCCGCGCAACGCACATATATAAGGAGTCCTCTGGCAACGTGAAGTCAGTCGCGTTGCGGGCACTGCGGGCAGCCTGCTGCTGTTCAGTCAGCAGCGGCCGACTGCCGATGGGCGCTGTCGGATCAGCCAGCATTGCCTGCAGCAAAGCGCACAGACCCTCAGGCCATGCGACACAGGCTTCTGCATCGAACACGTCACGGCGCACACCCAGAAACCCGGTCAGCACATCATCGCCGCTATCGGTGACGGACAATTCCATGTCCCAGTAGCTGGCGCGGTCAGCAGGCAAGACGTCAATGGCAACCACCTCGCCACCCGCCCCTTCGAGTGCAGGCGCGCGCTCTTCAAACTGGAACATGAACTGAAACAGGGGATGCCGCGCGAAAACACGCGGTGGCTCCAGCGCATCGACAATTTTTTCCAACGGCGTTGCGCTGTGGTCCAACGCGGCGAGCAATCCCTGTTGTTCGGCGTGCACAACCGCACGGAATCCCTGCTCGCTCTGCAGCGGGTTCCGCAATGCGATGTTGTTGACCATGCAGCCGAGCATTTCTGAGGTCTGGGCTGTGGTCCGCTGAGTCGCCGGAGAACCCAGCAGGAAGTCATTACGCTCAAAACAACGGCTAAGCCATACGCGCCAGAGACTCAGCAGCACCACATAAAGGCTTACCTGTTCGCGATGAGCAAACGCGCGCAATGCGCGCGCGAGTTCACGGTTGATCGTGAGCGGTATACGCGACTCGGGGCCGGTCGCGGACGCCTCCGACCGCGTCGCAGGCACCGGATCCAGCGTAGCTCCGGCAAGCTTCTCACACCACCACTCCACTTCGCCGGCCAGACGATCGCCGCTCATCGTCCGGCGCTGCCAACTGGCAAAGTCACCGAACTGCACCGCCGGCGGGTCTATCTGCCCACCCGTGCAGGCTGTGTGCAGTGCTCGCTGTATAAGCGGCACACACAATCCGTCTGCAACGATATGATGCGCCGTAACGAGCAGCACGCTCTCGCGCGTGCTCAATCGCACGTACACGGGGCGCAGCAACGGCCCGCTTTGCAGATCAAAACTCCTGACGATTTCCTCTGCTGCCAGCTGCCGAAGTGAGGCGGACGGGTCGTTCGTGTGACGAAAATCCTGCTCGCCCGCCAACTCTGCAGCCAACTTAGCTGCCGGGCTGCCGACGGCGGCGACGTGCTGTTGCAGCACATCTGTACCGCTGCCTGAGAACGTGGTCCGCAACACATCATGTCGCTCCACGAGTTCCGCCCAGGCGGCCGCGACACGCTGCTTCTCGATGCCGGTGAAACGCAACAGAAACTGCTCGTTCGCCGCCGTATTGCCGGGATACAGCTGCTGCAAAAACCACAGACTTTGTTGCGCGTAAGTCAGCGGCAACGGGCCATCGGGTGCCGGTGTAATGGCGGCTGCATTGCTACCCGCCTCATCGGTTGCTGCGTCAATGCCCACCAGGGCGCGCTCCACCGCCGGACCGTGATGCTCACGCAACCAGTTCGCGTAGCTACGGACATCGGGTGCGTCATACAGGCCCGAGAGAAACACCGCATCATCGAGGAAGCGCTGCACCTCGGTGGTCAGACGCACCGCGATAATCGAGTCACCACCCGCTGCGAAGAAATCGTCATCAAGCCCGACAGATGCACCCAACACATCGGCCCAGATCCGGGCAACAGCTTGTTCTAACGGATCAGCCGTCAATAGCTCCGACGCATTGCCTAACGAATGATCCTGCACAGCCGATGCTGCGGCCATGTCGATGAGTTGCTGCCGGTTCAGCTTGCGGTTTGCGGTGAGCGGCATTGCGCCGATATGACGGATGTGCTCCGGCACCATGTAACCCGGCAATTGCGCAGCCAGCCATTGCTGCAAAGCCCCGCGCCCGTCGTCGCTCGCGCTTCGCAATGATTCATGCAGCCGGCGATGTAACTCGGTAGCATCCAGCGCGGATTCATGGTGCCGGGTCCGGTAACTGAGTGTCAGTGCACTGCCTGCATCGTCAGCCGCCGCCGGAACCGCGGTGGTCACCGTGTAATCCGGAAAGATCTGATCGCCCCGGGTTGTGCATTCCCAGCTTGTGTCTATACGCGCAGATACAGAAAGCCGGACGGCATGCTCGCCCAGCGGAAAAAACACCGGCAACCAGGCCTGCTGATGCTGCAAAAAGTCGACCTCTGTTTCGGCGTCGGCTGCGATACGGGTCCACAGCACGTAACCGTCCAGCCAACCGGGCTCATTGATGGTGAAACTTGCCGAACCCGTGTAATCCGCGCTCAGCAGCGCATCATTTCCCGCCGCCCGGAAATCCAGTTGCTCGAATACGACGGGCTCAGCCAGCAGCGCATCCGCCGGAAAATTACGCACGCAAAGCCGGACATCGAACTCGCGGCCTTCGGCGGCAAACACCCGTTGCGTGTAATCGGCCGCCAGTGCGGTGAACTCAGGATGATCGCGGATCTCATCCGGCAGACGTACCGGTGCTATCAAGGTTGTGCAGGTGGCCGGCACAGCAGTGACATCGGCGGCAAAAAATTGTTGCGCCTGATTCCAGATGGGAACGATGCCGTCGGAACTGCCGATATTGCCGATGATGCCCTGCGTGCACAGATCGACCGGTTCCGGCAGCCGGATGGATTGCATATCGCCGCAAATCACGGTGATGCGGTCGGTCAGCCCGAGCCGGTTGATCAGCTCACGCGCGCTGTCGGCCGCGTCCTCGAGCACCTCCACTGCATACACGTGGCGGGCTCCGGCCTGCGCACACAAACGCGCCAGCACAGCGTCTTTGCCGGTGCCGATATCGAGTGCGACTTTGCCCTGCACCTGCTTTTCGAATGCAGCACGGTAGGCAGCAATACGTGTCTCGTCAGCAGACATGAAGTCATACAGCAACGCATCGTAAATCTGGTATTCACCGAGCGACGGCCAGAATTCAACAGCGGGCGGCTCGCCCTGTCGCGCGTCCGCCGGCACAACAAAAGCCGTCAACTTCGAGTTGTCACTCTGCACAACAGCCGCAGCCGCCACGTCCGGATGCGACTGCAGCAGTTGCTCAAGCGCACCGGCGTCGACGCGGTGCCCGCGCACTTTTACCTGGGCGTCATTACGACCCTTAAAGAAAAACACCCCGTCAGCACCTTGCGTCGCCAGATCGCCGGTGCGATACCAGCGACGCAAACCCGCGCCGTCCGGGTCTGCCGTAACAAAGCGTGCATCGGCAGCGGATTCATCGCCCAGAAAACCGGTCGCGAGCATTGGCCCCCCGACAAACAACTCCGCTTCACACCCCGGGGCAACCGGGGTAAGCGTCTCCGAATCCAGCAGCCGCAGCTCAGCGTCGGGCGTGGCCTGCCCGACTACGCCGGCATCGGCGACGCCGGTCAGCTGAGCCCATGCCACCCGACCGGCCGTCTCGGTCAGTCCATAGGTGCTGTAGAGCGCCACTCGCCCGCTCGCGTCATGCGCGAACCAGTCCGCGAGCACGGCCGCTGCCACGGACTCACCGCTCAGCACAATGCGCGTCACCGTTGCCGGTAATTTACAGCCCGCTGCCAGCCACTGTGAGAGACCGGAAGGCGTCAGGCTCAGCGTCGTGACGGCGGCCGCGTGCAGCCGTTCGTTCCAGCGCCGCGGATCGGTGCGTTCGTCAGGCGGGATAACGCATGCAGTGCCACCGGTAGTCAGCGGACCAAACAGTTCCCACAACGAGAACCCGAAGGTCGGCGCATGCAACACGGACCACACATCATCAGGGGTCGGTTGCAACGCCTCCGGAAGCTCGCGGAACAGTCCGGCAACCGAGCCATGCCCGACAACGACACCGCGCGGCCGGCCTGTCGAGCCGGACGTAAACATGATGTAACAGGGCTCGTCCGCAGCCGGTATTACCGCTGCTCCGTTATTCCCGGCATTGCCCGGAGTGGCGGTCAGTGCGCTAAGAAATTGCTGATCGACAACACAGGCGGGTCGGGCCAGATCCAGAACGGTGCGGCAGCGCGCAACGGGCCAGTCCGTGCCGAGCGGTATCCATGCAGCACCCACTCGCAAAACCCCCAGCAACACGGCCGCGTAGTTCAACGCGGGCTCAATGCTGACAGCCACGGTATCGCCGCGACCTGCCCCGAGTGCACGCAAGCGGCCCGCGACCGCCTCTGCCTGTCGAATCAACTCACTAAAGGTAAGCCTTTCGTTACCGCAGATCACGGCGATGTGATTGGGGCGCAACTCAGCCTGCGCGGCAACCTGCGCATACCAGTTTAGTTGCGGAGCATTACTCATGCACGACGCGCCTCGAGCAACACCACCGGCGGATTGTTCAGATACGCTTGCCAGTACTCGGCACCGCATTCGGTGATACCGTCCGGCGACAATCGCAACGGCTGCCAGGTGATATCCGTGAACCCGGCATCACGAAGTGCAGCTTCATAGGTTGCGGCGGAGTAATACCGCACGTCGAAACGAATCATTTCCCGCCCGCTGACCATCATGTACTCGATGGTCGAGCCTTCGCTGCGCGGCTCTGCAAATTGCTTGTTGAATCCGTATTGCGTGTAACCCGGATCGGCTGCGGCCGGTTGCATCGGGTTTTCATTAATCGCAACCAGGCGCCCACCGGACGGTAAACAATTCGCGATACTCGCGCACATGCACCGCAACGCAGACTCGTCGGTCGCGTAGTGCAACAAATACGCGGCACTCGCGAGATCAAACGACTGCAGCTCACCGGCCGTGTCGGCGGCAAGATCCGTCACATCCGCACACCGGTACTCAATACCGAGCGGCGCACTTTGTTCCTGTGCTTCCGCCAGCGCAATCATCTGCGTCGAAATATCAATGCCGGTCACGTGAGCGGCACCGGCCTGCCTGATCAGGCGGCTGTAATATCCATCGCCGCAAGCCAGATCAAGCACGCGCAACTCACGCACGTCACCGAGGCTCTGCATAAAGCTGTAGGCCTCCACATGGCGGCGTAGCGGCGCGTCTTTGGTGCGCTGATAATCGGCCGCGAAGCGATCGTATTGCGCGGACCCGTCAGAAACCGTCATCCGGACTGCTTCCCTGTCGTCCCCGCAACACCGGATTGCACATTGCGGGCTTGCTGCCATTCGCTGAGCAGTGCGGAGCATTCCTTGCCACAGAGACCGCCGTGCAGTGCCGGCCCCTTGGTGACAACACCGGGGTCAACCGCCAGCTCACGACCCGTGATGGCCGCGAGATCAGCAATGGGCGCGCCGAAGTAGATCGACGCAATACCCGCGTACGCACAGGCACCGAAACACATCATGCAGGGCTCGACTGTTACATAAAGCTCGTCACCGGACAGATGGAGGCGACGCTGATCACGGCAGGCCTCACGCAACAGCATCATCTCTGCATGGGCTGTCACATCGGTTTGCGGGATCACCGCATTTTGCGCTTCTGCGACGATGGCTCCGTCACGCACGAGTACCGCGCCCACGGGCGGGCCGCCCGCCGCCAGACTGCGACGTGCCAGTGTGATTGCCCGGTGCATGAACTGCTCCCGCGCGGCGGTTGCCGTGTCCGCGGCCGTTCCCATTCCCTGTGCTTCCTCTGCGTTCCCTATCGACCCGCTACAGCGGCAAAAAGTGCCATCGCTGACGGATTTATTCTTATGTCGGACCCTATTAAATACCCACCCGCCAGCCAGCACAAATGACTTCAGTCACTTGTGGAATGCCCGCCGGTGCTATACTTCCCGGCTTTCGTACCGCGCCTTGCGGACTTCCAGCAGCAGAAACAGGACATCCCCTGAATGCAAACCATCAGCATCATTGGCGGCACCGGTGAACTCGGCAGCGGGCTGGCCCTGCGCTGGGCCAAAGCCGGGCTGCCGGTCATTATCGGGTCGCGCGATGCAGACCGGGCCGCAGAGGCCGCCAATGCCCTCAACAAACTTGCAGGTAACGACCTGGCGCGGGGCATGGACAACTTAGCTGCGGCAGAAGCCGGCGATATTGTCGTCATGACCGTTAAGTTTAGTCACCACCGCGCAACGCTGGAGCAATTGAAACCGGCACTGGCCGGCAAGATACTGGTGGACACCACCGTGCCGCTCGTGCCGCCGAAAGTTGCCCGTGTACAACTTCCCGCTGAGGGCTGCGCCGCCCTGATCGCGCAGAAGATTCTCGGTGACGAGACGACAGTTGTGTCTGCATTTCAGAATGTGTCGGCCGCATCCCTGCAACACGATAACGGGCCCAAATCGGACGTGCTGGTCGCCGGCGATGACCCTGATGCCCGCGAGACTATCGTGCAACTGTCCAACGCCGCCGGCTACAAAGGCTGGCATGCCGGCCCGCTCGCCAACTCAGCGGCCACCGAAGCATTAACGTCAGTACTCATATTTATTAATAAGCGCTACAAGAGCAATCACACCGGCATCGCCATTTCGGGTGTCGATCACTGACAGAGCGGCTGTCGTATGACGAGCCAGTCCATTCAACTGCATGCAATTCCCGGGATCCCGCAGGTTCAGCCGGGTGACGACCTGTCCGCGTTGCTGACGACTGCTCTGCGTAAAGCCGGCCTGTCGCTCGCCACTGGCGACATCATTATCGTCGCACAAAAGCTCATCTCAAAAGCGGAAGGCCGGTTGCGCAGGTTGAGCGAAGTCGAACCCGGTGATCAGGCGACTGAACTTGCTGCAGCGACCGAAAAAGACCCGGCCATCGTGCAACTTATTCTGGATGAGTCGCGCTCTATTCTGCGTCACCGCCCGGGCGTGATTATCGCCGAGCACCGGCTCGGCATGGTGCTCGCCAACGCCGGGATCGACCGCTCCAATGTCAACGCAGACAATGACGTGGTACTTCTATTCCCTGAAGACCCCGATGCATCAGCGGCGGCACTCAAGCAGTCGCTGGACCAAAACTTTGATGTTTCAGTCGGCATCGTCATCGCCGACAGCGTGGGCCGTGCCTGGCGGATGGGCACCACAGGTATGGCCATCGGCTGCGCAGGCGTAAGCGCGCTGGTTAATTTGCGCGGCCGTCATGACATGTTCGGGCGTGAACTTGAAGTCAGTGAACACGCGGTCGCCGACTCTGTCGCCTCGGCTGCAGAACTCCTGATGGGCGAGGCGGATGAAGCGACGCCGGTTGTTATTCTGCGCGGACTGAACGAGGGTTCATCAACTCAGGATTGCCGTGTGCTGCTGCGCCCCGCTGCTGAAGACATGTTTCGCTGAATGAGCGCTCAACAGACATACACCGTGTTATCCGGCGGTGTCGGTGGCGCCAAACTCGTACTCGGGTTGCAGGAAGTACTCAGGAACGAGCAACTCGATGTCATCGCCAATACCGGCGATGACTTCAGACATCTGGGCCTGACGATCTGCCCTGATATCGACACGTTACTTTATACGCTGTCCGGCAATGCCAACCCGGAAACCGGCTGGGGCCGCCGTGACGAGCGCTGGGTTTTCATGGAGACGCTTGAGCAACTCGGCGGGGAAACCTGGTTCCGACTCGGCGACCGTGATCTGGCGACCCATATTACGCGGCAGGCGCTGCTCGACAGCGGCCTGACACTCAGCGAAGTGACCCGCCAACTGGCGACTGCGCTGCGGGTCGACACACGCATTCACCCGATGTCAGACGACCCGTTGCGCACCCGGGTGGTCACCGCTGACGGCGAACTGGAATTTCAGGACTATTTCGTGCGCCAGCGGGCGGAACCCGTCGCCACAGGCATTCACTTTGCAGGTGCGGACGGCGCTGCGATGGCGCCCGGCGCTGCGGCAGCTCTGACCTCTGCAGACAACGCTGCAATCATTATCAGTCCGTCCAACCCGTGGCTCAGCATCGCGCCGATACTGGCGGTCCCTGGGCTACAATCGACACTATTAAATAGCAGCGCGCCGACGATCGCGGTGTCGCCGGTGGTAGCCGGCAAAGCAATTAAGGGCCCGACCGCGAAACTGATGCGCGAGCTGGGCGTCCGGGACGGCGTACTCGGTATCGCCGAGCACTACGCCGGCATTATTGATGCGCTGATCATTGATCGTCAGGACGCAGAATACGAAGAAGCAATCAAAGCCCTCGGGCTGCGGGTGGGAATCACTGACACTGTCATGAAAGACCTGAGCGACAAGACAGCACTTGCGCAATTCGTGATCGAATTCGCTGCAACGGTAGCGGGTCGCGCCCGCGGGGCCGCGTGATGACCGCGCAGGCTGACAGCAGCCCGGCTGCTTCAAACAGCAACAGGCGGGTGGCCGCACTGGTACCCGTCAAGTCGCCGAGTCGTGCAAAGACCCGCCTGTCACCGGTACTTGAGCCGGACGAGTGTGCCCGGCTCTGCATGGCCATGCTGACAGACGTGCTTGAAGCACTCGGCGCATCAGGAAGCGTGGACGAGGTGCTCGTTGTCACCAGCGATGAAGACGTTGCAGAATTTGCGCACAATGCCGGTCATCAGGTTCTGCATGACAACGGCGCTGACCTCTGCGCCGCGCTCGACATGGCAGCAGCGGAACTGGCGCGTCAGAGCTTCACCACCGCGCTCATCCTGCCGGCCGACATGCCGACGGTGACCGCGGACGACATCGATACACTGCTGGCGCGTCACGACGCCGGCCTCAGCATTAGCCCCGCGATACGCGACGGCGGCACCAACGCGCTGATTTGCAGCCCGCCCGACGCGGTCGCGTTTTGCTTCGGCAAAAACAGCGCAGACCGGCACATGCATGAAGCAGAGCAGGCCGGCGTGCCGCACAGCCGGCTGCCCATGCCCGCGTTTTTTCGCGACGTGGATTTGCCGGACGATCTCGCCTGGCTCAGCACACAATCCGGCGCTGCGCATACCGTGAGCTTTCTGCAGCGCTCCGGGATCGGCGCGCGGATTGCCGCCACCGTCCTGAGCAACCCGTCATGACGCGCACTGGTATTCCGCAACAAATCGGCCGTATGCCGATGCGCGCTCTGCTGGATACAGCGGCCGGTCTGCGTGATCAGGGCTGGGGGCACCACGTCAGCTATTCCCGAAAAGTGTTCATTCCCCTGACGGAACTGTGCCGCGACGTCTGCCACTACTGCACCTACGCCAAGACACCGAAACGAATTGAGCAGCCCTACCTGAGCCCGGAACAGGTCCTGCAGATTGCGCGGGAAGGTCAGCTGCAGGGCTGCAAAGAAGCACTGTTCACGCTCGGCGACAAACCTGAGCTGCGCTACAAGGCGGCGCGCGACGCACTGTCCGAACTCGGCTACACCAGCACGGTCGAGTATCTGGCGGCCATGGCACAACTCGTGCTGGACGAAACGGGGCTGCTGCCGCACCTCAATCCGGGGGTACTGGATCCGGACGATTACCGGATACTGCGTCCGGTCGCGCCATCCATGGGCATCATGCTCGAGTCATCAGCCGCGCGGCTGTGTGAGCGCGGCGGGCCGCACTTCGGCTCCCCCGACAAGGCGCCGGAGGTGCGCATCCGGGCGATTGAAAATGCCGGCAAGGCGTCCATACCGCTGACAACCGGCATACTGATCGGCATCGGCGAGACGCGCGAGGAGCGGCTGGAAAGTCTGCTGGCGATAGAAGCGCAGCATCAGCTCTACGGGCACATTCAGGAAATCATTATTCAGAATTTTGTGCCCAAGCCAGGCACATTGATGCATGCGGAACCGGAACCGGCCTTCGATGAACTGCGCTGGACGATCGCCGTCGCCCGGCTGATATTCGGCCCGCAAATGAGCATTCAGGTACCGCCGAATCTTAATGCCGGCCGCTTGCCGGAACTGCTGGCGGCCGGCATCAATGACTGGGGCGGGGTGTCACCGGTCACGCCGGATCACGTCAATCCCGAATCGCCGTGGCCGGAACTGCAACGTCTGGCGGACGAAACGGCGGCAGCGGGCCATCAGCTGACTGAACGCCTGACCATCTACCCGAACTTTATCGCCGGTCGGCAAAAATGGCTCGACAAGAGCTTGTACAAACCGGTACTGGCGCATGCCGATGCCAGCGGCCTGGCGCGCAATGACCACTGGTCTGCGGGCGCGACCAATGACGACTGCACGACGGCCGGCGCACGGTTCTCGCAGCAGGTCAGTGCGGGCGTGCGCAATTTAACGGCGAAAGCCTGTGCCGGCGAACGCCTTGACGAAAACGAGATCGTCGGGCTGTTCAGTGCACGAGATGCCGATCTTGAACACGTCTGTTCGATGGCGGATGAATTGCGATCGATCGTCAGCGGTGACGACATCACCTACACCGTCAACCGCAACATTAACTACACCAACATGTGCACCTACCGGTGCACGTTCTGCGCTTTTTCCCGCGGCAAGGCACACAAAGATCTGCGCGGCGAGCCCTACCTGCTGGACATGCCGGAGATCGCGCGCCGCACACGGGAGGCATGGGAGCGCGGCGCAACCGAAGTGTGTTTGCAGGGCGGCATACATCCGTCATTTACCGGCGACACCTATCTCGAGATCTGTGCAACCGTAAAGGCTGCAGCGCCGGACATACATGTGCACGCGTTTTCCGCCCTTGAAATTACCCACGGTGCCGCGACACTCGGAATCTCAGTCGGCAAATTCCTGCAGCGTCTGCAACAAGCTGGTCTGGGCACCCTGCCCGGCACCGCTGCAGAAATCCTGGACGACGAGGTGCGGGCGATACTGTGCGCGGACAAAGTAAACACCGAGCAATGGCTAACAGTCATGCGGGCGGCGCATGAGAACGGTATCCGTACGACGTCGACGATCATGTTCGGACACGTGGAAACCCCCGTCAGCTGGGCACGGCACTTGCTGGCATTGCGAGACCTGCAGGCTGAAACCGGCGGCTTCACTGAATTCGTACCACTGCCTTTCGTGCACATGGAGGCGCCGGTCTACCGTCGTGGCGAAGCACGGCGCGGACCGACCTATCGCGAAGTCCTGCTGATGCATGCGGTCGGCCGTCTGGTGCTGAACCCGCTGATTACTAACATCCAGACCTCGTGGGTCAAACTCGGCGTCAGCGGTGTGCGTGACTGCCTGAGTGCCGGTGCCAATGACCTTGGCGGCACGCTGATGAACGAGTCGATATCCCGCGCTGCCGGTGCAAGTTTCGGTCAGGAATTACCACCGTCGGCAATGGATGAACTGATCGACGGCATGAATCGCGGCCGGCGTATACGCAACACGCTGTATGGCGACGCCAATGCGGCACAGGTTGAGCGTGCCTATGCAGCCGGGCCGCTCGCACCGCTGCACAACCGGCCGGCACGAGACCTTAAAGCAGCATCCTGACGTCCGTCAGCGCAGCAGCGGTATGACTTCCAGAGCCAGCCGCTCTGACTGCGCCACAAAATCACGGATGGGATTCAACACGATCATCTCCGCACCGGCAGCGATTACCTCTCGTAATCCCGCGGCGCATTGCTCCGGCGGCCCCCAGACACAGATGTCGGCAACGAAATCCGGATTGGCCCGAATCATCCACGGATAACGTTCGTTGAAGAAGTCGTCGAGCACGCGTTTAGCCTTAGCCGCGTCATCATCCACATGCAGATAGACTCGTTTCGACAGCGGCAGGCTCGCCGGATCGCGCCCCTCCGCGCGCATGAACTCCCGCAGCATGCCGGCATGCTCCGCGAATTCCGCTGTGGTTGTCGGCCCCGCGCTCATGTACTCGTCGGCATGACGCACAGCACGGCGCAGGGCATCAGGGTGCTGACCACCGAAAATCAGTGGCGGATGCGGTTGCTGCAGCGGTTTCGGCTCCATCGCTGTCCCGTCCAGCCGGGCGAACTCGCCGTCGATTGATACAGCCGGTTCGGTCCACAGCGCTTTCATGATGCGCACGCCTTCATTAAACCGTCGCACGCGTTCGCCGTACTCGGTGCCGAAGCTGCGATAAAAGTTAGTCGCGACAGCGGGTGGCCCAAGCCCTATGCCCAGCGAAACCCGCCCGTTACTCAGGTGATCAAGACTGCTGATGCTTTTCGCCAGCTGCACGGGATTGCGGATAGGGAACACGATGACTGACACGCCGAGCCGCAAGCGCTGAGTGCAGGCTGCCGCGTACGCCATGAGGCTGACACATTCGAGCAGGGAAACATCACCGATAACCTGATCCTGCGTCCACGCGCTATCGAAACCGAGCTCTTCCGCGCGCTGCAAGCTGTCACGAATCAGCGCCACATCTGCGCGACCCTGCAAAAACACCTGCGGTATCGGAATGCCAAACTCAAGGCTCATAATTTACGCGCGCTCTGTCCCGGTTGGTACATAGTGTAATCTTAACGGTTCATACCGATTCTGGGCAGAGCCAAGACCATCAGCACACGCAACGACACCCGGACGGCGACGCGCATACTGCTCTACGTTGAGCAGGATTACTCCTTCGCAATTTTGCGGCCATTGCAGGACGAAGCCCGCGCACGCGGCATTACCGTGCGCTGGATGGTATTGCCGCCGGCCGACCCGGGCCTGCTGACAGGCGACGAAACACGCGTCGCCGACGCTGCCGATGCTGTCAATTATTGCCCCGATCTCGTGTTCGCGCCGGGCGACCGGGTGCCGGGCTTTATACCCGGGCTGAAAGTTCAGGTATTCCACGGGCTCAATGAGGATAAACGCGGCAACCGCTATCCGGAACGCGGCCTCTTCGACCTGTACTGCACCGAGGGGCCGCAACGGACGCGCGATCTGACTGAAACTCTGCAGGGAAGTCAGCGTTACCGGGTCGTTGAAACCGGCTGGGTAAAGCTGGACGCGTTGTTACAAGCGAAAGACAGTGCAGCGCGCCCGGCGTATGAACGGCCGCAGGTGTTGTTTGCCTCGACATTCACGCCGAAACTGTCCGGGGCCACCGCACTGCTGCCGGAAATTGAGCGGCTTGCAGCAACGGGGGAATGGCAGTGGCTGATCACACTGCACCCGAAATCCGATCCCGCCATCATCCGGTCTTATCAGGCGCTTGCCGGACCGCACCTGCAGTATTTCGGCACCGAACACGTAATCGATTTACAGCATCGGGCTGACGTCATGGTCAGCGACAACTCCTCCGTGCTGCAGGAATTTATGCTGCTGGGCAAGCCGGTTGCCACCTACCGCAATCGCGATCCGCACCCTGCCATGATCGATTTCAGCGTGCCCGCCGAGCTGGAACCGTCAGTGCGAGCCGCGCTGACGCCCGACCCGGACAGACAGGCTGAGCTGGCACGCTATGCTGAGTCAATCACTCCCTGGCTCGACGGCAGGTCGGCGGGCCGGATATTGGACGCGGCTATCACAATGCTGGACGAAGGCTGGCAGAATCAGAAACCGGCTAATTTGCTACGCAATTGGCGCATGCGCCAACAGCACCGCTACTATAAGTTTTACTAATGGAAAAGCGCTACACACTCTCGGTCACTGTCATCACCCTCAACGAGGAGGATCGTCTTGCGCGGTGTCTGGATTCGGTCAAAGCGCTGGCGGACGAAATCATTGTGCTCGACAGCGGCAGCACCGATGCAACGCCGGATATCGCGCGTCGCTACACCGACAAGGTGTTCGTCACGGACTGGCCGGGCTACGGCAAACAGAAACAACGGGCACTGGAGAAGGCGACCGGTGACTGGGTGCTGGCGATTGATGCTGATGAGGCGCTCGACCCTGATCTCCAGGCGTGGGTCGCGAAGTTGCTGACCCGTGACCGCGGCAACATCGTCGCCGTGAGAATGCCGTGGGCTGTCACGCTGTACGGCAAACGACTCGACTACGGTCGCAGTGCGCGCGCACCACTGCGGATGGTCTGGCGTGAGGGCGCATCCTTCAGCGATGACGAGGTGCACGAAACACTGCTGCACGCTGATGGCGAAACCGTGGTCGCAGACGGCCGCCTGCTGCATTTCACGCACCGGGACTACGGGCACGGACTGCGCAAGAACGGCGACTACGCCTGGCTGGGCGCACAGAAGTATTTTCGCCGCGGCAAACGCTGCCACAGCCTGATCAGTGCGTCGCTGCGATCGCTGTGGACTTTTATACTGATTTATTTCGTGCGCGGCGGCATTCTGGACGGGTCGGTGGGCTTCCTCACCGCGGTGAATTACGCGCAGAACAACTTTAATAAGTATGCGGGGCTCTGGACGCTCACCCGGCTGGAAAAACAGGCCCGTGCACGCAACGAATCAGTCGATCCGTGACGGGTCACCGCTCCGTCACCCACCCTGCCTCAGTTCCGCTGCGAGTTGCTGATAAAGCTGCAGGTGCTTCGCTATCCCCTGCTCGACCGTAAAGATATCCCTGATGCGTCGCTGCGCCTCCCTTCCAAAGGCCTCGCGCTGCTCCGGCGAGCGCCATAGTGATTCAAGCGCGGCCGCAAGTGCCGCGGGGTCACTCGCGGGCACCACATATCCGGATTCTCCGTCGGCCACGAGCTCGGCATTTCCGCCTGTGTCGCTGACCACTGCGGGCCGGCCGTAGGCCATGCCCTCAATGATGGCCCGGGACAGGCCTTCGCGCTTGGTGGTCGGCAGGATAATGACATCGCACGCCGCGACAACTTCGGGCGCATCGTCACGATAACCGAGCAGATGTATGCGCTCCGGCGCAGCCGCCTGTGCAACCAGCGCCTGCACATCGGGATCCTCTGTGTTCGCGCCCATCAGCAGAAAATGCACCGGGGCCTCCGGCGGCAGATGGCGCGTCGCCTCGATCAGCACCGGCAACCCTTTGCGCGGGCGCAGATTGGCGACGAGCGCAACCTTCAAAGCATTATCCGGCAACTGCCATTCACTGAGATCAGCCGGAGGCTGCTGATACCAGTCGAGGGAATGCCCTTTGTAGATGGTGATCGCCTTATCCGGATTCGCCCATAACTGCTTGCGGACGTAACGCTCCACGGCGACCGCGACACACACGACCCGGTCAGCGCGTGGACTCAGCGCATTGAGATAGCTGACAGGGTCGTAACGCTTGAGACTGCCCTCCTGACCACGGTAAATTATGACCTTTACGGGGAGGCCGATGGCTGCAAGCAAACCATTGCTGATGGCGCGGCTGTGGAACAGGTGCAAAATCTCAATGCCGTTGTCGCGAATATAGCTGCGGATAAAACGGATGGAACGCAGCGACAGTTTGCCTTTTATTTTGTGGCCGACAGTCGCGATCCCGCGCTCATCGTAGTATTTCACCAGCACAGACTCGGGGCTGCACATGACCGTCACATCGACCTGCCCCGACGCCTGCAGGCCGATGAGCTGGGCGGCCTCGGGACGAAACGGATTAACGTTGCCGCGACCCAGATAATCGGTCACCGCGAGCGCTTTAATTCTATTTGCAGACATCGACGACAACACGCTGCTCGCAATACATGAGCGCTATACTATAGGGAATATGGTCGCAATGAAAAATGCGTTCGCCCGCATCTTTAATCGCCGAATCCGGGTCAGGCAAGACGATCACCCCCTGTACACAAAAATATATGCGGATCGTTTTCGCTGGATGCAACTAACCGACCTGAAAGTGTCGCCGGCTGTGTTCGACCGCATTCTGCAGCGCCGGCAAATTCAGGACGAATTCTCGATTGATATGCGGCGGCGCCTGGCCGTCATCATTCCGTTTCGCAACCGCACCGCTCACCTTGAGACTTTGATTCCCAGACTGGTCGAAACGCTCAACCGACAGCAAATTGAACACAGGATTATTGTCGTTGAGCAGGCTGATAACCTGCCGTTCAACAGGGCCAAACTACTGAATGCAGGCGCAGAACTGGCCGGCGACGCTTTTGATTACTACTGCTTCCACGACACCGACCTGCTGCCCGTCGACTGCTGTTACGGCTGCCCGTCCGCGCCCCTGCGGCTGCACTCGGTAATCCATAACGCCAAAGGCAAACGACCCGTGTCCAACGTCAACTTCAGCGGCGTTATCAGCCTGACACGCGAACACTTTCTGGCCGCTAACGGTTTTAGCAATGAATTCTGGCACTGGGGCAAAGAGGATGACAATTTTCTGCTGCGCCTGCTGCTTGCGGGTATACAGCCGGCAATCGATGCGCTGGGCACTTTTCACGAACTCGACCAGTCGACTGATCGCTACAGCGAAACGCATAAGCTGCGGTCGAACAACCGTAATCGCCAGAAAAAGGCGGCTCGCGGCATTCTCAACGAAAGTGATGACGGATTGTCCACTCTGAACTATCGAATGCAGGACCGGGTGTGCAGCGATACTCACGAACTGTATCGCGTCGCTCTCTGAATGGCATTGCCGTGGCATGACGCGCTGAACAGGTGATGACGAATCAATGACAACAAGACGCTGGACGATCAGGACGCTGTGGGTGGGTGACAGCCTCAGCACTATCGAGCGACTTGCCTTGGCGTCCTTTGTTTATCATCAGCACGATGTCGAGCTCTACACCTACAACGAGGTGAAGGGGGTTCCGGACGGCGTGACCGTGCGCGATGCCAACCGCATTCTCGATGGGTCGCTGATTTTTACCTACAAATCCCGACCGAGCTATGCGGCCTTCGCCAACTGGTTCCGCTACCGGTTGCTGCACGAGCATGGCGGGATCTGGATCGATACTGATGTTGTCTGCCTGAAACCCTTCGAATTCAGCGGCCCGCTGATTGCGGGTCGTGAGGAGTACGGACGTGTTAATTGCGCTGTACTGGGCGGCGAACCCGGCCACCCGCTCTTTGCCGCGCTCGCACAGCAATGCGAAAACCCCAATGATTTCCTGCCCTACGACACGCCCAAACAAAAACGCCGGAAGGTGTTCAGACGCTATCTTCAGGGCAACCAGCGGGGCAATCTTAAATGGGGAGAAACGGGGCCCGGCGGACTCACCAGCGCGATGCAACACACCGGCCTGTTCGACATCGCGCTACCGGTGACCGCGTTTTATCCGGTTCATTCCCGCTGCTGGGACACGATTTTTGACCTGACCTATCCTGACCCTGCTAAATTTTTCCCGGAGAGCTACGCCATACACCTCTGGAACGAAATGATCCGACGCAATCCCGATTACGGCAAAGACAAGACTTACGAGCACGGCTCACTCATCGAGGCGCTTAAGCGACAGTACCTGTAGCCGATACCCGGCAGGAGCATGACAATGACAAGATCGCAATCATCCGCCAATACTCGCAGACCAGAGCAAATCGCCGTGACGTGCATTACAGCGTGCCTGATTGCGCTGGCCGGTTGTGAGCGCACAGCGCCCGACAATGCTGAACAAAGTCTTGCGCTGGTCAAAGAATGGGTGCACGGCAACTACAACAATGTTGCCCAGGCAGAGGCCGATATGGCGTCCGACCTGCCACCTGAACAGATGCATCGTCCGATGCACCAGCTGTTTGTGCCGATGGACGCACCTAACATCGAGGGCTACATCGTTTATCAGCAGTCGGCCATGGAT
>JABDLC010000127.1 GCA_013001905.1 Gammaproteobacteria bacterium | reverse complement strand
TACGATTTCCTGAAAGACTACGTCAAGGTCGACCAGCAGGTGCTGGAATTGTACCGGCGCTGGGGGATGAGCTTCTGGTGCGTCGGAATCGACGAAATTCCGGCAACTGCGGTGCAGTCTTACGATGGCGGTATGCCAGGCTTAACGCATACCCTGCCACGCCTGGGGCACCGTGGCGACGAGCCTTACATTTTCCATTTTCCGGATGGCAACGCCTCGGTCGCAAGGCTGATCGTGCGCAAGCTGCTGCCCGATGCCGTGCCCGGTAACACGATGGAAGACGTCGTAACGGCACGCGTGAACTATTCGCTGCTTGATCGCGACGGCCAGGACACCCGTATCCGCCTGAATAGTACCGTCGTCAATGTTGGCCATGCGGGTCGTGGTGACGACGTGGATGTCACCTACGTGCATCGCGGCGACACGCACACGGTGCGTGCCCGGCATGTCGTGATGGCTTGCTACAACAGCGTCGTTCCTTATATTTGCCCCGAGCTGCCTGAAGAGCAGAAAGCGGGCCTTGCCTACAACGTCAAGGTGCCGCTCGTGTACACGAAGGTGCTGGTGCCCAACTGGCGGCCGTTTGCAGAACTCGGTACCGACTTCGTCTATTACACGAACGACTTCTTCAAACAGGTCGAACTCGATTACCCGGTATCAATCGGCAAGTACCAGTTTGGCAGTTCACCCGATCAGCCGATGGTGCTGCACATGTGCCATGTGAAGCACTTCCCGGACATCAAAGGGCCGGACCAGTGGCGCGCGGGGCGACGGCATCTGCTGACCACGCCGTTCTCGGTGTTCGAGCATCACGTCAAGGACCAGCTCGACCAGGCGCTATCCGGTGCTGGCTTCGACGCCGATCGCGACGTGCACGCAATCACGGTCAATCGCTGGGCGCACGGCTATTCCTACAGCAACGACCTGATCTGGGAGCCCGACTGGCCGGATCCTGCCGCAACGCCGTGGGCACGCGCACGCCAGCCGTACGGACACATCGCGATTGCAAATTCAGATGCCGGAGTTGCAGCAAATACCAATTCGGCAATCACGCAAGCGCATCGCGCGGTGACGGAGTTGCTTGAGACCTAGTGATCGCCGTGAGATGTGACAAAAAAAACGGGGCCAGAGCGGCCCCGTTTTTTTTCTGCGCTGTGTCCGTCCGATCAGGCCGGCGGATACGCGTAGTGTGCCTGCAGTCCAAGCGGGAAGCCGATCGCCCAGTAAATGAGCAGGAAGATAGTCCAGATCACGATGAAGGTTACCGAGTACGGCAGCATCATCGCGGTCAGCGTGCCGATGCCCGTCGACTTCACGTAGCGCTGGCAGAACACGACGACCAGCGGGAAGTACGGCATTAACGGCGTGATGATATTGGTGCTGGAGTCACCGACGCGGTAGGCCGCCTGCGCGAGGTCCGGCGAGATGCCGAGCTGCATCAGCATGGGTACGAAGATCGGCGCGAGCAGTGCCCACTTTGCAGAAGCCGAACCGACGAACAGGTTGATGAATCCCGTCAGAAAGACGATGCCTGTTATCGTAATCGAGCCGGGCAGTGCCAGCGCTTTCAGTGCGGCCGCACCTTTCAGGGCGAGCAGCACACCCAGGTTTGACTGGCCGAAGGCGTAGATGAATTGCGCAATAAAAAACATGATGACGAGGTAATAGCCCATGCTCGTCATCGCCTTGCTCATGCCGGCAATGATGTCACGCGAGCTCTTCACGGTCCCCGCTGCGTAGCCGTAAACGACGCCCGGTAGCAGGAACATGAAGAAGATCAGCGGCACGATCGAACCCATCAGTGGCGCACCTCCGGTTGCGAGGTTGCCGTCTGCATCACGCCAGGCCGAGGTGTCGGGCCAGGCCGTTACGATGAGTGCCACGATGCCAAGCAGCATCGCAATATTGGCAAAGCGCAGGCCGCGCCGCTCGTTCGGTTCCAGCGGCTCCATCGTCGGCAGGTCTTCGAGGTCGCCATCGAGTTCGTGACCCTGGTCGTGCAAACGCGGCTCGACGACCTTGTCGGTCAGGTACCAGCCGAGGCCAACGATCAGCAGCGTCGACGCCGTGGTGAAGAAATAGTTGTTCAGCGGGTTAAGCACGATTGCCGGGTCGAGAATCTGCGCGCCGGCCTGCGAAATGCCCTGCAGCATCGGGTCCAGTGACGACGGGACGAAATTCGCAGAGAAACCGCCGGAAACGCCGGCGAATGCCGCAGCGATACCCGCCAGCGGATGCCTGCCAGCCGCGTAGAAAATCACGCCGCCCAGCGGAATTACCAGCACGTAACCGGCGTCGACGGCCGTGTGGCTGACGATACCGACAAGAATGACCATCGGTGTCAGCAGCCAGCGCGGGGTCCACGCCATCATCGCGCGCAGGCCGGAATTGATGTAGCCCGTATGTTCTGCAACGCCAATGCCGAGCATGGCAACGAGCACCACGCCGACCGGATGAAAGTGCGTGAAGTTCGTCACCATCTTGGTGAAGAAGGTCGTTAGCGATGTCCCTGACAGCTGGTTCACCACGCGCAGCGGTTCGCCGGTTAAGGGATGTGTCATGTCGAACTGGATGCCTGACAGCAGCCAGGACAGCAGCCAGACAACAACGAGCAAGCCAACGAATAGCATTGCAGGATCCGGCAGTTTATTGCCGACACGTTCGACGGCGGCGAGTGCGCGTTGTACGCGACTGAGCTGTAAAGCTTCGGAATCACTCATCGGTGATGCCCCCCTTGGTTATTGTGCGCGGGAGTTTACCGAATTGACGGGGCGCCGTCCCGCCCGGCATCGCCAGGGCGGGGCGAGAATGGCTGTATTTACTCTGACAGCGCGCGAATCAGCGTTTCTGTCATGCGCTCCGTGGTGATGAAGCCCCAGTTCCAGTTGTCGTGGTAATCCGCCAGCGGATTGG
>JABDLC010000103.1 GCA_013001905.1 Gammaproteobacteria bacterium | reverse complement strand
AATAAAAAAAATCAACGCGCGACGAACGTGCAACTAAAGAGCCGCAATGGCTCATACAATAATAAAGCTGTTCATCGCGCAAAACTTTCCGCGCCCATCCAGCCGCCCTTCGGGGCGGCTTTTTTTTAAGTGAGCCCGAATTTTCAGACAGCCGCAGGCTGACTGAAAATTCAGACGGGCGAACTTACATCGGGAAAGCACTGCTTTCCCGATGCCCTTCTATGAAGCTCGGCCCGCCTTGCGGCCGCGGATGGTACCCGGCGCTCAGACATCGCCTGTGGCGAAACTCGCGGCGGCCACCATTCACGCCCGCAAGGCTCGCATACGTCAAGTTAGAAGCGAGACAAAAACGCTCCAAACTCCGCACACACTGCATCCAGCGTATTCACCAACCGATGATCATCATCGAGTAATACGAGCTTGGCGTTGGCGGGCTCTGCGAAGCACGCGCTGTTGCGCCACGGCACCACGTCATCGTTCCAGCCATGAACAATGGTGATCGGGCAGCCGGGTGCGTTCGGCGTGAGCTGCTCGAAGCCTTCCATGTAAAACGCCGGCGCCATCAGAAACAGGCCCAATGCCTTGCGACCCTGCTGATTAGCAGCGGACGCGGCAACGTGACCACCCATGCTGCTGCCGACCAGCACATAGGGTTCGGTTTGAAATTCACACCAGGCATTGAGTTTGGCAACACGCTGATCGGGGTCATCCATCCCCTGATAGTCGAGTGACTCTACCTGCCAGTCGCAGGATTTCGCGACGTCCGCCAGCGCTTCGATCTTGGTGCCCCACGGGCCGCTTTCTTTACCGTGCGAAAAACACACGGTGCGTTTGCCGCTCATGCGGAGGAATCCGCGCCCGGGTCGTGCAACCGGCCGGGGCCCCAGACGAGTTCATCCAGCGTCGGGTCCCAGCGGTAGCGATCCATGTCGAGCTGCCCTTTTTTTACATCTACGCCTTCGGCACGCAGGAGTTTGACCTGCTGCGCGTGACGCCGGGTGCCTTCCGGGATGGCAATTTTTCCCTGCGCGTTGACGATGCGATGCCACGGCAACTGCATCTCGCTCGGTGCCGCGCCCACTGCCCGCCCCACCATGCGGGCGCCCCGCCGCGGCAGACCCGCCAGTTTGGCGATCTGCCCGTAGCTGGCGACCATACCTTCCGGTATCAGCGCGGCCTGCTCCCAAATGCGTTTATAAGACTCACCGGACATACCGGCAGTATATAAGAACCCTATAATCCGCTGTTCATGACAACAGCAGGCTGGCAATTCTGGATCGACCGCGGCGGGACGTTCACTGATGTGGTCGGTTACGCGCCCGATCATTCCGTGCACAGCTGCAAACTGCTGTCTGCAAACCCCGACGTTTACCAGGACGCGGCAGCTGAAGGCATCCGCCGGATGCTCACGGACGAGTCAGCGCGCGGCAGCAATGTGCGCGAAATCCGCATGGGTACAACCGTCGCCACCAACGCCCTGCTGGAACGCAAAGGTGCAGCCACCGGACTCATCATGACCCGCGGTTTCGGCGATGCGCTACGTATCGGCGAGCAGGATCGGCCGCGGCTGTTCGATCTGCACATACGCAAACCCGACACATTGTTCGCAGCGACCGCCGAGGCCGACGAACGGCTCACAGCTGCAGGCGAAATCGAAACCCCACTGGATCCGGACTCGCTACGCGCAGTGCTGTCTTCGTGGCGCGAAAATGGCATCGAATCGATCGCGATTTGCCTGCTGCACGCGTGGATCAATCCCGTGCACGAACAAGCGGTCGCGGAACTGGCGCGTGAAGCAGGCTTTGCACACGTTTATTGTTCACACGAAGTCAGCGCGTTGATGAAATACGTCGCGCGGGCCGGTACCACGGTCGCGGACGCGTACCTCTCGCCTGTCCTGCTGCACTACGTGGCCGGTTTTCAACGCGAACTGTCAGCACACGGAATCCACTGCGAGCACATTTACTTCATGAAGAGCCACGGCGGCCTGGTCAGCGCTGACCGGTTTCGCGGCAAAGACGCGATTTTGTCGGGACCGGCGGGCGGCGTGATTGGCATGCGTGCAGCCGGCGAACGTGCAGGCACAAATCAACTGATCGGTTTCGACATGGGCGGCACATCGACGGACGTTTCGGTCTGCGACGGCGAGCCCGACATCGTGACGGATACCGAAATCGGCGGCGTGCATATCCGCGCGCCCATGATCCGCATTCACACCATTGCGGCCGGCGGCGGTTCGCTGCTCAACTTCGACAACGGCCGCTTTATCGTCGGACCGGAGTCCGCCGGCGCAGACCCGGGCCCGCTCAGTTACGGGCGCGGCGGGCCGCTCGCGCTGACCGACGCCAACGTATTGCTGGGACGTATTCAGGCGCAGCACTTCCCGCAGGTATTTGGCGCTGATGGCACACAGGCGCTCGATGTCGCCGGTGTGCGCACGGCGTTTGCTGAACTGGCACAGCAGGTGAGTACGCGCAGCGGCAGTTCGTTTACGCCCGAGCAAACTGCGGAAGGCTTTCTCCGCGTTGCAATCGACAACATGGCCAATGCGCTGCGCCATATTTCGGTGGCGCGCGGCCTCAACCCGGCCGACTACACGCTGTGCTGTTTCGGCGGGGCCGGTGCACAACACGCCTGCCGTATCGCCGACCGTTTAGGTATGACACGGATACTGCTCGACCCCCATGCCGGCGTACTGTCGGCGTGGGGCATGGGCACGGCCCGACTGCAGAGCTATCGGCAACGCAGTATCGATCAGCCACTGCAGCCGGCAATCATGCCGCGTCTGCAGCAACTTAGCGGCGAGTTCGACCAGGCGTGTCGTGATGAGTTACGCGCTCAGGGCGCAAACGACTGTACAAGCGCCGCACTGGTCGATCTCAAGGTCGCCCATACCGACAACACACTGACCGTTCAGCTCGGCGAACCCGAACAGATGCGTGC